>JBBSJG010000055.1:0-17326 GCA_038257485.1 Longimicrobiales bacterium | reverse complement strand
GGGTGTCTACATCAACCGGTGCTACGACGAGCTCGTCATCAAAGACCCTGACCTCATTCGCGAGGTTCACCGCAGCTATGTCAAGGCGGGCGCTGAGATCCTCGAGACGAACAGTTTCGGTGCGAACCGCGTGAAGCTGGCGGAGTATGGGCTCGAGAAATCCGTGCTCGAGATCAATGTGCGTGCTGCGCAGATCGCGAAGGAAGTCGCGGGCGGTCGCGCGCTTGTCGCGGGCGCGATGGGCCCGCTTGGTATTCGCATCGAGCCGTACGGCCCGACATCCTGTGCGGAAGCACGGTCGATCTTCCGTGAGCAGGCGGAGGCGCTGCTCGAGGGGGGTGCCGATCTCATCATCCTGGAGACGTTCAGCGATCTCGGTGAGATGCGCGAAGCCATGATGGCCGTGCGCGAGGCGGGCGCCGTGCCGATCGTCGCGCAGATGACGATCCAGGAGGATGGCAACACGTCGTACGGCACTGGTGTCGACGTGCTGTCAGCGAGACTGCACGAGTGGGGCGCTGATGTGATCGGACTGAACTGTTCGGTCGGTCCGGCGGGTATGCTGAGTGCCGTAGAACTGATGGCGGCCGCGACACCGCGTCGCGTCTCGGCGCAGCCCAATGCAGGCATGCCTCGCGAGATCGCCGGTCGCAAGATGTACATGGCGTCGCCTGAGTACATGGCGAAATATGCGGCCAGGCTGATCCGCGGCGGCGCCAAATTCGTGGGTGGCTGCTGCGGCACGACGCCCGAGCATACCAAGCGCATGGCGGATGCGATTCATGCGATCTCGCCGCGTCACGTGCACGTGCATGCTGCGCAGGTCGAGCCCGCGGAGACGGTAACGGTCAAGCCGCTCGCCGACCGGTCTGCCTGGGGTCACAAGCTCGCGACTGGACAACTTGTCACGACTGTCGAGATCGTACCGCCTCGCGGCATCACGCCCGCGAAGATGCTCGCGGGTGTGCGCGTATTGAAGGCAGCGGGCATCGACTGCGTCAATGTGCCGGACGGTCCTCGCGCGCAGATGCGTATGGGTGTGCTGCCGACGGCCACGCTCGTCGAGCAGATCGTCGGCATCGAGTCGGTCGTGCATTACTGCTGCCGCGACCGCAACCTTCTGGGCATGCTGTCGGACCTGCTGGGCGCGCATGCACTCGGTCTGCGCAACGTCCTGCTCATCACGGGCGACCCGCCGAAGATGGGGCCGTATCCGGAAGCCACTGCGGTATTCGACATCGACTCCATCGGCCTCACGAACATGGTGGCCAGGCTCAATCGCGGGCTCGATCCCGGTGGCAACAGCATTGGCGAACCGACGTCCTTCACGATCGGCGTCGGTGTGAATCCTGGTGCCGCCGAGCGAGAGTACGAGATGAACCGGTTCCACTGGAAGGTGGAGGCCGGTGCCGAGTATGCGATCACGCAGCCGGTCTTCGAGCCGGACCAGTTGTTGAGTTTCATCGAGGAAACGAAGCAGCGTGGCATCTGGGTCCCGATTGTCGCGGGGATCTGGCCGCTGGTGTCGGCGAGGAACGCCGAGTTCATGGCGAACGAGGTGCCGGGCGTGATCGTGCCGAAGGAGATCGTGGCGAGGATGCAGCGCGCGAATGAGAAGAGCAAGGAGCACGCATTGCAGGAGGGCATCACGATTGCGCGGGAGATGTTTGAGCGCGTCCAGCCGTATGTGCAGGGGCTGCAGGTGAGTGCCCCGTTCGGCCGCGTGGGCTTTGCGCTGCAGGTCTTCGACGGTATCGAGGGGATCCGGATGGATGCCGGTGAGGAAATCGTCGAGGCGTCGGAGACGTTCGGCTTCCTGCCACCCTCGCCGCGGTCGTAACGCCATGACACTGCTGCCATTCCAGAAGGGCCACGGCCTCGGCAACGACTACCTGGTTGTCGATGCCGCCGACATGCCCTGCGCCATGACGCCAGCACACGCGCGCTTCCTGTGCGACCGCCATCGCGGCATCGGCTCCGATGGCGTCCTGCTCGCGGACCTCGCCAACGGGATTGCACTGCGCATCATCAATCCCGATGGCACGGAAGCGGAGAAGAGCGGCAACGGCCTGCGCATCTTCGGCGCATACCTGCATGGCCGCGGCCTCGTACAGAACGACTGGTTCGACGTTCGGCTCGTGAAGGACACCGTGCAGATGCGCATCGAAGAGCGCCTCGAATACGGTGCGCTGATGATCAGGGTGGAGATGGGTCGCGCGACATTCGATGCGGACGTCGTGGGATTCACCGGGACGAGCGGTGAGGGACTTGGCGTGACAGTCCCGCTGCAGAACGGCAAGACTGCGGAGATCAACACGGTATCGCTGTCCAACCCGCACTGCGTCGCATTCATGGATGTGCTGGAACGAAGCGACTTCCTGGAGCGTGCGCCGCAGCTCTGCACACACGCACTGTTCCCGAAGGGGACGAACGTGCAGTTCGCGCGCGTGATCGACGACAGCACGGTCGAGGCATGGATCTGGGAGCGGGGTGCGGGCGAAACGATGGCGTCAGGATCGAGCGCATCGGCCGTGTGCGCGGCAGCCGTACGGCGTGGCCTGCTGAAGCCGGGGCTCTTCGAGGTGAAGATGGAGGGTGGGAGCGCGGAGGTGGAAGTGAGCGCGGATTATCTGGTGAAGCTTCGCGGCCCGGCGCAGATGGTGCTCGCAGGCACACTCAGCAGCGGTGCCCACGAGGAGTTCATCAATCTGCCTACGTCTTGACGCGGAAGAGGCCGACAATCGCTGCCATAGCGAATAACGCGTTCGGCGCCCACGCCGCCCAGAACGGTGTGAACACGCCCGTCCATCCCATGGCCTGCGTCACCTTGAAAAGCATCAGGTAGACAATCGTGATGCCGAGCGAGATGCCAATGCCATACGCCGGCCCGCCTCTCGCGGATGTGTTCGCGAGCGGTGCGCCGAACAGGATGATGATGAGCGTCGCAACCGGGATGGCGAGCTTCTGCATCCGCTCCACCATCAGCTTCCGCGGCTCCTGCCCCGATCGACGCTGGATCTCGATGTACTCACCCAGCTCGCGGTACGACATTTCGTCGGGTTCCTTCGGCGTCCTGGTCAGCTGCGTCGGGTCCTCCGTGAAGTCCTTTGCGGTCAGCTTCTCGAACTGATACGACGACTCCAGTGTGTCATTCCAGAACGCGCGGTAGATGCCGTTCATGAGATGCCACTTCCCGCCCGCGTAGATCGCGGAGTCGGCGTACACCAGTTCGCTCGGCGTGCGGACGCCGTCGCCCTCGCGCTGCAGCGTGATGCCGGTGATGCGCTTCGCGTCGGCATTCAGGTTGTGTACGACCACAGCGTCGCCTGATGCCGTGCCGTACACGAAATCCTGTCGTGTGAACCCGTCATACCGGTCCGTTGCACCCATGATCTGATTCTTCTTCATGGTTGCAGCGGGGACAATCTCCGACAGGCCGAGACCCGCGAACATCAGGAACACGCCGATCACGGGTAGAATGGCGAGCGCGCGGAAGAAGCTGATGCCGCCGGCCTTCGCTGCGGCCATTTCCGAGTGCCGCGTCATGCTGCTGACCGTGAATACGGTTGCAATCAGTGCGGCGATCGGGAACGACCACGACATGAACAGCGGCATCTGGTACAGATAGCCGAGCGCAACCCTGAAGACGGTGAGATTTCGTTCCGGCCGCGTGTACTCGTCGAGATGCTCCGTCCAGTCCGCGAGAATGAACAGGACCGGGGCGGCCACGGAGAAGAGGACGAACAGCCGCGCGAACTCGCTCGCTACGTATCGATCGAGCTTCCGGATCATGCGCTTCTCGACCGCCTGCTGAAGAGTGAAAGCACTGTGCGTCGCATATCGTCCCAGTCGCCGCCGCGTGATGTCGCGGTCTCACGGCCGATCCGCATCACTGCCACGATGCCGATCGCGCCAAAGAAGAAATTCGGAGCCCACGGCCCCAGGAACGGCGGGATCGTGCCCTTGTTGCCGAGCGACTCGCCACCGATCAGAGACATGTAGTAGATGCCGAAAATCACGAGCGAAATGAAGATCACCATGCCCGCGCCACCGCGAGGGAACCGCACGGCGATCGGCGCACCGATGAGCACAAAGATGATACACGCGAACGGAATCGCGAACTTCTTGTGCCATTCCACGGCATACTCGTTGATCTGGTTCTGCAGCGATGCCGCGCGCTGATCCATCTCGAACTCACCGATAGGCACCCCGTCGTTCGATGGCGAACCCTGCTTGAGCGCCGCCACACCCTGCCGCACGAGCGCGAGGTCGTATTTCGCTGACTCGATGCGCGCGGCGAGCGTGTCCAGCGACAATTCGCGATCACTGCGATAGCTGTCACTCGTGCGCTCGAACTGATTGCCGATCTCTTTCAGCTGCATCCGCTGCTCCCGGAAGAACACGCGGTCCAGGTCCTTCGGCGTCTGCCGCTTCAGCTGGTCCATCCGCCCGTCATACAGCGTGAGGAACAGATCCGTGCGTTCCCGGTTAAAAGTCATGTGGCCACTGTCCGCGAATACGGTCGTCGAGACATTCGGGTCGCTCACATCATGAATGACCACGCCCGTCATCCGGTTCGTCGCAGGGTCGATCACCATCGCGCGCAACAGAAAATGCTGGCTGAAGTCGCGCGACGGGATGTCGTTGACGACGCCGTTGTCCTTCATTGTCAGCGTCGGACTCTTCGAGTTGATGTCCATCATCAGCCCGGCGAGCTTGTGGTTCGTTTCGGGCAGCACACGGTCGTTGAACCAGACCATGAACACAGAAAGCAGCGTTGCCGCCACAACGAGCGGTACCATCATCCGCAGAAGGTTGATGCCGCTCGCCTTCAAGGCCGTCACTTCGTTGTCCGCCGTCATCTGGCTGTACGCGTACAACACTGCGACGAGCACCGCCATCGGCAGTGTCAGTGCAATGATGTGCGGGAGTGACAGGACCATGACCTGGAGGAGCACCTCCGCCGGAAGACCTTTGCCGGCGAGGGAGGGGAATCGGCGGGCGACCGTATTCACAAAGAGCAGTCCTGTGAGGATGCTCAATGCAAAAATGAACGGGCCGACGTGAGCGCGCAGCAGGTAGCGCGTCAGGATACGCATGCAGTTGTCCGGGCCGTCGGCCGCCGTTGAGGATGAGCTAAGTCATTACTATATTTCATGATTCGTTCTTATACAAGCAGACACGGCGCATCCCGCGCCGCTACCTGACCAATCCCAGGCTCGTGGAGTTCGAGGCGACGTTCGCCCGCATCTCGATGAAACGCATTGCATATATCCTGACCGGCTTCCTCTTCGCTTCTGCGCCCCTCGCGGCACAGGAGCCGGTCGTGCAGGCGCCCGAAGTCGCCATCGAGGCACTGAACTCCGATCTCCGGTCATTTCTCACACTGCATACGCCTGACGCCCTCCTCTTGTTCAAACCCCGCGCCCTCTCCGTCTGGCTCGAGGAGGAACTGAAGCGGACCCATGCCAGTATGGCAGCGACCGAAAAGAGCATGTTCCGCCGGGCGTCACAGTTCTTCACGGGCATCCTGATTCCGGTGGCTTCGGACGAGCTCGCAGTGGAGCGGCCGGCGCCGTCCCGGCGGGTGCCGGGTCGTCTCGACAATGTGCCCGACACGGTTTCCTACCTGCCGTTACCGCTGCCGGGCCGTGATACGGTGTCGAAGGACGTTCTGCCGGGTGTGCTCTCGGAGTATGCCGACCTGGGGATCCAGGTGCATGGCGATGGCCAGCTGGGTGGGTCATGGTCGCAGTATCGTCCGTGCGACGCGGCCGCGAACCGTCAGTGCGAGGCGAGCCTGTTCCCGCAGCTGCGTCCGGACATGACGTTCGGCGTGCGCGTTGCCGGGCGCGTGGCAGACCGCATCAATGTGAATGTCAATTTCGACCAGAAGAACGAGTTCGACGCGGAGAACAACCTGAACGTGTCGTACCAGGGTCTTCGTGATGAGATCCTGCAGCGCATCGATGTGGGTGACGTCTCGATTGCGTTGCCGGTATCGCGGTACATGACGCGAGGGATTCCGTCGGGCAATTTTGGTTTGCGAGCGACAGCACAGGTTGGTCCGCTCGAGCTTCAGACGGTGGTAGCGCAGCAGAAGGGTGACCTTGCGAGGCGTCAGTTCACGATCGCGGGTGCGGGCTCGTCGCAGAGTGTCGCACAGCAGCAGTCGATCGTGATCGATGATGCGAACTACGTGCAGGGCCAGTTCTTCTACCTGGTGGATCCGCAGCGGATCACGGCCTACCCATACATCGATGCGATCGCGCTGAGTGCCGGCGATGCGCCGAATGCGATCCGTCCGCGTACGGGAGGCGTGATCGAGCTGTACCGCGACGAGCGCGTAATTGTGACGGCGGGCGGCGTGGGCAATGCCGAGCTTGGCCGCTTCCTCGCGGATGCGCAGCCGATCGGCGGTGGTCTCAAGCACAGCGGCACGTTCCGTCGTCTCACGCCGGGCGTGGATTACGTTGTTCATGCGAGCGGTCTGTGGGTCACACTGAAGTCGCCGTTGCGCACGGACGAAGCGCTTGCCATGGCGTATGTGACGGAGCAGGGCGACACGGTTGGCGATCTGAATGCAGAGCAGTCGCCGCCAGGCACGACGCCTCTGCTGCGCCTGCTGCGCGGTCCGGTCGCGATGCACCAGCCGGGCAGTGGTACCTGGCTGTACGAGATGCACAACGTGTATCGCCTGGACAGCTCCGCGGGTGTCGAGCTCAACAGCATCGTCATGTCGATCTCGCTTGGTGATCGCACGGGCGGGCAGACATTCCAGACGGTGCGCGCCGAACAGCTGCCGTACCTGAAGTTTTTCGGACTGGACGAGGACTCGCCGACGGACCGCATCGACGAAGCGCAGATCTATCAGCCGTCGCGCGGCACATTTGGCGATGCGTCGACCACGATCCCCGGCACGTTCATCATTCTGCCGGCAGTGCAGCCGTTCCTCGACCCGGCGGCCGTGCCCAGCCGCAACCTGAGCGCGGCGGAACTGAAGGCTGCGCTCGGTACGAATGCCAACAGCGCGATCTACAATGTCGTCGACCCCGTGAACCGTGCTGCCGCAGCGCGCTTCAAGCTGAACTTCGATTACCGTGTGACGTCGGACGGCCTCGCGTCGTCGTTCAACCTCGGTGCATTCGGCATCCGTGAGGGCAGCGAGAGGATCACGCTGGGCTCGCTCAAGCTGGAGCGTGGTGTCGACTACGAGATCGACTATGACGTCGGCCAGCTGACGCTGCGCGATCCCGCGACGCTCTTCGCTACACATCCTGGCGCGGAACTCGGCGCTGCATGGGAACAGAAGCCATTGTTCCAGATCGCGCCGACAACCGTATTCGGCATGAACGCGAAGTACAGTCTCGGCCGACGTGGCCAGCTCGATTTTGTCGGGTTGTACCAGGGCGAGAAGTCGCTGATGTCACGTCCTCAGCTCGGCACCGAGCCTGGCTCGATCTTTCTGGGCGGCGTGAGTGGCAGCCTGGACCTGGGCGGTGCATTCCTCGACCGCGTCTTCGGCGCACTCCCGGGGATCCGCCTCGGCAATCCGTCGGCCGCGACGCTTACGGCGGAAGTCGCGATGTCGTCGCCGAACCCGAACACGCAGGGCGACGCATACGTCGACGACTTCGAGACGACGGACGAACTGCGCATCGAGTCACGCCGCCAGAACTGGGTGCTCGGTTCCCGCCCGGAGACCACGACCGGCGATCAGAACACGCTGCCGTTCACGACCGATGTGTCAACCGCCGCACCCCTCATCTGGACACACGACTTCCTCAGCGCAACAGGACAGCTCGGCGGTGCATTCAAGGCGAGTGAATTCCTCGACGACTCCATTTTTGTCGTCGGCAATGAAGCGCCGGAATACGGTTTGTATCTGAATTTCGGCGGTGGATCGACTGGCGGCGCCGACCTGCGCCGCTGGCGTTCGATCACGACGTCTTTGTCGCCGACCGGCACCGACATGTCACGCAGCGAGTATCTCGAGTTCTATGCAGCGTCATCGACCGTCGATCCGCTCACACTCATCTTCGATATCGGGACGGTGAGCGAGGACGCGTTTTACGTAGACTCTCTCGGCCGTACGACCGGCACATATCCCGACGGCACGCCGTGGGGTCTCGGGCGCCTCGATGAAGAAGCGAGGCTCGCCGACCGCGAGGTGTGGGGACCGGACAAGGACGCGCGGGGCCTGTGGGATCAGGCGTGCGTCACGAAACCGACAACGTCCTACCAGATCACTGACCCACGGTTGAACTGCACGCGGGGCAACGGCATCCGCAACTCGGAGGACCTCGACGGCAACGGCGTGCTGACGCAGAGCGACGGCAGCTACTTCCGTTACACCGTGAGGCTCGACCAGCTGAGCGAGTATCTCGTCCGGGACCGCACCCAGACGGGCACCAACTATCAGCTCTATCGCATCCCGCTGCGTTCGGGCACCAGCATCAATGGCGCGAACGACGGCACATGGCGGTTCATCAAGCATCTGCGCATGACCGTCGCGGGTCAGCCGACCCAGCAGCGCCTGATCGCACTCGCGCGCATGCGCATCGTGGGCTCGCGCTGGACCAAGCGCGATATCACGGGCGTGAACACTGGGCTGCTGAGCGATCAGCCCGGTCTGGGCACTGCCGAAGTGCGCGTCGGCCCCGTCAGTGCGCTCGTCGACCCGACATATCGCATACCGATCACCGCGAATGCCAATGCGCAGGATCCGAATACGCGCATCGGCGGCAACGGCCTCGAGATCAACGAGAAGTCGCTGCGCGTTGCGTATGACGATCTCGCGCCGAACGACCGCGCCGAGGTGTATTACCGGTATGCCCAGCAGGCCCGCAGCTTCATGAGCTACCGTTCGCTCCGGCTCTGGGCACTGCCGAAGCGCGGCAACTGGGGCACACCGGACGGCGAGCGGTTCGTGGTCAAGATCGGCAGCGACCCGCGCAACTACTACATGTACCAGACCACGCTGCGTCCCGCGTACGGCGACGCGATCGAGCGCGCGAGCTGGCTACCGGAAGTCGTCATCGACTTCGAGGAGTGGTTCGCGCTCAAGGTGGAGTCCGAGCGACGGCTGATCGAGCGACCGCCGACCGCGGGCGGGCAGGATACGATCTGGAGTGCGGACAGTACGTATGCACTGGTTCTGGAGGACCGCGCCCGCGCGCCGAACCTCCAGCAGGTCCGCGAGATCTCGTTTGCAGTGTACAACGGCAGCAGCATGACGACGGACGGCGAGGTATGGATCGACGACATGCGTCTGACAGGCGCGACGCGCGCGGCGGGACGGGCCGGCGCGATCACGCTCGACATGAATGCAGGCGACTTCATCAATGGCAGTATCTCGTACGCGCAACAGGACGATGTCTTCCAGCAGTTGAATGAGACACCGTCGTACCTCGCGGCGGGCGATGTCAGCTTCAATGCTGATGCGCATCTCGACCGTCTCATGCCATCCAGCTGGGGTATCGATCTGCCGCTCAGTCTGACGCACTCGCGCTCGGGGCAGGACCCGACCTTCCTTGCCAATACCGATGTCCTCGCCGGGAACCTCGGTACACTGCGCGAAACGGGCAGTGGCAATACGCGGGTCGGTGTCCGACTCAGCAAGCGCACACCGACCGCGAACCCGTGGCTCAGCCTGCTCGTAGACGGTTCATCCCTGCGGTTCGGGTACAGCACGGCCGCCAACCGCCAGATCACGTCGCGTACCGAGGCCGGGTCCCTCGATGCCGGCGTGTCCTACTCACACCCCGTGCTCAACAAGTCCATTGGCGTGCTGCCCGCATTTGCACGCAAGGCACTGCGCGCGATTGTACCGGGCAAGATCGAGAACAGCGACGCGTTCAAGCGGATGACGGAAACGAGATTCCGGTTCACGCCGTCTACGGTCTCGTTCAGCTCCGGCTACAACGACCAGATGTCGCGCAGCTATAACTTCAACACGATCCTGGAGTCGCCGGAGGACAGCCTGATCCGCGCGATCGAGTCGCCCCGCCAGGGTCTTCAGAACGATGTGAGCATCAGCCTGCGGCCGTTCAACCCCCTGACGGCGTCACTCGGCATGTCGAGCCGGCGGGACCTGCTGTCGGCGGAGCGCGCGACTCAGGACGCGCGCGTGCGGCAGGCCATCGAGAATGCACGCGGCACACTCGGCGGCGTCGATGTAGGATGGGAGACCACGCGCAACCTGAACACTTCGATCGGCTATGAACCCGACATCGCCTCGTGGCTGCGGCTCGGCTACACCTACACGAATCTCTACGACACGGATCGCAACCCGTCGTTCCTGTCTGAGGCCGGAGCCGGTCCCGACTCGGCCAACGCGACGATGCAGCGGCGCTTCCAGAGCGGGCGCGTCGAGACTCGTCGGGTCCAGGTCCGGCCCGCCGACGGTCTGACAGCGGCGCTCGGTGCCGCGCCGAAGGGTGTGCGGGGGTTGAGCCGTGCCGTGCGTGCGACAGTCGGCCGCTTCGATGTCCTCGAGTTCACGTGGACCAACGGTCTCAGCTCGCAGTTCGAGCGCGAATCGATTCTGCCCGGCATCGCCTATCAGCTGGGCCTCGGCGGCCTGGAGTCGTTCAAGATCATCGGTGCCGACACAGCAGCGCGCGCACTGCGGACCGGCGACTTCACTACGACTGCAGGGTTCGCGATCACGAAGTCGATGCGCTTCGACTTGCGCTATCGCAACACCGACCGCGATGGCTTCGACCTGCGCGGCGGGCAGCGTCTGCAGAATGAACGACAGTGGCCTTCGGTCAAGCTCACGGTCAGGAATACGCCGCTGCCCGAGTCGTGGAAGAAGTTCGTGACGAATGTGAATTTCGAGGCGGGCGCAGACCGTGTGCTGACCAACAACCTGATCGGCGTGAGTGCACTGCAGAACCGCCAGGCGGAGCGCATCGAAATTCCGGTGGGCACTACGATCACGTTCCCGAAGGCAGTGAATCTCACGTACGCCGGCAAGCAGACCATCGGGACCAACAAGGAGCCCACCGGCCGCCGCGAGACCGTCACGGGCTATCACCGCTTCGCACTCACGAGCATTCTGCCTGCGCCGCGGTTCCTGAGCGCGAAGCTTGATGACCCCGTGCAGGCGTCACTCAGCCTGACGCAGACAACGACCAACCAGTGCGGGTCATCCACCCTGATCGGCATCGGCGCGGCGCTCTGCAGCAAGCAGATCGAGACCACCACGCGACAGGGCAGGTTCCAGATGGATACCGGGCTCCAGGACATGCGCGTCGGCATCGCACTCGATTATAATGCACGGCAGAACTATGTCGGCACACAGACCGGCACCAGTCAGTTCATGCTCAGCCTGACCGGACAGTTCAACCTGAACGCAGGCCGCGATATGTCAGAGCTCGGAGGGATCCGCTGATGCGATTACTTCTCGTCACACTCGCTGCAACGACGCTCATCGGATGCTCTGATCGCCACGCGGGCACTGACACTGCGTCGGCTGCGTCGGTTCCGGACATCACGGTTCCAGTGTTCAATGCCGATTCGGCGTTTGCACTGCTCAAGCGACAGGTCGCATTCGGGCCTCGCGTGCCGACCACGAAAGGACACGCGGCGCAGTTCGCCTGGATGCAGGAGTACCTGCGACCGCGCGCGGACTCGCTCACGATCCAGTCGTTCAAGCACACCGCGCTCGATGGCGAGATCGTGCCGATGTCCAATGTCATCGCTCGCTTCAACCCGGGTGCTCCGCAGCGCATCCTGCTGCTCGCGCACTGGGACACACGACCGACGGCGGACCAGGACCCCAATCCCGCCAATCACTCGAAGCCGATCCCGGGCGCAAATGACGGCGCGTCCGGCGTCGCAGTCCTGATGCTTCTCGCAGACATGTTCAAGACCAATCCGCCACCCATCGGCGTGGACCTGTTGTTCACCGACGGCGAGGACTGGCAGGCGGGGGACATGTACGTGGGCGCGAAGCATTTCGCCGCCAACCTGCCGCACGGGTACCAGCCGCTCTACGGCATCCTCATCGACATGATCGGCGACCGCGATCCCATCTTCCCGGTCGAGGGATCGTCACAGTCCTACGCGCCCGAAGTCGTGGACCGCGTGTGGCGCACTGCTGAACGGCTCGGACTGGCGACGACATTTCCACGCCGCGTCGGCGGTGGCGTATCCGACGACCATGACGCGCTCAATGCAGCGGGCATCCGCACCATCAACATCATCGATGGCGAATACGGTACGCCGGTGCCGCCCGGCACGTTCGGCCTGTATTGGCACACCATGCAGGACGATGTCGAGAACACGTCGCCCACCGGCCTCGGTGCGGTCGGCCGGGTGCTTTCGTACCTGGTCTACAGCGGCGGCTGACCTTCCAGGATTGTCCTAAACTGCTATCGGACCTCAGCTTGGCGCGTGTGATCTTACGGCATCACACCCAGCCGCGAGGTCACGATGCGTTTGACGAAGGAGGAAAACCGGGCACTCGCGTTCATTGCGATGATGATCGGGCTGTCGATCCTCGGCCGCTGGGCCGACCGCCCGCTCCCCGTCACGGGGGACCTCGCCGCTGTGAATATCGATTCACTGGCGACGGCATCGCGGGCAAACCCACCCAGACGCGGCGCAGCCGGTAAGCCAAAGGCGAAAGAGCCGGGCAGTGCACCCGTCGCGAAACGGCCGACCGCTCCCCGGTCGGCAGCGCTGGCGCCGCCAGCGCTGCCCGCGGACCCGGTCGACCTGAACCGTGCGACGACGGAGGAACTGCAGGGCATCAAGGGCATCGGCCCGGTGCTCGCGGGCCGGATCATAAGCTATCGGGACTCGGTCGGGCGCTTCGCGAACATCGACGCGTTGCTGGGCGTAAAGGGTGTGGGACCGGCCATGCTGGAACGGCTCCGGCCGCACGTCCGCGTGCCTTGACCCTGCGACCGCGCCGGATGTAAGTTATTTCCCTCTCACCGGTTCGACTCGCCCGTTCCGGGCGCATCAAGGAAAGTATGGCAACGATCGCTACGCCAGCCGCCACCGATCGCATCGGCGATCTCCTTGTACGGGAAGGTCTCATCTCCGCGGAACAGCTCACGGCTGCGCTGCAGGATGCGAAATCCAGCAATACCCGTATAGGCTTCTCGCTCGTCAAACTCGGGTTCATGCAGGAGGCCGATCTCACGCGCACGCTCGCGAAGCAGTATCGGGTTCCTGCAGTGGATCTCGATCGTGTCACCGTAGACCCCAAGATCATCAAGCTCGTGCCCGCGGAGCAGGCGTGGAAGCACCTCGTGCTGCCGCTCCGCCGTGTCGGCCGGATGCTCACCGTCGCGATGGCGAACCCCACGGATGCGGGCGCCGTCGATACGCTGAAGTTCATCACGCGCCATGACATCGAGCCGGTGATCGTCGGCGAGTATACGCTGCGCAAGCATCTCGAGCAGTACTACCTCGCGCAGGCCGTGCCGGAGGAGAGCGGCTCGCTGGGCGCCCTCATGGAACAGATCGAGGGCGACGAAGACGTCGAGCTGATCGAGGAGCGCGAAGAGGAAATCAATGTCAGTGCGATGCAGGCGCAGGTCGAGGATGCGCCTGTCGTCAAGCTGATCAATGCGCTGCTGACGGATGCAGTGAACCGCGGCGTATCGGATATCCATATCGAGCCGTTCGAGAAGGACATCCGCATCCGGTACCGGATCGACGGCGCGCTGATGGAAGTCATGAAGCCGCCGATGAAGATGAAGGCGGCACTGACATCGCGTATCAAGATTCTGTCGCAGCTCAACATCGCAGAACGCCGCGTGCCGCAGGACGGCCGCATCAAGCTGAAGATGAAGAACAAGGTGGTCGACTTCCGTGTGTCGACGCTGCCGGTGATCTTCGGCGAAAAGATCGTGATGCGTATTCTCGACAAGGGCAACCTGACGCTCGACCTCGAGAAGTTCGGTTTCGAGCCGAAGGCCGAAAAGGATTTCATGGCGTCGATCATGAACCCGTACGGCATGGTGCTCGTCACGGGCCCAACGGGTTCCGGCAAGACGACCACGCTGTACTCGGCACTGTCGAAGGTGAACACGGACGACGTGAACATCATGACGGCCGAGGACCCGGTCGAGTACAACATCTACGGTATCAACCAGGTCCTGGTCCGCAACGAGATCGGCATGACGTTCGGCGCCGCACTGAAGGCGTTCCTCCGTCAGGACCCGAACATCATCATGGTCGGTGAGATCCGCGACATCGAGACCGGCGGTATCGCCATCAAGGCCGCACTCACAGGCCATCTCGTGCTGTCCACGCTGCACACGAATGATGCGCCGTCCACGATCACGCGTCTGATCGACATGGGCCTGGAGCCGTTCAACGTCGCGGCCGCCCTGAACTGTGTTACGGCACAGCGTCTGCTTCGCAGGATCTGCTCCGGCTGCAAGGCGGAGGCGAAGTACTCGGAAGAATACCTCGACTCCGCGAGTATTCTGGGAGAGGACCGCAACATCACGTTCTACAAAGGGACGGGTTGCGAAAAATGTGGCGGTAGCGGCTACAAAGGTCGCGCCGGCCTGTACGAGGTGATGGCAATGTCGCCCGAACTGCGCAAGCTGATCATGCAGGGATCGAGTGCCGATGATCTGCGCATCCAGGGCTTGAAAGAAGGCATGCTGACGCTGCGCATGGACGGATTGAAGAAAGTCGCCAAGGGCGTCACGACCCTCGAAGAAGTCGTCAAGGAGACTGCAGCATAATGAGCACACACGCACCACCACTCGGCGTGGCACCCGCGGAGAAGACGGTCAATCTGCGCGCCTTGCTGGATGAAATGATCAAGCGCGGCGCGAGCGATCTCCACATCACCGCGGGCGAACGGCCCAAGCTGCGCATTGATGGCGAGATCACGAATTCGAGCGCAGAGATGGTGCTGACGCCGAAGGACACGCTGTCGATTGCCTACTCGATTCTGACTGAAGCGCAGAAGAAGCGCTTCGAGGTGGAGGACGAGCTCGACTTCTCGTTCGGCATCCAGAACCTCTCGCGTTTCCGCGGAAACTGCTTCAAGCAGCGAGGCTGCGTTTCCATGGCGATCCGCCAGATCCCGTTCCAGATCAAGACATTCGAGGACCTCAAGCTGCCGCCGATCATTGCCAAGCTCGCGGAGAAGCCGCGCGGCCTGATCCTGGTCACGGGTCCGACGGGCTCCGGCAAGAGCACGACGCTCGCGTCGATGATCGACAAGATCAATCGCGAAGAGCGCGGGCATATCCTCACGGTCGAGGATCCGATCGAGTTCGTGCACAAGCACCAGGGCTGCATCGTCAATCAGCGCGAGATCGGCGCAGACACAAAGTCATTCGGTGCAGCACTCAAATACGCGTTGCGTCAGGATCCGGATGTGGTATTGATCGGCGAAATGCGCGATCAGGAAACGATCCATGCCGCGCTCACGATCGCGGAGACCGGTCACCTCGCGTTCGCGACACTGCATACGAACTCCTGCGCCGAGACCATCAACCGCATCATCGACGTGTTCCCGTCGAACCAGCAGGCGCAGGTCCGTGCGCAGCTCGCATTCGTGCTCGAAGGCGTCGTCACGCAGACGCTGCTGCCGCGCGCCAAGGGCAGCGGCCGCGTTGCTGCATGCGAGATCATGGTCTGCACACCCGCCGTGCGCGCGTGTATCCGCGATGACAAGATCCACCAGATCTATTCGATCATGCAGGCCGGCAAGAAGTTCGGCATGCAGACGCTGAACGACGCGCTCTACCAGATCTACGTTGCCGGCGAGGTCACACTCGAAGACTGCCTGCAGCACTCGTCCGATCCGAACGAGTTCCTGCGTATGGCCGGCCAGCCGATCCCGAACGCATAACCAGAGGGACCAATGGCAACATTCGTATATTCCGCTCGCAGCCCGTCCGGCGAGATATCAAGTGGTGAGCTGAACGTCGAGAATCGCGAAGAAGCGATGGCTCAGCTGCGGCGCCAGCGTCTGATTCCGGTGAAGATCGAAGAGAAGGAGGGCTTCAAGATGCCCACCTTCGGCAGCGGCGTCGCCACGCGGGACATCGTGATCTTCACGCGTCAGTTCGCGACCATGATCAACTCCGGTCTCCCTCTCGTGCAGAGCCTGGACATCCTGGCGAAGCAGAGCGAGAACCCGGTATTGCGGAAGACCATCGAAGGCGTGCTGTACGACGTCGAGTCCGGCCAGACGCTCGCCGACGCACTGCGCAACCATCCGAAGGTGTTCCCGGAGCTCTACACGAACATGGTCGCAGCGGGCGAGGCGGGTGGTATTCTCGACACCATCCTGCTGCGTCTAGCAGTGTTCCTGGAAAAGGCCGATCAGCTGCGCCGCAAGATCAAGGGCGCGATGATCTATCCGAGCGTCATTCTCACCGTCGCTATCGGCGCCGTGGCAGTGCTGCTCATCTTCGTCATTCCCGTGTTCCAGGAGATGTTCGCGAGCGTCAACCTGAAGCTGCCCGCGCCGACTGCCTTCGTCATCTTCCTGTCGGAAGGTCTGCAGTCGAAGTGGTATGTGATCGTGATCGCGATCTTCATGTTCATCACGATCCTGAAGCAGACGTACAAGACGCCGAATGGTCAGCTGTTCCTGGACCGCGTGCTGCTGAACATGCCCATTCTCGGGCCCATGCAGCGCAAGGCCGCGATCGCGCGCTTCACCCGTACACTCGGCACGCTCGTGTCATCCGGCGTGTCGATTCTCGACGGCCTCGAGATTACCGCGAAGACAGCAGGTAACCGCGTGCTGCACGACGCCATCATGGAGTCGCGCGCGTCGATTGCAGGCGGTGAAACCATCAGCGAGCCGCTCAAGAAGTCCGGCGTGTTCCCGCCGATGGTGACATCGATGATCAACGTCGGTGAACAGACGGGCGGTCTCGACGAGATGCTCACGAAGATCGCCGACTTCTATGATGAGGAAGTCGATGCCGCCGTCGAAGCACTGCTGGCCGCGATGGAGCCGATCATGATCGTGTTTTTGGGTGTCATCGTCGGCGGCATGATCGTGGCCATGTACCTGCCGATCTTCGACTTGATCAATGCGGTCGAAGGTTAGGTGACTGTTGGGCCGATAACGATACGGATCGACTGTGAATCGATGTGGTTCGCAAAGTTATATCATTGAACCACGGGGAGCGGCGTCCATTGTGACGCGAGCTCCCCGTTTCGTTGGGGGTGTCACAAACAAAAGCGTCGAGAGAGCTGGAGTCCGCCGAATCGCGCTGCAAACGAGCCGGCATACCGAAGCGTACTACACGAAGATGGGCTTTCGTACCGAGCAGGTCGTACCGGATGGCATTGCGCCTGGCATCGACCGGTATGACAT
>JBBSJG010000054.1:0-17394 GCA_038257485.1 Longimicrobiales bacterium | reverse complement strand
GCAGACCGCGCTCGGCGGCGCTATCCTCGTATGTCGTGACGCTGACATGCTGGCGCGCGTGCAATCCATCTATCGACAGGATCCGGTACAGGCCGGCAGCGTCTTTACGCGGCGAGTCGTCCGCTTTTCTGTGCTGCGCCTCCTCAGCAAGCGCGCGTTCTACACGGTGTTCACTTTGGCGTGCCGCTCAGCGGGGCGCAGTCACGACGACATCCTCATTGGCGCAACGCGAGGCTTCCCCGGAATGGACCTCCTTTCGCAGCTGCGGAAGCGGCCGTCACCGCCGTTGATCGCATTGCTGCGCTACCGTCTCTCGCGCGCGAGCGTGACACGCGTGGTCAGGCGGGAGAAGTGCGCCGCGTCGTTCCGCGCGATGCTTGATCCGCGCGTCCATACACCGGGCAGCGCCGTCCAGCGCCACACGTACTGGCTCTTTCCGGTATGTCTCGACGATCCGGAAGCGGCGATGCGCTCGTTGTGGCGGGCCGGCTTCGATGCGACGCGCGGGCAAACCAGCCTGACAACAATCGAGACGCCGCCCGAGCGGCCCGACGCCGTACCCGGCCGTGCACAGGCCATGATGCGTCGCCTGCTGTTTCTCCCCGTGTATCACGGTGTCGCCCGCGCGAGTCTTGCCCGTATCGCACACATCGTTTCGCGCACGTGCGCCTATGTCGCAGACTCTGGACGCTCGTCCTGACTACCGCCGCTGAACATCTCGGCGGTGACCGCGCGCATTCGCTCCGACGTCATCTGGCGTAGCCTGCCAATATCATTGCGCGTCATGCCGTCCGTCATGATCGGTTCGAGCACGCGAACTTCCACACGATTCCGCTCCAACCGCCTGGCCGCCAGATCCGATGCCGGCCGCAGCGGCGAAATGACAACCGGCACGAGTGGCACTCCCGCCTCGATCGCCAGCAGGAATGCTCCGCGCTTGAACGGCCCCAACTGACCAGGCACTTTCCAGCGCGTACCTTCAGGGAAAATGAATACGGTCGCCCCGCTGCGCAGTGCCTTCAGCGCTGCACGGACGCCCAGCCCACTGCGCACCGGATTCTTCGGATCGACACTGATGTTGCCCGTCCCGCGGTAAAGCGCGCGCACAATTGGCAAGTCCCACTCTTCCGTCAACCGCGCGACAAGCACCCAATTGTCCGCCGCCAGGTGCAGCTTCGCGATCACCGAATAGCACAGGAGGCTCTGTTGGTTCGTGACGATGACGCACGGGTGCATTCCATCGAGGTTGGACAGACCGTTCGTCGCGACCTCCAGCCTCGCCAGCCGGGCCGTGAACGCCAACACCCGGGCATACGTCCGGCGCGCATGACGTACATTTCGCGTCAGTGCGAAGGCAGCAGCCATATAAAACAGTGCGCCGACCAGGATGGGTACTGCGGTCGCGATGCGGGCCCAGAAATTGACATGGCGCAGCACTCTCATCGAGCATACCTCCACAGTGGCCGAGGCGTGACAATGCCCCTGTCCCGAGCGTCAGCGAGCATTCAGGTATACGCGAAGGTGCTCGCCTACGACGTCTGGCCAACCGAAGGGTACATTGGTCCCGCGGTTGTTCTCTGCAACCGCCGATCGGAACTTGTCATCCGTCGCCATGCGCTCCATCGCGCGAACGAATTCGGCATCGTCCGACGCCAGAAGTCCATTCACCTCGTGAGTTATGAATTCCGCTACACCGCTCGATGCCATGGCCACCACGGGCAGGCCCGCAGCCCTCGCCTCCAGTGCAGCAATCCCGAACGATTCCTCTGTCGATGGCAGGACGAATACGTCGCACTCTGCATAGCGCGCGCGAATATGGTCGTGATCCTGTTCGCCGAGAAGAAACACTTCACCGCTCAACCCGTGCTTGTCCACGAGGCGTTGAGCACCGGCGCGTTCAAGTCCGTCTCCGATGATGTACAGCTCGAGCTTGCAGGGACCGTCTGACCTCGGCGGCATGCGCGCGCGCAGATGGGCGAACATTTCGATGAGTGCACGCGGTCGCTTCCTCGGCGCCAGTCGCATGGTAGTGACGAACCGGACGGTAGACTTGTCCGACCGCCCCGCATGATCAGGTCGCCATGCGTCCGCATCAATCCCGTTCGCCAGCACCGTCACGGTCTGCCCGGTAAGCGAGCGAACATCCGATGCGATCGCTGCGCTGACCGCGGTGAACGTCACGGGCCATGACGTCCATTTACAGATGCGGTCCATGAACCGGTATGGGGCGGTATAGCCGCGCAGGTGCGAGTGGAACGTTGTCACCGTCGGCAGACCTGCCCGCTGTGCCAGGTACGTCGACGCCATGACTGCAGCCGAGCAGACACTCGTATGGGTGTGCACGAGATCGAAGGCTCCGCTCTCGAACAGACGGGTCACCGGTGCGATGACGGCCGGCGTGAATGCTGCCTTCCACACGGGCAGAAGCGGCACCGGAAACCGGTGGACGATCATCCCATCTTCCTCGTCGGGTCCTGGGTTTGTGGTCAGGATTTGGACGTCCTGACCCGCCGCACGAAGTTCGCGGGCGAGAGCCTGCACGTGCAGCTCGATGCCTCCCACCCGTGGCTGGTAGTGCTCTGACACCAGCGCAATGCGCAACCGGTCAGTCACCGCTCGTTCGCCGAACTGAGCAGGCGTGCGGCCTCGCGCTGAAGCAGTGGATCCTGGGGATGCATCGCGCGACTTTTCCCGGCGAGTGCCAGTTGTGTGCGCGCCTCCGCGGTGCGACCGCGCTTCAGGTAGTACCTGCCCAGTTCAAGGTGGAACATCACCGTGTTCGGCCGCAGCGCCACCGCCCGCTGCAGGTGTCGTTCTGCCGCGATCCAGCTCGCATTGAAATCGACGCCACCGAGCAGTCGCAGCCCGATCACGCGCACCGGCCACGCCGTCTTCATGACCTGGTAGTGCAGCTGACCGACGAAGTTGTGTGCTTCCGCATTCATGGAATCGAGCAGCAGCAGCCGATGTGCCGCATCATTCGCTTCTCTCGCCCTGCGAACCACCGTGCGGGGATCGTTGTCGATCTGCGCCTGCCGACCTGCCGCTACCATGAGCCACAGCAGCGCATCCGCATCGCGCGGTGACCTCGCGACCGCGCGCCTCGCCAGTTGCTGCGCTCGCTCGTACGAGCGGATCGAGGTCTTTTCACTGGCGTCGAGCCAGCCGACCGCAACGGCCGCGCGCGCTGCGCGCCACAGGGCGTCATTCGAGTTCGCGCCTTCGTCGATCATGCTATCGTAGCGCGCAACGGCCGACGTCGGGCGACCCGCCCAGTACAGGGAGTCCGCCGTCGCAAGCCTCACGTCCGCGGAAGGCATCAGGACGGCCTGTGCAACCGCCGCCTGCGCGCATGGCGCGAGACTCAGCATTCCGAGCAGGAGACACAACGGACCGCGCATGATTCCCTGGGCTCTGGTGAGACATGAAGCTAGCGGGAACATGCCCTCCTACAAAGCTGTGCCGGCTTGCCAGTGCACCGCGTTCCCGGATGGTCCGCCCATGCAATCCGGCCCCGCCGGCCTCCGATCCCGTACTGCAGTGTACGCGTGATGAAGCGTCGCGTCGTTGCTACCGGAATTGGCATTGTGCTGCAGTCAGCAACTCATTCGGATTCGGCGGCACCAATGCGTCTCTGGTGTTGCGCCGCCTTCAGCGGTAGCGCGACTTCAACCCCATCTCCAGCAGGTAGTGCGTTCGCCGGTCATCACTGCGGAACGCGAAGTTCCTGACGTTCTCGAACCCGCCACGGACGCGCCATCCGATATTTCTGGTCGGCTGGTGACGCAGCTCGGCAGTGACCCGCATCCGGTACTCGTTCGGCTTGTCGATCAGGGTCACATAGCCACCATCGCCCGGGACACCTTCGCCATCGGCCGCGATGTATATGTCGTTTGACCGATCCTCCCATGCCCCGTCAAGCGAGATCGTGGTGCGCGGGGAGACGTCGTGCACGACCCCCGTATAGACCGCATCGCCATCGGAACCCAGCTTGCTGCCCATCCCCACGCCATTGTGCGTCCAGCCGGACAAGTTCTGAAAATGCTGGTACAGGATATACCCTGTGTGCTGGTACTCCCCATACCATGTCAGGTCTGCGTCATCTGTAAGGCGGTTGAGCTCGAACCCGTAGACGTGGCCGACCGCCTCGATCAGCCACCGCCTGAATCGGCGGGGGTTCGTGTCGAAGTCATCAATGGCCAGTTGACCGTAGAGCGTGAGGCCGGCCGCACTCGGTATGCTGATCTCCATGTCCGCCGAAGCGAACTTGTTCGATGCAGCAACGGGTTCGCTCTGATCGAGCCAGAACATGAAGAGATCTTCAGCCACGCCGGCGATTCCCACTTGCGGCGCGCCTTCGCCGCCGTACTGCGTGACCAGCGACATGCCTGTGGCGATGGACGGATGAGGGTGCATGGTCACCCGCCAGCCCGCAACATTCTCACCGGGGAAGGCCTGGTTGCGGCCCAGGTCGCCCCAGAAGATCTCCGCGTCGATCGGGCCCAGGATGCCAAGCACGGACGGTAGTTTAACCGCCGTCTCGCGACCCAGCCGGATTCCGACGGGCGCCCGTGCATCACCGCTTTGCACGAGACTGCTGACCCGGCTGCCCGTCCATGAGCGGTCTGACCTTCCAAGATCCAGGCTGAAGCCGCTCCGCACGAGTCGGGCATACGCCTGATCCAACGAGAATTCCGCGCCGCTGCCGAGACTGTCGGTGCCGAATCTCAACCGCATCACCGGGTCGGCCGACAGCGTGAGGTAGGGGCCCATCTGCACGGTGTGGCTGCTGCCAACCTGGACCGGCACGCCATATCGGATATCGGCCTCTTCGGCCACAATGGGGTTGACGCGCTGCCGCGTCGATCCGAGCGCTTCCTCGTAGCCGTGTGGCCGCGCGTTCGTCGCCATGACATCGACATGGAGCCGATCCAGCCATCGGCTGGCGCCCCGCGATCCGTCGACCGGTGACGCCAGGCGCTCGAGCTCCGGCGCGAGTTCCGCTTGCAACTGTCCGATGATCGCCCGGCCGTCCTCCGACAACGCGATGGCTTCCGACTGGCCGCTGGCCTGTGACTGGACCACGAGCAACCGGCGAGCGAGTGCCATGCGCGAGAATTCCAGCCGGCCCTGTACATGGGGGATACCAGCCATAGCTTCAAGTCTCGCGAGATCGCGGTATACGGCATCGTGCAACGGAACATATGCACTGGCCTGGGCCGCAGCCGGCCTGGCGAGAACGAGTAGAATCAGACTGGCGAACGCACTGACGCGCATGAGAATATGGGGTGGCAGGCCGCGGAATTTGCGTCTTTCCGTATGCTAACCATTGTGTCAGACTCTGTATACTGCGCTATGAAGATCCTGGGAAATCTCTGATTTCATGAACACAACGCGAGCGGACCGTCTGGATCATCCCGTAGACCCGCAGCGGGATCACATCCTCGGAAATCCGGACGCCGAACTAACGCTTGTCGAGTACGGCAGCTATGTCTGCTCGCATTGTCATGCCGCCCAAGAGGTGATCGCAAATCTGCGCGACCGTTTCGGCGACCGCATGCGTTATGTCTTCCGCCAACTCCCCCTGCCTGGTGACGACGGCGCGCGTTCTGCCGCGATCGCAGAGTTCGCCGACATGACGACCGACCAGTTCTGGCCGGTGCATGACGCGCTCATGCGGACTGGTCCTTCATTCGCGCCAGGAACCCTCGACGGCATCGCATCGAGATTCGGACTTCCAACAGTCGCCGAAGCCGGTGCCGCCTGGAACGCGGCGGAAGAGCGCGCTGCACGGGACGCACACAGTGGACGCAGCAGCGGCGCGCACGGCACGCCGACTTTCTTCATCAATGGTCGGCGCTATGAAGGCGCGTGGGACGAGACATCGCTCGCCGAGGCAATGCTCGGTTCGCTCGGGCATCGACTCCACACGGCCAGTCTCGACTTCGCCAGATGGGCACCATCCACGGGTGTCCTGCTCCTCGTCATGTCGCTCGCCGCCGTGTTCCTCACGAACTCACGAATCGGCGGGGAATTCAGCGAATGGTGGCAGACCCCCGTCGGACTTCGCTTCGGCAGCGGTGCATTCACGATGCCGTTGCTGCAATGGGTCAATGACGGCCTCCTCACGATCTTCTTCCTCGTCGTGGGTCTCGAGATTAAACGCGAGCTGACCGTCGGCCGACTCGCGACACGACGCGCCGCGATGCTACCGGTTGCGGCAGCCATTGGCGGAATGGTCTTTCCCGCACTGCTCTACAGTCTCATCGTTGGTAGCGGCGCGTACGCACACGCCTGGGGCATCACCATCGCGACCGACACTGCATTTGCCGTCGCCCTCATTGTTCTGCTCGGTGATCGCGTACCTGTGGACCTGCGTGTTTTCCTGACGGCGGCAGTCATTGTCGATGACCTCGTTGCGATCGTCGTTGTAGCGCTCTTCTATTCGGGCGCACTCCACTTGATGTTCCTCGGCGCGGCCGCCGTCGCAACACTCATTCTGTTGATGCTGAACCGCATGAACGTCTATCGCTCGCTTCCGTATGCTGTTGTTGGTGTGATTCTCTGGTTCTGTCTTCACGAGGGGGGTCTGCACGCAACGCTCGCCGGCGTCATCCTCGCCATTGCGACACCGACACGGCCGCCACCCAACCTGCACGCACTGACCGCACAGGCACAGTCCGTCCTGCAGGCGGAGCTGCGCGACGACGAGACCATGATCCGACACGGACCGTCCGAGCCCGCACTGAATGCACTCGACGCGATCCACGATCGTATCGAATCGCCCGCGAGCAAGCTGCTACGCGCAGCCGAGCCGTGGTCGAGCTACGTGGTGCTCCCGGTATTCGCGCTCGCAAACGCGGGTGTGTTGTTGAGCACCGATGTCGTCGCGTCGCACGGCCGACTCATGAGCGCGATCATCGCCGGTCTCGTCATCGGCAAGCCGGCCGGCATCTTCATGGCCGCACGCCTCGCAGTACTCGCCGGCATTGCCGACAAACCCGCTGCATACACGTGGCGGCAGCTCGCGGGCGCCGGCGCACTCGCCGGCATCGGATTCACGATGTCCCTTTTCATCGCGGGACAGGCGTTCCCGAACCCCGACGATTTTGCCGCAGCGAAGATTGCGATCTTTGCTGCATCCATCGTCGCGGGCATTGCCGGAGCGACCCTGCTCGCGCCGCGGGCTCGCGCATCCGCGGATGGCGACAGCGCTGCACGATGATTGTTCACCTCGTCGACGGAACGTACGAGCTTTTCCGCCACTTCTTCGGCGCACGGCGCGGGGCGAAAGGCGTTGATGTTCCGTACGCCGCTGTCCTCGGTGTGCTCGGCACCGTCACCCAGATGATCGAAGGCGGTGCGACCCATATCGGTGTCGCGACCGACCACGTGATCGAATCCTTCCGCAACCGCCTCTGGCCTGGATACAAGACCGGCGAAGGCATCGACTCCGCACTCTGGTCGCAGTTCCATCCGCTCGAGGACGCACTGCGCGCCATGGGCGTCGCCGTCTGGCCGATGGTTGACGTCGAAGCCGACGACGCACTCGCGAGCGCTGCAGCCATTGCCGCACGTGATCCGGACGTCCAGAAAGTCTGCATCTGGACACCCGACAAGGACCTCGCGCAATGTGTGCGGGGCGATCGCGTGGTGCAGGTCGACCGCAAGAGCGGGTTCATTCGCGATGCGGATGCCGTTGTCGCGAAGTTCGGCGTGCCCCCGGCCTCCATCCCCGACTACCTCGCCCTGGTCGGCGACGCCGCCGACGGGTTCCCCGGGATCCCCGGCTTCGGTCCTCGCTCAGCTGTGCGGCTCCTCACTCACTATGGACACATCGCTGATGTGCCGTCGCCCGAGAATGCAGACGGCCCGGAGCGATCACTGGTCATGCGACTCCATGAACACATGGCGCACGCCTCGCTCTTCGTCACACTCGCAAAACTGCGCACGGATGAGCCGCTGTTCGACGATGTCGACACGCTCCGGTGGCGTGGTCCGACCGCGGAATTCGCCGCGCTCATGGCCGCCCGTGGCGGCGACCGCGGCACCCTCCTTGCCCAGCGTATCGCCAAATTGAACACGAACGGGGCGGTGGGGCGATGAAGGACGAACAGAAGTGGTTCCTGGTGTCGACCGCTGCAGGCGCAGCGGCCGGGTTTGTGGTCCGCAACGGCATCGAGCTTGGCTGGAAGTACGCGAAAGGCGAGGAACCGCCGAAGAACCCGGCGAGCTATGACGTGAAATGGTCGGATGCAATCGCGTGGACGGTCACGGTCGGCGTGTGCATGGGGCTTGGCCGCCTCCTTGCCGAGCGTGCCGCGGCCTCGGGTTGGAAGCGTGTACGGGGCAGGTTCCCGCCGATGCACTGATCGTTCGCAGCCCGGGCGATTGACGGCTGCACCTTCCGTCGCGCAACTTCTACCCCGACCAGCCAAATGACGGGGAAATGAACGAAGCGACGGACCGCAAGACACCCTCCTTTACGACGCCGGAGATCATCGGCAGCATCGTGATCACTCTGCTCGTCATCGTGTTCGGCCAACTGTTCATGTGGCAGATCGACCGCATGTATGAACGACGCACCGCCAATGACGGAATCCTGGCAAGGCTCGATGCGCCGCCTGTCCCGAGTGTGGCAGGCCTCACGGATACCACGGGAACACTCTACCGACGCATCCAGGTGCGAGGTGTGTACGACAACGCGCGCTCCATCGTCCTTCCCGGCCGCAGCCTCATGGGCACACCCGGCGTTCACCTGCTGACACCCGTCATCATGGCCGGCGGCGATGCTGTCCTCATCAACCGCGGATGGGTCCCATCACCCGACGGCGCGACCGTCGACATGTCGCAACTTGTCGCGGCGGACAGTGACAGCCTCGTCGGTCTCGTCCTGCCGTTCCCCGATCGCTCACAGTCCGTGTCCTCGCAGGCCGATTCCGTTCAACTGCCCGGCGAGTTCCGTCGCGTGTGGTACGCAATCGACGAGCGTTCGCTGCGCGCGCAGTTCCCATACTCGCTCGCACCATTTCATGTGCAATTGTTGCCTGTCGCCGGCGGACCCGTGATCCCGCGACCGCTCGTACCTCCCGTCATCGACGAAGGGCCGCATCTGAGTTACGCACTCCAGTGGTTCTCTTTCGCAGTCATCTGCATTGTGGGATGGATGACATACCTGCTGCGCAGTCGCGCGGCGAGGAGGGGTGGATCTCGCTTCGTGCACGGACCACCGCATCCGCCGCGTATCTGATATGCGACGGCGGATCTTTGGTTCGCTGGCGGCCTTTGTGTGGCTGCTGCATCACGCACCGACACACGCACAGCTGCGTCCGCTCGATCCTGCGCCGTGGCGAGCATTCGACAACAGCAACTTTATGGTCGAAGCGGGTGTCGGCGTCATCGCCGGTCAGCACGCAACGCTCGCTGGTACGCGGGGGCGGCTGGACGAGCTCGGTTTGTATGGTATCACCTGGCGCACGGGACGCGTCGCACTGAAGGCGTCCGGCGTCGCGTTCATGCGCATGAGCAACGAGACGCGCATCCGTGCGGCACATCCGGGCGTAGGCGACGATCATCGCGACGCGGGCACCGTTGTGATCGAAACGGCCGCGCGTCTGACACCCGACAATGCAAGCGCTCTCATGCTGTTGCGATTCGGGTCGCGGCTGCCTATCACGAGTCTCGCATCCGGTCTCGACCGTGATGCCACCGATTTCTTTGCACTGCTTGGTCTGCGCTCGCGAGGCGACGTGTGGTTCGCGGCAGAGGCAGGCGCCGCGCTGCATGGCCGCCCGCAGCCCGGCCGCGGGCAGACCGACGTGTTCATCTACACGGCGGGCGCTGGCTATGCACGCGAGGGCATTCCTCTCGCCATCGATGCATGGGTCGTCGGTCACAACGATCTGCACTCGAGTGTCGCGCGAGGGAACGAAGACCTGGTCGAGTTGCGCGTCGGCGCGCGGACACGCGGCCGGATGTGGGCAGGTGCGCAGTTTGTTCGCGGTCTCCACGACTTCAGCCCGTCTCACGGCATCCGTGTCAGTGCCGGATTCGATGCTGACATTCGCCGCGTTCCGATCCTCGGCTGGAAATAGCGGTTGAAGCGCTCCGCGCAGCGGCTATTCCGCGCCGCCTCGCCACGCGGTGCCGCCGTACTTGAGATACCGTGCACCTTTGCCCAGCACACCGCCGCCGAACATCGCCACCACGCCAAACCCCGTGGTCATCAGTGCCAGCGTCGCGGCGGTCTCCACGTATTGCAGCGTGCTGCTCACCTTGCGCCTCGCCTGCAGCTCGCGGCCGTAGCGCCACCACGCCTCCTCACTGAGGTTCGCGCGACCGACCCTGACGATGTCCATGTCGCCGGCCTTCGCCATGGCGATATTATCTGTCTGGGCGAGAAGCCGGCCCCGGTCCGTGACCAGACGGTCCAATTCTTCCAGCGCTTCCCATCGTTCCTCGATGGGGGCGAGATTCCAACGGCTGCACGCCGTGCAGACCGCCCACAGCCGGCCGCGTGCCGGGTCGTACGCGACCCGCTTCGAGACCGGAAAATGCTCCAGGGTCTCGTTGCTGCCGAGCGAGGCATGACAGAAAACGCAGTGCTTGAACATGGGATCCCTACGGTCGCGGGGGCTTCCCGGTTTGGAAAGGGGCGATGGTGAGCTACGACAACAATGTCGGTTTTCCGGCAATCCACATTGAATACCCCGGCTGGGTTCGCCGCAAGGTCGACTGGCTGCGGCCGCAGACGGGAGATCGCGACCGCATGCGCGTGGCCATCGCCGTCGCTCGAGAGAACGTGCTCCAGGGCAGCGGCGGTCCGTTCGGCGCTGCTATCTTCGAAGAGGAATCCGGCCGCCTGGTCGCCGTCGGCATGAATCTCGTCGTACCACTCAATAATTCAGCGTTGCACGCGGAAATGGTCGCGTTCATGATGGCGCAGGCCGTCACGAACTCCTTCACGCTCGGCGGCGATGATCGTCCCGCCCACGTGCTCTACACGTCGTGCGAGCCATGCGCGATGTGCTTGGGCGGAACGCTCTGGAGCGGTGTCCGGCGAGTGGTCTGGTCCGCGCTCCGGGAGGACGCCAACCGGGTTCATTTCGACGAGGGTCCGGTTTTCCCCGAGTCGTATGAATACCTGCGCGAGCGTGGCCTCGAATTCGAGGGCGGCGTGTTGCGAGATGAGGGACGGGACGTCCTCGAGCTGTACCGCGGCAAGGGTGGCCTCATTTACAACGGCTGAACCCTGCGCGAGATTCCGTCAGTGGTCAGCACCCTGTCGAGGAGCGCACCATGGAACCCGTCGCACATGTAGCCCACAGACTGCCGTTCGAGCGCCTCCCGCTCGAGCCGCCGACGATCATGCAGCGCATCCTCCGTCGGCAGCCCCGCGCCAATGCATGGATCGAAGTCAACAACCTCCTTGCCGGTGCCGCCGAGATCCGCGGACTCCGGCCTGAACAGGTCGCCCGCATTGCCGACCGCTATCGCATGCCCATGCGAGGCGAGTTCTGTGGCAGGCTCGAGCGATTCTATCGCGATTACCTGCTGTTCTGCCTCGCCGACCATCGACTGACAGAGGAAGAAGTCGCCGACCTGGCACATCTCAAGCGGATCCTGCGCCTCAGCGATCAGGTCGTCTCTGCCATCCATGAGACCGTATCCAGGCAGGTGTATGCGCAGTCTGTCGATGCCGTGTTTGCCGACGGCCGCATCGATCCCGAGGAACGCGAGTTCCTGCACACACTGCAGCACCATCTCGCACTCTCGAGCGCGGTCGTCGACCGCATCATGGAGGCACGCAGGCACCGCGAACATTGACGGACGCGCATCCGCGCGTATCGTTGCGTATGAAATATTCCCTGACCGCCCGCGTCCTCCTCGGACTCATTGCCGGCCTCACAGTCGGCATTCTGCTCGCGTCCATCGGCAACGAGACACTGCTCGACGCCGTCGGCTGGATCGCGCCCATCGGAACACTCTGGGTCAATGCGCTCCGCATGACCGTGATTCCGCTGGTCGTCGGCGGCATCATCATGGGTGCATCATCCGCGCGCGACTCACAGTCCATCGGACGACTCGGCGCGCGCGCCATCATTCTGTTCCTCGCAATGCTCGCGGTCGCTGCTTTGTTCACATCATTCGCGGCGCCGCCTCTGCTGCGCATGTTGTCCATCGACGAGGCGGCCTCCGCTTCACTGCGCTCCGGCGCCGCTGCAGCCACGAGCGCTGCACCGAATGTCGCAGCCGCTGCCCAGCAGGGGTTTCCCGACCTGCGGCAATGGCTCGTCGACCTCATTCCCGTCAACCCCGTCAAAGCAGCCGCAGACGGAGCAGTCCTGCCGCTGATCTTCTTTGCACTCGCTTTCGGACTCGCACTCTCCCGCATCACATCGGCAGGACGTGATGCCGTCGTGAACTTTTTCACCGGTACATTCGACGCGATGCTCACACTCGTGCGATGGATCCTCGAGCTCGCGCCTTACGGTGTCTTCGCACTCGCAGTTCCACTGGCGACGAAGCTCGGACTCGCCGCGGCCGGTGCCGTTCTCTATTACATCGTCGTGTGCGCCGCGCTCTGCCTCGTCGTCATCCTCGCACTGTATCCCCTCACGGCAGCACTCGGCAGGGTTTCCATGCGGACTTTCGCGCGAGGCGCGGCACCGGCACAGGCCGTCGCATTCAGTGCTCGCTCCTCACTCGCATCACTACCCGCGATGATCGACGGCGGCGAGAAGGAGCTCGGCTTCGATCAGGAGATCAAGACATTCTTCCTGCCACTCTCCGCATCCATGTTCCGACTCGGCGGTGCCGTCGGCATTCCCATTGGAGTCCTTTTCGTTGCAGCACTCTACGGCATCTCACTCGACACCACACAGGTGCTCACCGTCGCGCTCACATCTGTCCTGCTCACGTTCAGTGTGCCCGGCGTGCCCGGCGGATCCATCGTCATCATGGTCCCCGTCCTGCTCGCCGTCGGACTGCCGCCCGAAGCCGCGGGAATCCTCCTCGGCGTCGACACCATTCCTGACATGTTCAGAACCACCACGAATGTCACAGGGACGATGTCGGCGGCCACGATCCTGTCCGGCCGGAAAAAACGAGATGCAATGAAGGCGACGTAGGACCGGCGGCGTCAGCGCTTTGAGGCAGATTCCAGCAGAAGAGTTACCGTTGCAATCAGTGCCGCCTCGTCGACGGGCTTCGTCAGGAACGCGTCGTACCTCGCCTCGCGCGCTTCCTTCCGGCTCGCCTGGTGGGCCGTCACCACTACGACCGGGATCCGCGCGGTCAATGGGTCCATCTTCAGACGACGCGTCGCTTCCAGACCGCTGATGCCCGGTAGCTGAACATCCATCACAATCAGCGACGGCTTCCCGCGCCTCGCCGCCTCCAGGCCGGTCTCCGCGTCGCCACACGAACGCACTTCATAGCCGGCGCGCTCCAGGATCGCACACAGGTAGACGCGGTCTTCCTCGAGGTCGTCGACCACGAATACGACCGGCGGGCGGACTTCATCGCTCATATGTGCCTGCGTGGCAAAGGATTTGGGTGGGGTACGCGGGTCCGGTTCGCATAGTATCGGTTGGTCCCTGACCGAATACAAGTGCCCCGGACCCTCGCTCGCCAGCCCGCCCGTTACACTGCATATTGTCCGGATCCATCTTCCGCAGAACACATCATCAGGGGACGGCAGAGATGCCTCGCACAAGTGCACTGCTGGCGGCGCTCGTCGCCACATTCTCGTTCCACGCAGCAGTCCAGGCCCAGGTCGCACGGCCCGTGTCGGCGAAAAAACCGCTCGACCATACGGCCTACGGGAACTGGAACCGGATCACCGGGTCGGCGCTGTCCAATGACGGTCGCTGGGCCTCGTACACCGTCGCATCGGACAGCGCGGATGCACTGCTGCGCCTGGTCCCCGTCGCCGGTGGTGCCGAACGGACCGTGGAGCGGGCGACCGGTGCGAGCTTCACGCGCGACGGCCGTTTTATGGTGTTCCGCATCGCGCCGCAGCAGGCGGCGGTGAAGCAGGCGAAGAAGGAGAAGAAGAAGCCGGACCAGATGCCCCAGGACTCCATGGGCGTCATGGACCTCGCGACGGGGACCGTCGCGCGCTACGCGCGCATCAAGACCTTCAAGGCACCTTCCAAGGCATCCAACGTCCTGGCGATCCACTTTGGCAAGTCGGACGCGAAGCCGGACAGCGCGAAGAAGGACACGGCGAAGACGCCCGCCGCCGCACCAGGCGCGACCGGCGAGCAGAAGACCGAGCCCGGGAAGATGCCCGAGCCCAATCCCGTTTCGGGCGCTACACCGAAAGCCGCAGCGGACTCGCCCAAGGCGAAGGAGAAGAAGCGCGACGAGGGAACGGAACTCGTCCTGCGCACCCTCGCGACGGGTGAAGAGCGGCGGATCGCCGATGTCGTGTGGTACGACCTCAGTGAGGACGGCGCGACGCTCGCGTATGTCGCGGGCAACAAGGACGGTACTGCCGACGGCATCTACGCGATGAACGTTGCGAGCGGCGCGGTCACCACGCTCCTCGCCGGCAAGGGGAACTACCGCCAGGCAGTCATCGCGAAGACGGGCGACATCGCGTTCCTCGCGAACACCGCCGACTTCGCCGCTACGCAGCCCGCATTCAATGCATACGTTTGGAATCGCACGGGCACCGCAAAACCGGTTGCTACGGCTACAAGTAGCGGCATGCCCGCCGGGTTCTGGATCAGCGAGAACGGCGTCGTGAATTTTTCGGAGAACGGCACCCGCCTGTTTGTCGGCACGTCGCCCCGCCCGCTGCCGGAGCCGGACAGTGTGGTCGTCAACGAGAACGAAGTGAAGGTGGACATCTGGAGCTGGCAGGACCCGCTGCTCCAGCCCATGCAGCTCAAGCGCCTCGACCAGGAACGCCGTCGCACCTATCGCGCGATGGTCAACCTCCGAGATGGACGCTTCGTTCAGCTTGCGACACAAGCCATCCCGAATGTCACAGTTGCCAATCGCAATGATGGCGACATCGCGCTGGCGAGCACCGACCTGCCGTACCAGCAGGAGATCTCGTGGGACGCGAGCAAGAGCGATTACTACATGATGGACCTGCGGACGGGCGGGAGCACGAAGATCCTCGAGCGCGCTTCATCGGGTGCAAGCCTATCTCCCGAAGGTCGCTACATCACGTGGTTCGATCGCGACAAGCAGCAGTGGTTCGCCCAGGACACGAAGACCCGCGCAGTGAAGCAGATCTCTGCCGGTATTTCGACTCTGCTGCATGACGAGGAACACGACACACCGGACCTGCCCAATGCATACGGCAGCGCTGGCTGGACGCAGGGTGATGATCTGTTCCTCATCTATGATCGCCACGACATCTGGGCGATCGACCCGACCGGCAAGCGTGCGCCTCGCAATGTCACGGAAGGTGTGGGCCGTCGTGATAATCTTCGCTTCCGCTACACCCGCCTGGACGCCGAGGAACGCGCCATCGATCCGTCGAAAGACATGCTGCTCTCGTCATTCCACCTGTGGAGCAAGCAGGACGGCTTCTATCGTGATCGCGTCGCCGGCAATGGCCAGCCCGTCAAGCTGATCGCTACCGACAAGTCGCTTGGCGTGCCGCGTCGCGCGGCCGATGCTGATGTCATCATGCTCACGCGCGCAGACTTCGCGGAGTTCCCCGACCTCTGGCTCACGAACGGCGACTTCCGCGACTGGAAAAAGATCAGCACTGCGAACCCGCAGCAGTCGGACTACGTGTGGGGCACGTCCGAGCTCGTCTCGTGGCGGTCCGCTGACAACCAGGTGCTACAGGGTGTGCTCTACAAGCCGGAAGGCTTCGACCCGTCGAAGAAGTATCCCATGATGGTCTACTTCTATGAACGGCTGTCGGACGGCGTTCACAATTACGTCATTCCCGCCGCAGGCAGCTCGAGCATCAACACGAGCTTCTATGTGAGCCGCGGCTACCTGGTGTTCACGCCGGACATCCCGTACCGCACCGGATACCCCGGCGAGAGCGCATTCAAGGCGATCATGCCGGGTGTCCTGTCGCTTATCAGCACCGGGTTCGTCGACGAGAAGAACATCGGCGTCCAGGGCCACAGCTGGGGCGGCTACCAGATCGCGTACCTCGTCACCAAGACAAACCTGTTCAAGGCAGCGGAGGCCGGCGCGCCCGTCGTCAACATGACGAGTGCATACGGCGGGATCCGCTGGGGCACCGGCATGAGCCGCGAGTTCCAGTACGAGAAGACACAGAGCCGTATCGGCGGAACCCTGTGGGATGCACCGATGCAGTACATCGAGAACTCGCCGATCTTCTGGGCAGACAAAGTCGAGACACCGCTGCTCATGATGCATAACGACGAAGATGGTGCGGTGCCGTGGGAGCAGGGCATCGAGTACTTCACCGCACTCCGCCGCCTCCAGAAGCCGGCATGGATGGTCGTGTACAACGGTGAGGACCACGGTCTGACGAAGCCACAGAATCGTCTGGATTGGACGATCCGCATGCAGCAGTTCTTCGATCATTACCTGAAGGGCGAGGCAGCACCGGTCTGGCTCAAGCAGGGAATCCCCGCGTTGCAGAAGGGGAAGACGCTTGGACTCGATCTGATCAACGCCACCAGCGTCAAACCTGCGCCAGCCACGACAACCGGCGGCAGTAAGTAGGTCGGACGTTTCTTGAAGGGGAGGCCGGGCGATGTCGATTGCCCGGCCTCTTTTTTTGGGCTCCTCGTGTCTGCGCGTACGCGATATTGACGCGGACAACTGCGATTCACCACAGAGGCGCAGAGGACGCAGAGCCGGCTACGCAAGTTTGCGGATAGCAGGACCTGACATTGTGTGCGCCTAAAGTGCCCATGCTCACCGATGAACGGTTGTTATTGTTGAACAACATCGCCCATCCTCCGATGACGTTCCGCTCAGGTATGGAAGCCGCGCAGCGGCCTCCGCGTCCTCTGCGTCTCTGTGGTGAACAAATCCGTTCTTCGTTGTCCGCCAGCCGACAACAGATTATTCACCACAGAGGCGCAGAGGACGCGGAGCCGGCTCGCGCCGGTTCGCTGGAGCAGGGACTGCCCACTACGAGTGGTGGTTGTTGTTTAACAACATCACTCTCCGGAACAGCCCATGTCGCGTGGGTATAGAAGCCGCGCAGCGGCCTCCGCGTCCCCTGCTGTGAGTCCCCTAAACTTTGTCGCCATTTCTCTCTAAATTCTGTCGCCATTCGGGATCATAACCACTTAAGTTCCGCCCTTCCGCAGGACGTTTAAACCAAGCGGCAGGAGGCGGGGGATGATCAGGATGATCGACAGACATGCCGTTCAAGAAATGTTCGATGCGGGGACCTCGACCCGAGTGATTGCCACGCACTTCGAGGTGACG
>JBBSJG010000053.1:0-18397 GCA_038257485.1 Longimicrobiales bacterium | reverse complement strand
CTTCGCGGCCACGTGCAGGATGCCGTTCGCATCGATGTCGAACGTCACCTCGATCTGTGGCTGGCCTCGCTGTGCCGGCGGGATCCCCGTCAGCTGGAACCGGCCGATCGTCTTGTTGTCCACCGCCATCGGGCGCTCGCCCTGAAGCACATGGATCTCGACCGTGGTCTGGCTGTCCTCGGCCGTCGAGAACGTTTCCGACTTCTTGGTCGGGATCGTCGTGTTGCGCGGGATCAGTACCGTCATGACGCCACCCAGCGTCTCGATGCCCAGCGACAGCGGCGACACGTCCAGCAGCAGCACGTCCTTCACGTCACCCGCGAGCACGCCGCCCTGGATCGCTGCGCCGATCGCCACGACTTCGTCCGGATTCACACCCTTGTGCGGCTCCTTGCCGAAGAACGCCTTCACGACCTCCTGCACCTTCGGCATGCGCGTCGAGCCACCCACCAGGATGACCTCGTCAACCTGGTTCGGCTCCAGACCCGCATCCTTCAAGGCCTGCTTCATCGGCTCCAGTGTACGCTGCACCAGGTCGTCCACCAACTGCTCCAGCTTCGCACGCGACAGCGTGATGTTCAGGTGCTTCGGGCCCTCCTGCGTCGCCGTGATGAACGGCAGGTTGATGTCCGTCGACTGCGTGGTCGACAGCTCCATCTTCGCCTTCTCGCCCGCTTCCTTCAGACGCTGCAGCGCCATCGCATCCTTCGACAGGTCGATGCCCTGGTCCTTCTTGAACTCCTCCACCAGCCAGTCGATGATCTTCTGGTCGAAGTCGTCACCGCCCAGGTGCGTGTCGCCATTCGTCGCCTTCACTTCGAACACGCCGTCGCCCAGCTCCAGCACCGAGATGTCGTACGTACCACCACCCAGGTCGTACACCGCGATCACTTCGTCCTTCTGCTTGTCCAGACCGTACGCCAGCGCTGCCGCCGTCGGCTCATTGATGATGCGGAGGACCTCCAGGCCCGCAATCTTGCCCGCATCCTTCGTCGCCTGGCGTTGCGCGTCATTGAAGTACGCCGGCACCGTGATCACCGCCTGCGTGACCTCCGAACCGAGGTAGTCCTCCGCCGTCTGCTTCATCTTCTGGAGGATCATCGCCGACAGCTCCGGCGGCGTGAATCGCTTGTCATTGTTCGGGATCTGGACTTCCACACGACCCTGCGCATCCGGCTTGATCTCGTACGGCACCCGACCCTTCTCCGAATCGACCTCGTCGCCACGACGGCCCATGAACCGCTTGATCGAAAAAATCGTGTTCTTCGGGTTCGTGATCGCCTGACGACGCGCGACCTGGCCCACCAGACGCTCGCCATCCTTCGTAAATGCAACCACCGACGGCGTCGTACGGCCACCCTCGGCATTCGGGATCACTACCGGATCGCCGCCTTCCATCACTGCCACTACCGAATTCGTCGTACCCAGGTCGATCCCGATTACCTTTGCCATTCTCGCTCCTTACACATTTTGATCACGCGACGCCTATCCGCGCCTGGCCGTTCGATCGCCTACGGGTGCAACCACCATGCCCCTTTTCTGACCTGATTCCCGCCATTCCGGCGGTCTTTCCGGCCCAACGGACTGCCAGGGAGGCAGTCGCGCACGCCGGCGCCGCTTGCATGGCATGACGCCTAATCGCAACATTCAAACGACCTTACGAGACCCGACGACACCCAACGACCGGAGCTCCCGCGTGTTTCCGCTGCGCGACGACAATCCAACGCAACGGACCGCCGTCGTCACGGTCATCCTGATCATCGTGAACGTGGTGGTCTGGCTGTACGTGCAGGGCGCCGGCTACTCGGAGCGGCTGCTGTCGGAGTCGGTCTGCGGCCTGGGGATGATCCCGGCTGAGATCACGGGCGTGCTCCCGAGCGCCGGTGCCGTCGGCCCGTGCGCGCTGGGTGGCCTCACGCTGGGCGCGACCGTCACCAGCATGTTCCTGCACGGCAGCTGGCTTCACCTGCTGGCGAACATGTGGTTCCTCTGGCTGTTCGGCGACAACATCGAGGAAGCACTGGGTCACGCGCGTTTCCTGGTGTTCTACCTGCTCATCGGCCTGGCGGGCGCTGCGGCGCACATCCTGTCGGACCCGACCAGCGTGGTCCCGACCGTCGGCGCGTCCGGTGCGATCAGCGGACTCATGGGCGCATACCTCGTACTGCACCCGCGCGCGCGTATCCAGACCCTGTTCATCTTCGTCATTGTCCTGCGCATCATTGCCGTACCGGCGTGGATCGTCCTGATCATGTGGTTCGCGCTGCAGGCGATCGCGGCCTACGTGACGCCCGCGGGCGGGTCCGGTGTCGCCGTGTGGGCTCACATCGGCGGGTTCATTGCGGGGGCCGTGATGGTGCCCCTATTTAGGATCGGAAGACAACGGCGGAATGCGACGGCGGACGCGCCCGTTCCATGAACTACAACGTAAAATGCGACGGCATCCGGTATCGGCCGGCGTGCACGTTCGATACCTTGCCAGCCGCAGTGACACCCATGCAGAACCCGGGACGGAAAGCGGAATGACACCGAAGTCGAAAATCGGCGCAGTGATCGTCGGGCTGCTGCTCACGCATGTCGCCCTGGTCCTCGTGAGTCCGAAGGGCGTGGCGGAGGACCAAGGTACGTCGGGTGTGCGCGCCGGCCTCGTGTTCGACGTGGGCGGCCGCGGCGACAAGTCGTTCAACGACGGCGCGTACAACGGCATCACGCGGGCGAGGGATTCCCTGGGCGTGGGAATCCGCATGATCGAGCCGGGCGAAGGCACGGACCGCGAGGGCGGTCTTCGACTGCTCGCGGCGGAGGGTATCGACATCGTGCTCGGTGTCGGCTTCATCTTCACGGACGACATTTCCCGCCTGGCATCGGAGTATCCGGAGACGCGTTTCGCGGGGGTCGACTATGCACTGCAGACGGATGACGCGGGCAATATCATCCCGCCGCCGCCGAATGTGGCAGCCCTGAAGTTCCGCGAAGAGGAGGGTTCGTTTCTTGTCGGCGCGATCGCCGCGCTCGCGGGTGGCAGCAAGAAGGTCGGCTTCGTCGGCGGCATGGACATCCCGCTGATCCACAAGTTCGAAGCGGGCTACCGCGCGGGTGTGAAACACGTCTGTCCGGACTGCCAGGTCCTGGCGCAGTACGCGGGCGTCACACCGGAGGCGTTCGCCAATCCGACAAAGGGCAAGGAACTCGCGCTGACGCAGTATCGCGCCGGCGTGAAGGTGATCTTCCACGCGGCCGGCTCGACGGGTCTCGGCGTCTTCGAGGCGGCGAGGCAGACGAACAGTCTCGCGATCGGCGTGGACGCGGACCAGTACGATGAAGCGCCCGGCTACATCCTGACGTCGATGGTGAAAGGCGTGGATGCATCGGTATACGACGTGATCGGCCGCGTCGTCGACGGCACATTCAAGGGCGGCGTGTATTCGTTCGGCCTGAAGGAAGAAGGCGTGGGCTATATCTACAACGAAAAGAACCGGGCGCTGATCCCGGACGCGGTCCGCGCACGCGTAGAGTCGCTCAAGCAGGACATTATCGAAGGACGCATCAAGGTGCCGAATACACGATGAGCGATCATGACGACGCAATGACGGGCGGTGTTATGGCGGGCGGCGCCATGACGGGCGCCAAGGTCGCGATCGCAGCGCGCGGCATCACCAAGCGGTTCGGCGCACTCGTCGCCAATAACCTCGCCGACATCGTTGTAGCCGACGGCGAGATCCACGCACTCGTCGGCGAGAACGGTGCGGGCAAGTCCACGTTGATGCGTGTGCTGAGCGGGATGTACGCACCGGATGCGGGTACAATCGAGTACCACGGCCGCGACGTCACCGGCTGGTCCACGGCGACCGCGATCGGTGAAGGCGTCGGCATGGTGCATCAGCACTTCATGCTCGTCCCTACACTCACGGTCGCAGAGAACGTCGTGCTCGGTCATGAGATTCGCAGAGGCCCGATGCTCGATCGTGCCGGGGCGGAGCGCGCAGTCGCCGAAGTCGCAGCACGCTCCGGCCTGGATGTGCCCGTCGGCCGTCGCGTGTCCGAGCTGACCGTCGGCGAAGCGCAGCGCGCGGAAATCGTGAAGACGCTGTATCGCGGGGCTCGTCTGTTGATCCTCGATGAGCCGACTGCCGTTCTGTCGCCGCCCGAAGTGCAGGATCTGTGGAAGGTTCTGCGACGGTTGCGCGCTGAAGGCACCACCGTCGTCGTGATCACACACAAGCTCGACGAGGTCATGGAGATCTCCGACCGCGTCACGGTGATGCGTCACGGCCAGACAGTCGCGCGCATGAGCACTGCGGACACCACGCCGCGCGACATCGCGCGCGCGATGGTCGGCCGCGATGTCGTGCTCGCGGGAGACGTCCCGGCAGTATCCGCAGCGCCGACGGCGCGCGAAGATGCCGTCGCCAGCAAACCCGTCCTCGAGCTGCGCAACATCACTGTCGCGCGCAAGGACGGGACGCCTGCAGTGAGCGGCCTCAGCCTCGATGTTTTCGGCGGTGAGATCGTCGGCATCGCGGGCGTCGAGGGCAACGGTCAGACGGAACTGATCGAAGCGATCGCAGGACTTTCGTCGGTGCAGAGTGGCGACATCGCGCTGAACGGGCAGGTGTTGAAGGGCACAGCGAGGGATCGGTATGACGCGGGCATCGCGCACGTGCCGGAGGATCGACACCAACGCGGTCTCGTGCTCGAGTACGACATCAGCGACAACCTGATCCTCGGACGGCAGCGCGAGTACAGTCGGCGTGGTGTGCTCGACCGTGACGCCATCCGGCAGAATGCTGTCGAGAAAATCGAGCAGTTCGATATCCGCCCCGCAACGCCGGACGCGATCGCGGGTCGGCTGTCGGGCGGCAATCAGCAGAAGATCGTGATTGCCCGCGAAATGACGCGCACGTTCTCACTGCTGCTGGCGGCACAGCCGACACGCGGCGTGGATGTCGGCGCGATCGAAATGATTCACCGACGCATCCGCGCGGTGCGCGATGAAGGGAAAGCCGTGCTCCTCGTTTCTGCAGACCTCGCCGAGGTCATGGCGCTGTCCGACCGCATTGCAGTGCTCTACAAGGGACGCATCGCGGCAATCCTGCCGCGCGCGGAAGCGACGGAGGAAATCCTCGGTGCGTTCATGACCGGTGTTGTAGCGGAGGCCGCGCAATGAACTGGCTGAATCGCGCGGTCGAGGCATTGCTGCCGCCGCTGCTGGCACTGCTCGTCGCACTCGTGCTGGGTGACCTGCTCATCATGTCCGTCGGTCAGAACCCGGGCGAGGTGTATCGGTTGCTGATCGAGGGCAGCTGGGGCAATCCGTGGGGTTTCGCGCAGGTGATTTTCAAGGCGACAACGCTCGCGTTCACCGGCCTCGCGGTCGCGATCGGCCTGCGCGCCGGCGTATTCAACATTGGCGCGGAAGGCCAGCTCGCCGCGGGTGGCTTCATGGCCGCGATCGCGGGACTGTGGCTGCCCGCCGGTATGCCGCTGCTGCTCGCCATTCCCGTGTGCATCCTCGCCGCTGCCGCCGGTGGCGCAGCGGTCGGCGCTGTACCCGGCGTACTGAAGGCGAAGTTCGGTGCGCACGAGGTGATTGTCACGATCATGATGAACTTCATTGTGCTCGCGCTGCTCAACTACGTGGTTGCATCGCACCTCAATGTGCCGGAGACGCTGCACACACCCGACATCCAGACGGGCGGCCTCACCCGCCTGTCGGAGTTCGTTCCGGCGTTCCATGGATCGGCCGCGAATACCGCCTTCTTCATCGTGCTCGCGGCAGCCGCAGCGCTGTGGTGGTTGCTCTTCCGCATGCGCGCCGGCTACGAACTGCGGGCGGTCGGCCTCCAGCCGCAGGCTGCGGAGTACGGCGGCGTCAATGTGCGTCGCGTGTGGTTCGCCGCGCTCACGCTGTCGGGTGCCATCGCAGGCATCGGTGGGATCAACTATGTACTCGGCTACAAGGGTTACTACGAGGAAGGCTTCGCCGGCGGCGCAGGGTACCTCGGCATCGCGGTGGCGCTCGTCGGTCGCAATCATCCGGTCGGCGTGATCTTCGCAGCACTGCTGTTTGCGACGATGTCGCAGGGCGGTCTCGCCATCCATGCACTCGTGCCCAAGGAGATCGTGGACGTGCTGCAGGCAGTGCTCATCATCGCAATGGCGGTGTCAGTCCCTGAAGTACGGCGTCTGCTCGGTCAGGTTCGGAGGGACGTCGCATGACGGCAATCATGATCTTCCTGGCGCAGACGCTGCGCATCAGCGTGCCATACCTGTTCGCCGCGTCCGGTGGCGTGATCGCGGAGCGCGCGGGCATCGTCAGCCTCACCCTGGAGGGCTTCATGCTCTCCGGCGCGTTCGGTGCCGTGCTCGGCAGCTTCTATTCGGGGAGCGCATGGATCGGCGTGCTGTGCGGCATCGGCGCCGGACTGCTGTGTGCCGCCCTCCATGGCGTCGCGTCGATCCGTTTCAAGGCGGACCAGATCGTGGTTGGCATCGCGATCAACCTTCTCGTCATCGGTGCCACGCGCTTCCTGCTCCAGCTCACGTTCGGCAGCACGTCGAATTCGCCGCGTGTCGACGGCTTCTCGACAGCAGGCGGCGGCCTGGCGAATCCGATGATCTGGCTCGCAATTCTGACTGTGCTCGGTGTGACATGGATGATGGACCACACGGTGCTCGGCCTGCGCATCCGCGCAGTGGGCGAGCATCCGGCCGCGGCGGAGGCATCAGGTCTGTCGGTGAAGAAGCTGCGGTACATCGCAGTCGCAATGTCGGGTGTGCTCGCCGCGCTCGGCGGCGTGTATCTCGCCCTCGATCAGCACCAGTTCACCGATAACATGAGTGCCGGTCGAGGATTCATTGCGCTCGCCGCAGTAATCTTCGGTCGCTGGCATCCGATGCGCGCGGCCCTTGCTTGCATCCTGTTCGCGGCCGCCGAGACATTGCAGATCCAACTGCAGGGATCGACCGTGCTGCCCACACAGTTCATCCAGATGATCCCGTACGTCCTCACGGTCGTGGCACTCGCCGGCCTCGTCGGCCGCGCCGTGCCGCCGGCCGCACTCGGTCGACCGGGAACGGAGTAAGCGCATGACGACAGCATCCTATGCAGCCGCCCTGATGGAAACCGTGGATGCACTGCGCGCGGCATGCGCGACAATGCAGCCGCGTATTCTGCTGGTGCTGGGCTCCGGCCTGGGCGGACTGGCCGATGCATTCGAGGATGCGAGCGCCGTAGACTTCGCGGACATCCCCGGCTTCGCGCGCGCGGCCGTTGTCGGTCACCGCGGCCGCATTGTCGTCGGCACGCTCGAGGGTGTGCCATGCATCGCGATGCAGGGGCGCTACCACTTGTACGAAGGCCACGAGGCCGACGCGGCGACGCTTCCGGTCCGGGCCATCAGCGCACTCGGCGTAGACACCCTTATCGTCACCAATGCAGCGGGTGGTGTGAACCGCTCGTTCCGCGCCGGCAGTCTGATGTTGATCGAGGATCACATCAACATGCTCGGCCGCAATCCGCTGGTCGGCCCCGCGCGCGACGGCGAAACGCGATTTCCGGACATGACCCGCGCGTACGACCCTGAACTGCGTGCACTCACGCTCGAAGTAGCGGCAGAGCAGGGGATCGCTCTCAACACCGGCGTCTATTGCGCGCTGCTCGGCCCGACATACGAGACGCCGGCGGAGGTTCGCATGCTCGGCATCCTCGGCGCGGATGCAGTCGGCATGAGTACGGTGCCGGAAGTGATCGTTGCCCGCGCGCGAGGCATGCGCGTCCTCGGCATTTCGCTCATCACCAATGAAGCGGCCGGCCATACAGGCGAGGCGTTGTCGCACGACGAGGTGATGGCAGCCAGTGCCGGCGCCGCCGAGTCATTCGGTCGGCTCGTGCGAGGTGTTGTTCGCAGGATCGGCAGTCCCGTTGCTTGAACATCACCCGAAACTATTCCGGAGCACTGAAATGAAATCAGGGTGGCGCTGCCTTGCGCTGGGACTGCTCGCGATGTCCGCCATGGCATGCTCAGACAAGAACCCGCCGGATGCGACGCCCAGCGACGGTGACCCGGTGCAGGGAGGCATCGTGGTGGTGGCAGGGAACGGCGATCTCGACGCACTCAATCCGCTCGTTGCATTGGACAAGTACGCGCAGGAGATCAATCGGGAAATGCTCTTCCTCCCGCTCGTGCGCTACAGCGCCGACCTCGACTATGAGCCCGCGCTTGCACGGTCATGGAAGATGCTCGGCGATACCGGCGTCGTATTCTATCTCCGCAATGATGTGCGCTGGCATGACGGACCGAATACCACGGCGGCCGACGTACTGTTCACCTACGAGATGGCGAAGAATCCGGAGACTGCGTTCCCCAGCAGCGAATATTTCTCCAACTGGCGCTCCGCCACGCTGATTGATTCGCTCACGATCCAGTTCACATGGATTCCGCACCTCGATCCACTCGCGGGCCTGCCGTTCATGCCGATCGTGCCGAAGCACATCCTCGATTCCACCGCGCCGGCAGCCATGCGACAGGCGGCATTCAACAAGAAGCCGATCGGCAACGGTCCGTTCAAATTTGTGGAGTACCGTTCCAATGATCGCTGGGTGTTCGACGCGAACCCGGATTTCCCCGCTGGCCTGGGCGGCAGGCCGTACCTCGACCGCATCGTGTGGCGCATCATTCCTGATGCAATGGCGCAGATCGCCGAAGTTCAGACCGGCAATGTCGACGTGATCCTGACGCCGAAGTCCGACCAGATCAAAACACTCGCCGCGGATCCGCAGCTGACCGTCATGGTGAAGCCGAGCCGACAGTTCGCGAACATCGGATGGAACGGCAAGCGTGCGCCGCTCAATGACCCGAACGTGCGACGCGCACTGTCACTGGCGATCGATCGCAATGCGATCGTGCAGACATTGCGCGCCGGCTACGGCCAGCTCGCTGCGGGCCCCATCGGACCCTACCACTGGGCCTATGACAGCACCGTGACCGCATTGCCGTACTCGCCGGACTCGGCAAAGGCACTGCTGCGCGCGGCGGGCGTATACGACCGTAACAATGACGGTGTCGCAGAAACGCCGGATGGCAAGCAGTTTATCATCAATCTGCTGCACCCCGCAGGCAGCGCGATCAACCGCGACATGGCGGTCATGATCACGTCCAACCTGGCGCAGGTCGGTGCCAAGGTGGTAGCGCAGTCCACGGAGGCGGCGACCATGTACGGCATCATCGGCTCAGCGGACCGCAAGTTCGACGCAGTCCTCGTCGCATGGGAGTCGGACTTCAGGATCAACCTCCGCGACATCTTCCATTCGTCTCAGATGGCTGGGCCGTTCCAGATGGCGTCGTATTCCAACCGTACCGTGGATGCCCTGATCGATTCGGTCTCGCGCGTCACCACACGCGACGCCGCGATGCCGATCTACGCCGAGCTCCAGAAGATCATCCGCGAGGAACAGCCGTGGTCGTTTCTGTATTACTTCCCGGACCTGGTCGTAATGCGCAAGCGCGTGCACGGCGCGGTGATGGACATCCGCGGCACACTGCTGACGGTCGGGAAGTGGTGGGTTACGGGTGGTGCTACGAGCGGTCCGGCTGGTGCCGCGGGGTCGACGGCACGAAGTGATTCAACGGCCCCGAGCCCTGCCCCAGATTCGGCGAAGTAGCAATCGCGCGGTAAACGTAGTCGAGCGCGCTCTCGACTGCCTCGCGCAACGAGGCACCGAGGGCGAGCCCGGCCGTGATCGCAGCGGACAGCGTGCATCCCGTGCCGTGCGTGTGGCGTGTGTCGATGCGCGGCCGCTGGTAGGCATGACAGCGGTCGCCGATGACGAGCACATCCACCACAGTGTCACCATCCAGGTGGCCCCCCTTCAGCAGGACTCCGTTGGCACCCAGCAGCGTCAAATGCCTCGCCGCGGCTTCCATCTCCGCGACTGTACCAACCGAAAGACCCGACAGGATGGCCGCCTCCCCGAGGTTCGGCGTGATGATCGTCGCAAGCGGCATGAGCCGCGTCACGATCGCGCGCTCCGCGCCCTCGTCGAGCAGACGATCCCCGCTCGTCGCAACCATCACTGGGTCCAGAACAAACAGATCGAGCTTCGCGTCTGCGACGGCGGCCGCAACCGTCTCGACCATCTCGGCAGTACCCAGCATCCCCGTCTTGCAGGCGCGTGGGTGCAGGTCGCTCACGACCGCGCGGATCTGCGCACGGACGACCTCTGGCGGGATGGTGTGAACGCCATAGACGCCAAGCGTGTTCTGCACGGTCACCGCAGTGATCGCGCTCGTGCCGAATACGCCGTATGCGTGGAAGGTCTTCAGGTCGGCCTGGATGCCGGCGCCGCCGCCGCTGTCACTTCCTGCGATGGTCAGTGCGACTGGAATGCTCACGGGATATCCTCGAGAAGGCGGGAGCGCCGCGCGCAACGTAGTGTCTACGGTTGCGCGCGGCTATATGAAGTCCCGAGCGGTCAGTCGGTCGCGCGGGGGGAATAGCTGCGCATGCGCGACTTGAAGGACTGGAAGGCATTGGTGTCCTTTATCAGACGCGAGCGCGTTGCAGCCGGCACCTGAGATACCAGGCGCTGCGCGTTTGTCACCCGATCCTGCGTGGTCGGGTGGGTCGAGAACCACTGCTGCACCGAACGCGGCGCCGAGCGCTCTTCCTGGAGGAGTTTCTGGAACATCGTCGTCAGGCCGTTCGGGTCGTAGCCGGCGGCGACCATGAGTGGGACCGCCTGGGCATCGGCTTCGTTCTCATCTTCGCGGCTGAACTTCGCGAAGTATGCAGTGCCTGCTACGTTCACCGCAGTGCCCGCAGCCTGCTGAACGGTCGCTGACGAACGGCCAAGCAGGATTGATGCGAGCGCCAGACCGACATTGGCCTTCTGCATCTGTTCCATCTGCTCGACGCTGTGACGGAGTTCAACGTGCTCGATCTCGTGCGCCAGGACGCCCGCGAACTCGGCGGCATTGGTGGTCCGCTCGATCAGGCCGCGATTGACGTAGATGTAGCCGCCCGGCACTGCAAACGCGTTGACGGCATTGCTGTTCACAATGTGGAAGCGGTAGCCGATGCCTCGCTGGCCGTTGCGGGCAATCTGGCTGCCCAGGCTGTTCACGTAGTTGTTCAGGGTCCTATCGTTGACGATCGGCAGCTGCTGGTTGATTTCGGCCGCGCTCTGCGCACCGATCTGCGCCTCCTGCTGCGGCGAAATCGCGCTCGCGCATGCGCCCACTGCGACGGCACCCGTCGCGGTGAGGGCCAGTGCAACGCCGCGGCGTCGCCAGAATGCGCCGGACATCATACCATTCATGTTTGTCATTCGTCCTCAATCCGTCAGGGTTTCGTCTGGATGCCGAAGGAGCAAGTCACGTTCCATGCCCTATCCTGAGCTGAGCCGCGCCGAGGCCAAACGCCTGCGCGCCCTGCGCCAGCGCGCAAATCGCGAGGAAGAAGGACTCTTTCTCGCGGAGGGAGTGCGCGTCGTCGAGGAGCTGCTGCGTTCCCGGATCGTCCTTCGGAGCGCCGTCGTATCGCCCACTCTCGAGGACACCGACCGCGGCAGGCAACTGGCGAAGGAGCTCGCAGCGCGCGTAACGGTGCACATGACGCCTGCAGCGGAGCTTCGCCAGATCGCTGATACCGAGACGCCGCAGGGCGTGGTCGCGGTCGCCGTGACACCTCGCGCGCAGCTGCCCGCAGAGGCACCGAGCATCACCGTCGTCCTCGACGCCATCCAGGACCCGGGGAATTTCGGTACGGTCCTGCGAAGCGCCGTCGCATTCGGTGCAGGTCTGGTGATCACATTGCCGGGGACCGTGGACGCCTGGAACGCCAAGTCGGTCCGGTCCGCCGCGGGCAGTGCGTTCCATGTGCCGATCGTGGCGGCGACGCTGCCGCAGCTCAAGGCATGGTGCGAGCGAAGTGACGTTGCATTGTGGGGCGCTGCTGCGGACGGTGTCGGGATCCGGACGTTGCTCGCGGAGCGTCCCGCGCGCGTAGCGCTCGTCCTCGGCAACGAGGGCGCCGGGCTCAGTGCCGGCGTGCGCGCATTGCTGCACCAGACGGTCGCACTCGAAATGCGCGGCCTCGCCGAATCGCTCAACGCCGGCGTTGCGGGCGGCATCCTCCTGTATCTCCTGGGCGAGGACGTTTCATGAGCGAGGCGCCCGCCTGGTTCCACATCCTGTTCGCCGCGATCTTCGGCGCGGCCGTCGGGTCGTTCCTCAATGTGTGCATCTATCGCTGGCCCGCCGAGGAATCGGTGATCCGGCCGCCGTCGCGCTGCCCGGGATGCGGACACGGGCTCGCCTGGTACGACAACATCCCGATCTTCGGATGGATCTGGCTGCGTGGCGCCTGCCGATACTGCCGCAAGCCGATCTCCCTGCAGTATCCACTTGTCGAGCTGACCACCGCACTGCTCTGGATCGCCGCGGTCGTCCACTTCGGACCAACGGTGGAAGCGCTGCGCGCCGCGGTCTACCTCTCAATCCTGATCGGGATCGCAATGACGGACGCGCGCGAGATGGTGATCCCCGACCAGTTTTCACTCGGCGGCACACTCATCGGCATCCTGTTCGCCGCAATCCCAGGCGGGTTCCCGCTCACCACAGCATTGATCGGCGCGCTCTTCGGCTATGCCGGTCTGTGGATCGTGAAGATCGTGGCGGAAAAAGCGTTGCGGAAACCCGCGCTCGGGATTGGTGACATCCACATGATGGCGTTCATCGGCGCCTTCACCGGATGGTCCGGCGCGCTGCTCACCCTGATGCTCGGGTCCTTCGCGGGTCTCCTGATCGGCGTGCCGTTCACGTGGTTGCGCGGCAGACTGTCACCCATGGCGACGTATCTGCCGCTCGGTACTTTCCTCGCGATTGGCGGCGCGATTACGTATTTCTGGGGGGAGGCGATCGTGGCGTGGTATGTTGCGTTTGCGTTTTAGCCGGACCACCCACTGGGCACATCATGGCAAGTCGGGCTTAGTCCGATAATCCGAAGGGTGGTCCGAAGCGGGATACGGCAAACGGCTCAACCCACTCCGGCGCCCGCCCCACCACAAGTTCCGCAACCGCCAGTGCAGTCACCGGCCCGAGGAGAATGCCATTCCGGTAGTGGCCCGTCGCATACACCAACCCGCGGACATGAGGGTCTTCACCGATGATCGGCCAGTCGTCGGGGGTGCCTGGCCGGTATCCGGCCCATGTCTCCAGGATCGGCAGGTCCGCAACGCCCGGCACGACCGCCGTCGCCGCGTCAATCAGCCAAGCCAGCCCGCCCGGTGTGGGACCCATTTGAAAGCCGACATCTTCCACCGTCGCGCCGATCAGCAGTCGCCCGTCGCTGCGCGGAATCATGTAGCACTCAGCCGTCCCGACGACGCGTTCGAATGCGACGGCGGACGCGCCGTCCGCGACGCGCATATCGACTGCGAGCATCTGGCCGCGCAGCGGATGAACGGGAAGCGGCGCGGGCAGGCCGTCGAGCTGGGCACTCCACGCACCCGCCGCGATCACGACGTGCGGTGCGTCGATTCGTTCACCCGATGTCAGGCGAACACCCTTCACCACATCGCGATCGACGATGACGCCGTCCACGGGCGTGCCGATGCGCACGGCGATCCCGTCCGCTTCGACAGCGGCGACCAGCGCCTGCACCAGGAGCCTGTTGTCGACACAGTGATCGCGCTCCACGAACAGTGCACTCACCACGCGTTCCGACAGCGACGGCTCGAGCGCGCGCGCGTCAGACCCGGTGTAGTGCCGAAGGCCATAGCGCTCCGCGCGGGGGCTTGCGGCAAGACGCGCCAATGCCGACGCACCTGCGGCGTCGAGCGCACACTGCAGCTTCCCCGTTGTCCGGTAGTCGACATGGAGGCCCGTCACCGCGTGCAATTCGTCCAGCATAGGCGGGTACAGGTCGAACGAGCGGTCGGCGAGGCGGAAGAACGGGTCGTCGTGGTCCGACTCGATGAGTGGCGACAGCATGCCCCCCGCGGCCCATGTGGCGCGGCGGCCGGGCGAGTCGCGGTCGATCACGAGTACATCCACACCTCGCGCGTGCAGTGCCCTCGCCGTCATGAGGCCGATGATGCCGGCGCCGATGACGATGGCATCCGGGTTCGCACCCGATCGCCGCGGCGTCATCAATGTGCGGTTTCAGAGTCGGGCGCCTCGCCGGTCACAGGCGCGCGGCCGATCTCCTGCGCGAGATACTGATCCGCGAGTTCGACATAGTGGTCCGCACTGTTGCGCACCCAGTTCGCCGATTCGCCCTCGAGCTGTTTGCGCACTCTCGCCGGAATGCCCGCCACCAGCGAGCCGGCGGGCACTTCCATGCCCTCGGGTACGACACTGCCCGCAGCGACCAGCGCTCCCTTGCCGATCGACGCGCCATGCAGGACGACGGCATTCATGCCGATCAGCGACCCCTCGCCGATGGTGCAGCTTTCGAAGACAGCGCCATGACCGACCGTGACGCCGTCGCCTACGATCGTGGCACCCCGCGCGCTCACGTGCAGCACGCAATTGTCCTGGATGCTCGTGCGTGCACCGATGCGGATACCGTGATCCGGATGGTCGGCGCGCAATACTGCGCCGAACCAGATGCTCGCGTGTTCGCCGATTTCGACATCGCCGATCAGCACGGCGGTCGGCGCGATGAACGCCGTCGGATGGATCCGGGGCGAACGCCCCTCGAATGAAATGATCATGCGTTCAATATCGCCGCGATCGTCGCAGGATCAACGTTGCCGCCGCTGACCACGACGACGGTCGGGCCGTCGAGCGTCAGCATCCGCTCCATCACCGCGGCAACACCCACGGCGCCTGCGCCTTCCGCGACGACGCCGGCCGATTCGAAAAGAACGCGCATCGCACGGGCAATCGCCGGTTCGGGAACCAGGTGAACGTGGTCGATGATGGCGCGCAGCCACGCATACGCGGTTTCGTCGGTACAGCCGGCGAGTCCGTCCGCCAGTGTTGGCGTGATCGGGGAATCGACGAGATGCCCCGCCTGGAATGCGTCGTACATCGCACGGGTTTCGTCGCTCTGCACGCCGTGCAGTGTCGCTGCGGGTGCAATCGCTCGTAGCGCGATGCCGACACCGGTCGCGAGCCCGCCACCGCCCACGGGAACCACGACATGGCGAACCGCCGGGAGGTCCTCCGCGATTTCCAGCCCCACCGTGCCCTGGCCCGCGACGACGTTGAAATCGGAAAATGCGTGCACGAAGTAGCGTCCCGTCTTTCGGGCGTTCACCTGGGCCGCCGCTTCCGCAGCGTCATAGTCCGTAGCAGTCTCGTCGACCGTGGCACCGAATGACCGGATGCGGGATTTCTTCACGGCAGGCGCCGTGGCGGGGACGAAGACCGTCGCATGCGCGCCGGTCATCCTTGCAGCCAGTGCGACGGCCTGACCGTGGTTTCCGGCGGACGCTGTCACGAGTCCGCGTGCCAGCGTTGCCGTGTCGAGTGCGTGCACTGCGTTGTACGCGCCGCGCAGCTTGAACGAGCGCGTGCGCTGCCAGCATTCGAGCTTCAGATATACGGGCACGCCGGCGATGTCGGATAGAAACTCGGACGGCTCCAGCGGCGTGCGTGTAGCAATCCCGCGAAGCCGTTCTGATGCAGACGTAATATCGGCGAACGTCGGAGCCGTCAGCGCTGCCACCCCGTCAGTGCTCATCCCGCTTGAGTCCATCAGCAGCCGTGTCCCCGAGACCAAGCCCACCGCCACCGGGCGCGATGCCCTCGCTCGACAGGGGCTCGCGCTCCGGCCGAGGCGAGTCCGTTTCATGCGTCATTCCCGCAGCCATGCGCGCCTCCGCAGACGTGACATCGACATGCGCGCCACTCGTCCGCTTCAGGCGGACGCGCGTCACCTGTGTCTCTGTCGCCTCGACGACTTCGATCACGATGCCCTCACGTTCCAGCTTCTCACCCGGCCCGGGTACATGGCCCAGCTCCTCCAGGAGGTAGCCGTTGATGGAGCGGTGTTCCAACTGCGGCAGGGACGCATTGAACAGGTGATTGATCTCGCGCAGATCGGTATCGCCAACCGCCATGACTTCCGTACGGGACACGCGGACGATTGCATCCTCCGCCTCATCCGTCTCGTCATTGATTTCACCGACCAGTTCTTCGATCACGTCCTCAAGCGTGACGAGGCCGTCGGTGCCACCGTATTCATCGACCACGACCGCCATGTGGATGCGGCGCGTCTGGAAGTCGCGCAGCAGTTTGGTCAGTGACAACGAACCGGGCACGATCAGCGGTTCGCGCGCGAGCGATCGCAGCGTCACATCCTGCTGCCCGCCAAGCAGCGCCTGGAACGCGTCACGGATATACAGGACACCCGTGATGTCATCGATGTTTTCACCGTATACCGGCACGCGCGAGTAACCGACCGTCCCGATCTCCGACGCGATCTCGGCCAGCGTCTGCGAGTCCTTCCACGCGAAGATGTCGACGCGCGGAGCCATGATCTCCCACGTCTTCGTGTCATCGAGGCGGAACGCGTTCTCGATGAGCTCGCGCTCGTGCTCTTCGACATCCTCCGTGTGACCGAGCACGGACATTTGCCGCACGCCGGTCTCGGTGATCGTCGACGCTGATCCTTCGCGGCGGTCCGACCGGATGCTCGCGAGCCGCGCGATGAACAGCAGGAACGGGGACAGCACGCGCGTAAAGAAAAGGACCGTCGGCGCAATCAACAGGGAGAGCTTGACGCCGTGGTTCGCGGCGAGGCCGAGCGGCAGGAGCTCACCGATATACACCACCAGGAGGCCGACCGCCGCGACGAGCAGCGCAAACCCGGCGATGAAGCCCAACTCCCGCGTCTGGAGCAGAGCATCGGTGAGTGTGACACCCGGTGCCGCCACACGCGCAACGAAATACTCGAAGCCGATGTACGCCGTTAGCACACCCGCCGTCACGTCGGCGACAGCATCGACCAGCCGCAACAGCACGAGCGCGCGCTCGGGTCGGGCACGCAACGATGCGAGTGCCGCAGCGCCGCGATGGCCCTGCTCCGCGATCGCGCGCACCCGCGATTCGCTCAACATGAAGATCGAGAGCTCGGCTGCGGTGAGGAATGCAGACACGAGAATCGCACCCGCCAGGGCGCCGATGATCAACAACATGGTGCAACCAAGCCGCTACTTCGGCCTATGTCCATTTGCGACTCTGTTCGAGGAGCTCAGCAATCAGGTCGCCGGCGGTTCTGCCATCCGCCTCCGCCTGAAAGCTCGGGACCACACGGTGACGCAGCACTGCCGGCGCAACCGCACGTACATCATCGAAATTCGGGACGCCACGCCCACTCAACGCGGCTCTCGCCTTCGCACCCAGCACGAGATTCTGCGACGCGCGAGGTCCTGCACCCCAGCTCACATACCGTCGCATCAGATCCGGTGTGTCAGCATCGTCCGGTCGCGTCGCGCGCGCAAGGCGCACCGCATACGACACCAGCGACGGCGGCGCGGGCACGCGACGCACCAGCCTCTGCAGCGATACCAGCTCCTCCGCTCCCAGAACCTGCTTCACGACCGGCTCCTCAGCACTCGTCGTATGCTGCGCGATCTGCTCTTCCTCGGCCTTCGTCGGATACCCGATCCGCAGCTCCATCATGAATCGATCCAGCTGCGCTTCCGGCAACGGGTACGTGCCTTCCTGCTCAATCGGGTTCTGCGTCGCCAGCACGAAAAACGGGCGGTCAAGCTTCATCGTGTCCCCCGCCACCGTCACCGATCGCTCCTGCATCGCCTGCAGCAGCGCCGCCTGCGTCTTCGGCGGCGTACGATTGATCTCGTCCGCCAGAATCACATTCGCGAACACCGGCCCGCGCACGAAGCGGAACGCACGACGGCCCGTCGTCCGATCCTCCTCCAGCACTTCCGTACCCGTGATGTCGGACGGCATCAGGTCCGGCGTGAACTGGATCCGGCTGAACTTCAGATCCAACGCTTCCGCCAGCGTCGAAATCAACAGCGTCTTCGCCAGGCCCGGCACACCCACCAGCAGCGCATGGCCATCCGCGAGAAGCGCGATCAGCAAACCCTCCACGATCGTCTGCTGGCCGAACACGCGACGGCCGATCTCACCTTCCAGCACCGCACGCGCTTCCGACAGACGGTCCAGCAATATGTCGTCCGATGCACCCGAATCTGCATCGGCACCCCGCATCCTCATCGCTTCCATTCGCTCCCGCACCACCCGTAAAAGCCGCCATCAACGCGAGGGTATAACAAATCCTGTCCGCAGCTCCACCGGCTTGTTCGACGACTTCAGCACCGCACGCACCGTATACTCACCCGGTCCCGTGCCCTGCCACGCACCGCCGTACTCCACCGACTCGCCCGCCTTCAGGTCCAACGTCTCCAGTGCCTGCG
>JBBSJG010000052.1:0-18427 GCA_038257485.1 Longimicrobiales bacterium | reverse complement strand
GCTCGGCAGCCACAGGGTGAAGCACGAACCCACACCCTTCACGCTGGTGACCGTCAGATCCCCGCCCATACGGCGCGCAAGCTCACGGCTGATCGTGAGACCGAGCCCTGTGCCCCCCCGGATTCGCGTCTTCCCGGAATCCAGCTGCGTGAACGGCTTGAATACAACATCGCGCTCGCTGTCGTCCAGCCCGGTTCCCGTATCGGTGACCCGGATCGCCAGCCACGGTCCCGGATCAAACGCGATCGCCGATGCATCGATGTCCCGAAGCATCTCGCACTCCACATGCACCGAGCCGCCGGGCGCCGTGAATTTGACCGCATTCGACAGAAGATTCGCGATGATCTGACGCACACGGAACTCGTCACCACAGTAGAACTGGTCTTCCATGGATGCGCCCACCATGGTCAATGACAGCCTGGCCGCCTCCGCCTGTGGCGCGACGAATGAGATCGCCGATTTGACTGCGTCCCGTGCAACAAACCGCTCCCGGTCGATCTTCACACCCTCCGCCTGCAGTTTTGACATGTCCAGGATGTCGTCGATGAGGGCCACCATATGCAGCGTGCTCCCATTGATCTTGTCCAGGAACTTGCGCTGCTGTAAGGAGACAGCGCCGGCAATGCCGAGGCCGATAAGGTCTGTATAACCGACAATCGCGTTGAGTGGCGTGCGGAATTCGTGACTCATCGTGGCCAGGAAGCGGGACGTCGCGAGATTCGCATCCCGCGCCTCTTCTGCAAGTTCCTGCTGCAGCACGGCTGCGACTAGCAGCCGCTCATTCATCTGCATCGCAATCGCACGCGCTTCGTCCGCATCCGTGAAGAGCCGCGACGTAGCAAGCGCCAGCGCGCATTGGGATGCCACATCCTTCGCCAGGACAACATCCTTTGCGCCATAGGGCCGTTCGGCGTCCGAACCGATCAACGCCATCGTACCCAGCACTTGACCCCGGGCCTCCAGAGGTACCAGGATCAAGGTCCCGATTCCAAGGCTACGGAGTTCGGCCAGCGTCGCCTCGTCCCCGTCCGCGACCACGATCAGCATCGCATCCGTGATGACCGTCACGGCATCCATGACACCGGCCGAAACGATCAGCGCGGCCAGGCTACTCGCGCCCCGATCGGTAGACCCCTCCGCGTGAAGTTCGTATTCATCTCGCGAAGGATCCACTGACGGTAGGCTGATGCCGGCACCGACGGGTGCAAGCGTCACGATGCACCACGAGCCGGGCACGGGAAGTGCCATGCGCGACACCGCAGAGAGCGTGCGTTCGAACTCGAGTGATGCCGCGAGGGTGTGGCTCACGCCAGACAGATAGCCCCAGAATTCGGTCTGAGGCAAGTCTTCGGCGACTGACGTCATTCAGAACCTCGACGAACGAGGACCACCCGAATGCTGGCGGGTACGTCGGATCCAGCTACATTGCCTGATGCACGAAAGTGCAGCAGGTTTATGAATATAACACTTTCCCTCACGCTGCGCTGTATTTCTCAGGCGGAAGGCAACATGACCACGCGTTCGGGTAAACGGATGGAATGACGCACCAGCCCTTCGATGCCGCACCGCTCGCCCTGAATCTTCTTCGACACGAAGCCGGAGGAGCGTCCGACCCGGTCGCGCTCGCCGCCGCCGCTGAACGAACGCTGCTCAAATTGAGTACAGGCCTCCTGTCACTACTCGGCGGTGGCGGCGTGCATGCGCTCGCCGGCCGTGCCCTTCGGCTCGCCCATCGCCAGCACGCACTTCTCGCATCGGTTTCAATCGATTCGGGCACCATGGCGCTCCCGGGTCTCCTGACTGCGCTGCAGAACGGTGCAGCCGAGCAGCGCGCCGCCCTGGGCGCGTCGATCCCCGAGCACTTCCTCGTCCTCCTGGTGACACTCCTCGGGGAGGACGTCGGATTAATTCCAGTTCGCAAGATATGGCCCGATCTGCCGCTCTATGTACCAGGTCCAAGTTTGACGGAGACATCAGAATGACCAAGAGGAAAAAAGCTGAAATTCAGCTCCTTGAGACCGGGGTGCCGGGACTCGACGAAGTTCTCGGTGGCGGGATACCCGAGTACTCGTTCAACCTGATCGCGGGCCAGCCGGGTGCGGGCAAGACGACGCTGGCGCAGCAGATCGTGTTTCATAATGCGTCCTCCGAGCGGCCGGCGATCTATTTTACAGTCCTGGGCGAGCCGCCCCTCAAGATGCTGCGGTATCAGCAGCAGTACTCGTTCTTCGATGCGGAAAAGCTCGAAACCAGTGTGCGGTTCGTGAACCTGACGGACGAACTGATCAGTGATGGGCTCGAAGGTGTGCTGGAGCGCATTATTCGGGAGGTCAACGAGCACACGCCCGGGATCGTCGTGGTAGACTCGTTCCGCACGCTGATTGGATCGGTGGCGACGGACACGAGCGAAGGCGACCTCCAGGCGTTCGTCCAGAGGCTCGCCCTCTATCTGACGAGCTGGCAGGTCACATCGTTCCTCATCGGCGAGTATTCGACCAAGGGGGGCGAAAGCAGTGCGATCTTCACGATTGCAGATGGCATCATGTGGTTGTCGCAGGAGGTCGATCGTAATTCCGTCGTCCGCAAGCTACAAATTGTGAAGATACGCGGCAGGCCGACGATGCCGGGGCTCCACAATTTCCGCATGACGGGCGACGGTGTGCGCGTGTTCCCGCGCATTGCAGTGACCGTCGCCGAGGTGGACCGCGCCGTGCGGCGTGGGCGTACCTCGACCGGGATTCCGGACCTGGACAAGATGATGCATGGCGGCATTCCCACGGGTGATTCCGTGCTCGTCGTCGGTCCGTCCGGTACGGGCAAGTCCGTGCTCGCGATGCAGTTTGTCGCTGCCGCTGCCGATACCGGGGACCATGCGGTTCTGATCGTTTTCGAAGAGCATCCCAAGGAGTACATCCACCGCGCGAAGAAACTCGGTTACGACCTTGGCGACATGATCGAGAAGGGCGCGCTCGAAGCCATTTACCTGCGACCGCTGGATCTGTCACCGGACGAGACGCTGCATGAAATTCGTGAAGCCGTGGCGCGTGTCGGGGCGAAGCGCGTTGTGATCGACTCGATGTCGGGGTTCGAACTCGCTCTGGCCCCGACGTTCCGTGCCGATTTCCGTGAATCATTGTACCGGCTGATCGGCGCACTGACCGGCGAGGGAATCACGGTGCTGACAACCATGGAGCTCTCCCAGAACGAGAGTGAGTTCCGCTTCACGCCGAATTTGGTTTCGTTCCTTGCGGATGACGTCATCCTGCTGCGGTACGTAGAGATCGAGCAGTCTCTGCGGCGGGTCCTCATCATCGGAAAGATGCGAGGCAGCCAGCACAGCAAGGAGTTCAGGGAGTACGAGGTCACAGGCAAAGGCATCCAGATGCTCGACGGCCTGGACGGCTTCAGTGGGGGCATCTCGTCCGCGCCGCAGTTGAAGCCGCTCTCCATCTGACCGAAGTCGGTCCGTGAAGCTGCAGCGGCTGCATCGCCAGAGCGAAGCGCTCATGACGCTGACGGCAGTCGTCGCATTCATCAGCGGCGCCGGCCTCGATGCACCGAGCGTAATTCCCGCACTGGTCGTACTCGCAGCGGCCGCGTTGTGGGAGCCGTCCGCGACCGTGCGCAAGCGGCTCGATCCCGTCTTCAAATTCGTCGCGGTGCTGCTCGCGCTGCGCGCGGCGAACCACGCACTGCGGTCACCGGAAGACGTCGTCCTCCCGATGGTGGACCTGCTGCTGCTCCTGCTCGTCGCGGAAGTCTTCCGTCAACGAGACAACGGCAACGACGCGCGTGTCTACGCACTCACATTCGCATTGCTCGTCGCATCCGCCGCGTACCGGCCTGGCGCGCTGTTCGCCCTGGCGTTCGTTGCATACATGGCGGCCGCAACCGTCAGCCTGATGCTCGGTCATCTCCTGCACAGCATCGAGCGACGCCCGATCCGCGACGTTCCCGTCCGCCGCCGCTTCCTTGTACAGTCCGCCGCGTTCTCGAGCATCGCGCTCGTCACCAGTGCCCTCGTGTTCCTCCTGTTCCCTCGCGTTACGCGGGGCTGGGTCTCGCGCGGACTTCCCGTGGCAGGCGGCGTCATGGGATTCAGCGACCGTGTGTCACTGCTCAATCATGGCGGTCAGCTGTATCCGAATCCGGAGATCGTGCTCCGTGTCGACTTCCCGAACGGTGCGCCCGCCAACCTCAGTTCGCTGCACTGGCGAGGCATGTCGTTCGATCGGTTCAACGGGTTCGAGTGGATGCGGACGCCGGGTCTCTTTCAACCGCTGGGCAGCAACGCATACAATAGAGGTCGCGAGATCGTCGAGCAGCACGTGATCGGCGCCGATCTCCCTGACGTCAGTGCACTGTTCGGTCTCAATGCCATCGTGCAGATCAACCCTGACGACTTCCGCATGGGCGTCGAGCACCGGCCGAACGGTGACTTCAATTACGTTGGGCGGGGTCCGCCGTCCTACACCATCTTCAGCAACGTTGCAGTGCCGTCGACCGCAGCACTCGATGCCGACAGCAGCACTGCCGTGGCACAGGTGCGATCCTATCTCCAACTGCCGCCTCTCGCCGACCGCATTGTCGCGCTCGCCGACTCGCTGGCTGCGGGCACAGTCACGACCGCGGACAAGGTGCGCGCGGTCGAGCAATACCTCGCACCGTTCACATACACGCTCATCCTGCCCGCATCACAGCGCGAGGCCACACTCGAATACTTCCTGTTCGAGCGGCGCCAGGGGCATTGCGAGTACTTCTCAACCGCCATGGCGATCCTCCTGCGCGCGATGGGCGTGCCCACCCGCAATGTGAACGGATTCCTCGGCGGCGAATGGAACGCATTCGGCAACTTCCTGAATGTCACGCAGAACCAGGCGCACTCGTGGGTCGAAGTGTGGTATCCGCGCTTCGGATGGGTGCAGTACGATCCCACGCCCGCTTCGTTGTCGGGAATGGCGGAGGAAGGTGCGACGTGGATGCGGCCGTTCCGCGCGTTGCTCGACGGGCTGGACTATCGCTGGAACCGGTGGGTGCTCGAATACGACGTCAGAACGCAATTGTCGATGTTCAATCGTGCAGCCGAAGTGTTCCGCCCAGGCCCGCCCGATCCCGCCACTCCGGGCGGCACACCGGGTGGGTTGCGCTGGGGGATCATCGCCGCCGCCGCTCTGTTCGCTGCAGGCCTCCTGTTCCGGTCACACCGCGTCCGGCGAGCGTCACCTGCAGCCTTCGAGAGCGCCGTCTACACGCGGCTTCGGCGAGCATACGAAAAACGCGGGTTCCCACCCGCGTCTGCACTCCCGCCCCTCGCATTCGCTCACGCGGTCAGCAACGCCGACGACCCCGGCGCAGCCCACGTCGCACTCGCCGTAAACCTCTACATCCGCGCCCGCTTCAACGGCGAAACCCTGTCGCACGACGAACGCGCAGACCTCACAGCGTCAACAAAGCTCGCCCGCCAACGCCCCCCGCACGCGCCATAGCGTCGCCTTTCGCCTTTCGCCATTCGCCCTTCGCCATTCGCCATTCGCCTTTCGCCCTTCTCCGCTATTCGTTCAACGGATCCACCGACGACGGGAATACCGGCTTCTTCTCCGGCCGCTTGAGTTTCGGCTGCGCCGGAATGCCGAGGGCGACGTCGCCAGACGCGATGTCCTTCGTCGCCACCGCCATTGCACCGAGCATCGAATTCGCGTGCATCGTAACACCCGCGAGCACTGTTGCATGATACGTGATGCGCACGCCGTCCTCGATGATCACCGCCGGCAGATCGATGTCACGGCCGTCGCCCAGCGCGTGGGTGTGGCTGTAGATGTTCGCGAAGTCCGCGACGGACGATCCATTGCCGATGCGGATGCCGCCCCGGTCGTCGAGCAGAACGTGGCGGTGCACGACCACGCCGTCGCCTACCTCGAGATTGTAGCCGTACGAAAACTTGACGAAGTGGAATGCCTTGAAGTTGGCACCACACTTCCGGAAAATGTGCTGTGCGAGCATACGCCGGAACTTCACACCGAGGTGCACGTTCTCGCCGAGCGGGCTCTTGTCGAACATCTCCCACATCCACTGCAGCGGCTTCACGCGCGCGTACTTCGCCTGGTCGATGTCGGCGTAGTATTCCGCTTCGAGCGTGATGTTGCGCGCGTCCATCTGCATCAGCGCAATCCGGGTGGTTGCCGGAAGTGACGTCAGGTCCGCATCGCGATACTGCGGGTAGAAGATGTCCGTCAGCACGCGGCGGCACAGGTCGTACCGGTCCGTTGCCGGATCCTCCAGCTCGCGCGCAATCGATTCGAGCCAGGTGTCGTATGCTTCCAGTGTCGACGCTGACAAGTCGACCGAATGCAGCGGCAGAAAGGCCATGGTTCCGTTCCGTTGAATGACCGGCCAAGCTAGGCCGCGTCCACGCACGTCGCAACTCGCGCCCGGGCCACTGCGTAGTGCCATACAGTCACGGAAACCGTCGCGGCCCGGCCATTGCCTTGCTATACTGATGCAGGGGTTGGTGTTGCCCGCATCACAGGAATTGGGAACCACAATGCACGATGTCCTCCAGGAGCGGATCCTCCGCAAGCTCGAAGTCCTGCCCGAGCACCAGCTCTATCAGGTCCTCGACTATATCGAGTTTCTCGAAGGGAAGTACGCCGCCGACCAGGCGCGCACACCCGACTCCCTCCAGCGCTTCGCCGAGCGCCTCGAGGACGGCATGCGCGTTCGCTCCGTCGCCCCCAAAGTCATCAGCGGCACCGTCGGCCTGATCGGCTCGGCCCGAAAAGTGATGAAGACCGTGAGCGACACCGCGAAGACCGTGACGGACACGGCGAGCGATATCCTGGCCCCTGCGCCGCCCAGGGCTTCACCGCCCCCGCCGCAGAGCCGTAGCGGCAACGGAGACACATGAAACGACGAAGCTCCAAGCTCTCACGGGCATCCACACGGTCGGCTGCCAAGCAGCTCGTCCGCGAGTTGCCCAGCATTCTGAAGCTGCTCTTCCGCCTCATGATCGACCGCCGCGTGCCCGTCAAGGACAAGGCGCTCCTGGCACTCGTTGCCGCGTACGTCATTTCGCCGCTCGACCTCATCCCGGACTTCGGCGGCCTCATCGGCATGGTCGACGACCTCTACCTCGTCGGCCTGGCCCTCGGCCGTCTGATGGCCAGCGCAGGTGAGGACATCCTGCTCGAACACTGGGATGGCGACGCGCGCGCACTGGGTTTCCTCATCGAAGGTGTCGAATCCCTAGGCGGCATCCTGCCCGAAAGCGTCCGCAATGCGCTCGGCACCACCGCCGTCACGGGAGAACAGCCCGCGCGCATGAAGCGTCGCAGCCGCAGCGGTGTCGGCCCCGCCGAGGACGACGCGCAGGACGAGGCGGACGACGAGCCGCGGGTGCATCGGATGAGGCATGCGGTGTTGAAGAAGAGGGGGTAGGCTGCCGGGTAGGTGGGTCAGTTTGAGTAGTTACAATCGCCTGTTTCGGAACAATTGGCCCGCGGCTATCGTCTCTATGGCATAAGCATTGATATACAGAAATGGTGACAAAATGGTTGACATTCCGGCAACCAACCCCTAGCCTTTGGTCGGTCTTCCCGGACCCACCCCATTGGAGGATAGATGGCCACCCAGACTCGAATCACAGAAACAGCTCACGATAGCCTGGTCCGCATTGCGAGCCAGACTGGAAAAAGCCACCAGGAGGTTATGGAAATTGCCCTTGCCACGTACGAACGGGATTTGTTCTTGGATAGCGTAAATGAGGCGTATGCCAATTTGCGCGCCGACCCCGATGCCTGGGCTGAAGCAGAGGCAGAGTTTAAGGAATGGGACGTTGCGTTGACAGACGGCGGGATGGCGTGAATAAGCCAGCGCGGGGTGAGGTTTGGTACGCCGATCTTCGCCCCGCTGAGGGGCACGAACAAAACGGGGAGCGTCCGGTCCTTGTTGTCTCGACGGACAAATTTAATGACGGCCCGTCCGGGCTTATCATCACCCTGCCAATCACCAAAACGAATCGCAATATGCCGTCCTATGTCCGGCTCGACGCGGGGCATGGAGGGTTGAAAATGACGTCGTTTATTATTTGCGAGCAAATTCGTTGCATTTCGAAGACTCGCCTGCGCCGACTCTGTGGCACCGTCGATTCGAAGGTGATGTCGGACGTAGGCTACCGTCTGAACGTGCTGCTTGCTCTATGAAGAGCGACACCATCCGCCGCGACCTAATCGAGATCCAGCGACTCCTGAAGAGCGCACAGGGCAAGATCGACCGTCCTGCACAGACAGAAGCGTGGAACGACATCGACCGTGCCCTGGCGCGCCTTTCCTACTGACCCTCTACCCGGCTGCGGCGAGTGCTTGACACTCCCCACCACCGGTCCTACTTTTCCCCATGGAAAGCCCAAGTTCAATAATGGCACCCGCGAGCCTCCCGGAAAACGGAGCAGGCTGGCGGGTGTTGCGCATCTAGGGGTCCGCATGTCTCGCATTCTCACCGAGGGGCTCACGTTCGACGACGTCCTCCTCGTTCCCGCGTTCTCTGAAGTTCATCCCCGCGATACAGACGTCAGTACGTTCCTGACCAACGCGCTCCCACTCTCGATTCCGCTCCTGGCTGCTGCCATGGATACCGTGACGGAATCGCGCATGGCGATCGCCATGGCCCGGGAGGGTGGCATCGGAATCGTGCACAAGAACATGTCCATCGAGCGCCAGGCGGCCGAAGTCGATCGGGTGAAGCGTTCCGAAAGCGGCATGATCCGCGATCCCATAACGCTCACCCAGGACCGGCCGCTCCGCGACGCGCTTCAGCTGCTGCATCAGTACGGGATTTCCGGCGTGCCCATTGTCGATGAGGAAAATCGCCTGCGTGGCATCCTCACCAATCGCGATCTCCAGTTCGAGCAGGATCCGAATACGCCGATCCACGAAGTAATGACGTCGCATAACCTCATCACGGCGCCGATCGGTACGTCGCTGGAAGAAGCCGAGCGCATTCTTCACAAGGCGAGGATCGAGAAGCTGCCGATTATCGATGGCGAGGGAAAGCTGCACGGCCTGATTACGGTGAAGGATATTTTCAAGCGACGGCAGTATCCCAATGCAGCCAAGGACTCACATGGCCGGCTGCGCGTCGGTGCTGCGATCGGTACGAGCGAACGCGATCTCGAACGCGCCGCCGAACTGCTGCAGGCCGGCTGCGACGTGCTCGTCATCGATACCGCGCACGGTCATTCGATCGGCGTGCTCGAGGCCACGGAACGCACGCGCAAACGGTTTCCGGATGCGCAGATCATCGCAGGCAATGTCGCGACAGCGGACGGCGCGCGCGCACTGCGTGACCGCGGTGCGGATGCCGTCAAAGTCGGGATCGGGCCGGGCAGCATCTGCACGACTCGCGTCGTGACCGGCGTCGGCGTGCCGCAGCTCACCGCGATCATGGATGCAGTGAAGGGTGTCGAAGGAAAGATTCCGGTGATCGCGGACGGCGGTGTGCGCTATTCCGGAGACATTGTGAAGGCGATCGCCGCAGGCGCATCCACCGTGATGATGGGTTCGCTCCTGGCAGGGACCGAAGAGAGCCCGGGGGAGAGCTTCCTGGCGGAGGGTCGCCGCTTCAAGGTTGTACGCGGCATGGGCTCGCTCGCTGCCATGGAGGAAGGTTCGGCGGACCGCTACTTCCAGGAGGACAACAGCCAGAGCCGGAAGTTCGTGCCCGAGGGGATCGAAGGCCGCGTGCCCTACAAGGGGCCGGCGGCGGATGTCATCTATCAGCTGGTCGGCGGCGTACGCAGCGGAATGGGGTACGTCGGCTGCGGCGACATGCATGCCCTGAGCACGCGCAGCCAGTTCATGCGTATCACGGGGGGCGGTCTTCGCGAGTCCCACCCGCATGACATCGCAATCACACGCGAAGCACCCAACTACCATTTGTAGGAATGTTCCGCATTTCCATGCCAACGGGCGGCGCCGGCTTTACGCTGGCCCGCCTGTTTCGCGTGGCGCAGACCTTGCGCCCCTGTCCTGGTAACGCAGCTCACCAGCACAGGGACCGATATGCCGAATGAGATCCTGCAGGAAATCAACAGCCACAAGGCCACACACCCCATTCTCTCGCTGTATGTCGATATGTCGGTGAAGTCCGACAACAAGCGCACATACCAGACATTCCTCAACAAGCAGCGGGCACAGTTTCCCGAGCTCGATAGCGATCGCGAAGCGCATCACCGTGAACCCGTGGGCGCCGTCATGAGCCGTATCGATGATTGGCTCGCGAACGATTTCGATACACGCTGCAAGGGCGCGGCAATCTTCGCGGAAGTCGGCGGCGACTGGTTTCACGCGATCTCCTTTCCACTCGCATTCACCAATCGTCTCGAGATCGGCGAGCAGCCCCTCATCGGACCGCTGCGCGTAGCACTCGGCAGTGAACGCCGCTACTGCATCGCAATGGTAGACCGCGAACACCTGCGCATATTGAGCGTTTACATGGGCTCCGTGGAGGAAGAGAAGACACTCCAGCCGGAAGCCGATCCCGTCGCGGACGTGCCACCCGGTGGCCACGCGCACAAAGAGCTTCAGAACTGGAAAGCGGAGGAGACCCGCAAGTTCTTCAAGAGCGTCGCAGACGATGTCGAGAAACTCGGGCAGTCCCGCCGCGCTGACGGCTACGTCCTGCTCGGCACGGACGAGAACACGAAGCACTTCGCCGAATTCCTGCCGCAGCAGGTTCGCGAACGCATCGTCCACACCGGGCATGCACCGCCGGCCGCCGGCGGCGCCGACCTCATTCGCCACCTGGCCCCCGTCTTCGCCGAGGTCGGCGCTCGCGAGGAAAGCCTCGCCATCGAGGAGCTCCTCGGACGCGTCCGACAGGAACACCTCGCCACCTCCGGATGGCACGAGACCCTCAAGGAACTCCAGGAGGGGAAGGTCGATCAACTCTTCATCGCACGTAACGAAGAGAAGGAGGGCGTGCAGTGCACGCAGTGTCACTTCTATCTCGTCCGCCGCGACGGCGAGTGTCCCTATTGCGGTGGCTCACTGCGCGATGGCGTGGACCTCGTCGAGTCCGCCGTCCGCATGGCTTCCGGCCAGGATGTACGCCTCGCTTTCGTAGCTCCTGATGTCCTCCATGAGGTCAACGGCGTCGCCGCTCTCCTCAAGTTCCGCTGATCGATGAACCGGGCACGGCGTCTTTCTGCTTGACGCCGTGCTCCCGTTCATTCAACTTGCTGCCGCACCCGCTCCCTCTGACAATCGGACCCAATGGACCCGGAACGCCTCGAACTCGCACGGACGCGTCTCGCGCAGATCGCCGGCGTTGCCCACGTCGTCATCGATCCCGTTTCCGGCGACGTCGCACTCATCTGCATGCAGCCCATCCAGCGGCCTCACGTCGAGGAGGAAGCCCGCGCAATCCTCGACGATGTCGCAGGCCAGCCGACCACCAACCCCATTGAAGTCACCTACCGGGCAGAGCACCGCGAGCGCGCCCGCGTACGCTTCAGTGAGCTCCGCCGACACGTCGCCGGCGGCGTCGTCCGCATCGATGTCGACCTCGAATGGGGCGACGAGGCCTTCCAGGGCACCGCCTCCGGTGAGCCCGGCGGCGCCGTCGAGATCCGCACCGCCGCTCTCGCCACACTCAGCGCCCTCTCCGACATCGTCACCGAACTCGACCTCAAACTCGCGGGCGTAAAACAGGTCAAAAGCTTCGATGCAGAACTCGTCATAGTCTCCCTCTACGGAGCCGAAGACCCCGCCCGTAAGTTCGTCGGCGCCGTCGTCGCCGGTTCCGACCCCCACCGCTCCGCCGTCCTGGCGGTCCTGAGTGCACTGAACCGTGTACTTGGCAACTACCTGAATCGACCATAATTCGTGCCATCACATCCGATACCGAGATCGTAACTGCCATACAAATCAACATGTTAGATGCGCCAACCCATTGAACGGCGGACCTTTTACCGCTAGCTTCAGGGTACACCACGTAGACGAATCAAGGCGATTGTTCGCAGTCCCGGCTCACCGGGCGCGCGCGCAGGTCGGATATTGCAGTCGAGGAGGTTGTTGATGGCGCAACGTCGAATTGGGATGTCCTTGCTGGTAGGCGGCAGCCTGCTGGCGTTTGGCGGGATGACGGCACGGTCGGGTGGTAGTGCGAACGATGTCGCCGCACCGATGGACGGGATGCTGGCGGCCGATGCAGCCACATGGGATCTGACGCCGACGCGCAATGATGCAGTGGAGAACTGGATCGAGTTCCTGTCGGAGCGAAACGCGAACCAGACGCGCCTGTGGATGGAACGGTCGGGGAAGTATGCCCCGATGATCCAGGCGGAGCTGCACCGTCGCGACATGCCGCAGGACCTGCTGTACCTGGCGTTCATCGAGAGCGGATTCACACCGCGTGCGTATTCGACGGCGGCCGCATCGGGCATCTGGCAGTTCATTGCCGAGACCGGACGTCGCTACGGCCTCGAGGTCAATGCGGAGGTGGACGAGCGTCGTGATCCGCTGAAGTCGACGGGTGCTGCCCTGGACTACCTGCAGGAGCTTCACAACCGGTTTGGCAGCTGGTACCTGGCAGCGGCTGCGTATAACAGCGGCGAAAACCGCATTGCGCGCATCATGCGCGAGGAGACGGGCTCGGAGCGCGGTCATGACTCGCTGTTCTGGAAGATCGCGCCGCGTCTGCCTAAGGAAACACGGAATTACGTGCCTCTGATGTTGGCCGCCGGCTATATCAACAAGCAGCCGGTGCAGTACGGCTTCACGGATGTGGCGTACCAGGATCCGCTTGCGTTCGAAGTGGCCTGGGTGCCGGGTGGCACGCCGCTGAGTGTTGTCGCGCAGGCCGCCGGTGTGACGGATTCCGTGGTGAAGGATCTGAACCCGCACCTGATGAAGGGTCGTACGCCGGCGGAGCGAGGCTGGGCAGTGCGCATTCCGTCGGGATCGAAGACCGCGCTGGAAGAGAATTTCGTCGAGGTCAACAGTGCGTATCGCGTGCGGGCGGCGGCCGAGCAGAAGCTGGCGATGGCGCAGCAGGTAAAGGCAGCCAAGGTAGCGAAAGCGAAAGCGGCCAAGTCCAAGGCGGCGAGGGTCTATACGGTTCGCCGCGGCGACAATCTCTCGGTGATCGCGGACCGCCACAACACGAGCGTGAAGCGGATCAAGAGCCTGAACGGTCTGAAGAGTACGACGCTGCGTCCCGGCCAGCGCCTGCGCATCACGACATAACGCGCAGTCCGCGCCGGAGGGCCGGCGCGCGTGTCCGCTTCGCGCCGGCGGCAGCGCTACTGCGTGGCCGTGCCGGCTCGCTTCTGAATCAGCTGAGTATAGCCATTCGCGGGATTGCCACCCGCCTGAAGGATCTCGTCCACGCGTGCCGGCCCGCGGTTGTATGCGAGCAGTGCAAGTTGCAGGTCGCCCTTGTACTGCGTGATCAGCATGCGCAGGTAGCGGAACCCCAGACGCAGGTTGGTATCGCGGTCGAACAATGCATCCGTCCGGATGCCGGGTTGCAGCCAGGACGCCGTCTCCGGCATCAGCTGTGCAAGCCCGATGGCACCGACAGGACTGATCGCGCGTTGCGTGAAGTCGCTCTCCACACCTACCAGCGCGAACGCGACCTTCGGGTCGATCCCCTCCGCAATCGCAATGTCGTAGATCGAAACCGCGAGATCACCATTGATACGGTGCTTCCCGGAAAACTGCAGGATGGTATTCGCGCGTGAGAGATCCAGACGCGTGAGCTCCAGCTCGCCCTGCCGCGCCAGGAGCGCGCTCTCTGTTCGACGCATCTGCTCGCGCAACGCGAAGTTGCGCATCTCCATCGCGGGATTGCCGGTCATGATCGCACCCATCAGAAACGCCGCGAGCACGATTGCGCCGAGCTGAACGTGTTTCTGATGCTTACGCCAGAACGTCGCGAGCTTGAACCGCCACGGGCTCAGCTTTTCATTGTCCCACTGCAGCAGCAGGTACCCGGGTAGATCCGGCCCTGATACGATGCGCGCAGGCGGCGACACATAGCCTCGCCACGGACCCGTGTTCGCCGGTGCTTCGAGCTGTTCATCCATGTGTATTCCCTCCGTTCCACGACGGCGCATCCTCCGCCGTCCAGACACCACTCCGGCCGCCTTCCTTACGCAGCAGTCGGATCCCCTCGATCTGCATGCCGCGGTCGATGGCCTTCAGCATATCGTACAACGTGAGCAACGCGATGCTCACCGCCGTCAACGCTTCCATTTCGACGCCCGTGCGCGCAACAACCTTGGTCGTTGCCGTCGCGCGCACGCCCGGGATCGCATCATCGATGTGCAGCTCGACGTCTGCCTGCGTGAGCGGCAACCCGTGACACAGCGGGATCAGCGAGGATGTCTGCTTCGCGCCCTGCACGCCTGCGATCTGCGCAACAATCAGCGGATCACCCTTGGGCGTCTGTCCCGCCTTCAATGCATCGAGTGTCGACGTTGACATGCGCAGGAACCCCGTCGCGACCGCGGTCCTCGACGTTTCTTCCTTTGCGCCGACATCCACCATGCGCGCACGGCCGCTTTCATCCTGGTGGGTCAGACCCGTTGCCAATGCAGATGCCGATTCGCTGTTCATGGAATCAAGTGTAACCGCACCCGCTCATGCGTCACCAGACCCGCTGTAACACGCATGGTCACAATGATTTACGTTATAGGAGACAAAGCCGATATGTACTCTGGAGAGTACATGCGCTAAAAAGTAGTCAGTGCGAGGGCTGGAGGTCGCGACGGATCTCACGAAGCAGCCACGCCGTCGCGAGCTGCGGATTGATGTTCAGCTGTGTCATCTGCAGCACCTTGTCGACCGTGCGGATCGCAGCGGGAACACCGGCGGATGCATGGGGAACGCGTTTCGCCGTCGCACGCAACCACTCGAGTGAATCGCTGTTGATGACGACGTCCTCCGCGCCGGCAGACACGGCAGCGAGATCGCGTAGCCAGATGGTGAGCGATTCGAGTGCATCACTGAACTCGCCGCGTGCGCCTGCAGGACTCTCGGCGAGTGCGAGCGCGAGTGGTGCTGCGGGTGCTGTGTCCACTGCCGCGGCGAGCAGCGCTTTTGCGCGACCGCGCAGCTCGTCGAGCGGTGATGCCTCGCCTTTGTCACCGATATAGCCGAGTGCGCGTCCGATCGATCCTGCGCCGAGCTTCGCCGCGCGCTCGATGTCTGCGGGCGTGCCGGCCGCCTGCGCGGTGAGGAAGGACCTCACAATCGGTTCGGGCAGCCGCATCAGGCGGATCGGCAGCATGCGGGACCGGATGGTGGGCAGCAGCAGTTCGGGATCACTCGTGGTCAGAATGATGGTCGTTCCCGGCGGCGGTTCCTCCAGCACCTTCAACAGTGCATTCGCGGCTTCGGGGCTGGACTCCTGGGGCACCAGGAATTCGGCGTCGCCTACAATGAAGACTTTGCGGTTCCCCATTGCGGGCCGTGCGCCCGCGGCGCGCAGGAGTGTCTGCACCTGGGCGAGGAAGATGCCGACCATGCCTGTCGGGAGCGTCGGTCGCAGCGGCGAGGCGCGTCGGGCTGCGAGCTCGGCGCCTCGCGCTTCCTCGAGCGCGTCACCCAGGCGGTCCGCACTTCCCTTGGGACGTGCGAGCGGGAAGTACCAGTGCACATCCGGATGCTCGAGCCGCACCGTCATACGGCACGACTGGCACGCGCCGCATGGATCGGCAGATGTCGAGCGTTCGCACACGATGCGCTGCGCGACCCAGAGCGCGAGGCGCTGCTTGCCGATCCCGGCCGGTCCATGGATCAGCAGGGAAGCGGGCAGTGCATTTGCCGCGATCTCGGTGCCGAGTGTACTGCGCACGTCGTCATGACCGACCAGTGGTGCGAGCTCGCTCATCGACCGCTGCGCGACCGCAGCCATGTGAGCGGATCCACCGCTTCGATCTTGCCGCCCGCCGGCACGCGCACCTGGAACTCGATGTGCGCGCCCTCCGGCGTCTGCTCGCCGCCGACGGTGCCCACGATCTGGCCAGCCGTCAGCTTCTGGCCTTCACTCACGCGCACCGTTTTCAGCCACAGATACAGCGTGCGATAGCCGCCGCCGTGGCTGACGATCACCGCCGAGCCGTAGCCGGGAAACGGACCTGCAAGCTCGACGACGCCTGCCTCCACCGTCTTCACCGGCGTACCCGCTGCGGCACCGATGCCGATGCCGTTGTTCTTGAGCACGATCCCGTTCGGCTTCGTGTCCGGACCGAACCGATAAACGAGGTTGCCCTCGACCGGCCAGTTCAGCTGCCCGAGGTCGCGTGTATTGAGTGTGTTCGCCGTCGCCGCCGCGCCCGCCTCGTTCTCGCGCCTGCGACGCTCGAGCGCGGCGACCGCATCCGTCAGTTTGGCCTGCTCCTTCGCCAGAACATCCAGACGCGACGCGGTCTTCGTTTCCCTGAGCTTGAAATCCCGCAGCGTACTCTGGCGCTGCTTCTCGACGCGCTGGAGTTGCGACACCTCAATTTCCTTCTCGGACCGGAGTTCTTCGAGCCTCGCCAGCGTGGTCGTCAGTTCCTGCTGCTGCTTCACGAGGTTGCGCTCCAGGCTTGCCACCTCGTCGATCATCATGCGCTCGGTCAGGGTGACGATGTGGAGGTACTTGTAGCGATTCATGAGGTCCGCAAAGCTCTCCGCCGTCAGCAACACCCGCACCGAGTGGAGTGGTCCTCGCTTGTAGATCGTGCGTAACCGGAGCTTCAGATCGTTCGTGCGCGTACGCAGTCGCTGTTGCGTCGCATCCAGCTCCGCCTCCGTTGCGAACACGTTGCCGGTCAGAAGATCCGCCTGGTGCTCCAGCTCGTTCAGTGCAGCGCGCGACGCGTTCTGTTGACGCTCGATATTGCCCAGCTCGCGCGATGCATTGCGTACGCTGCTCTTCAGCCGCTCCATCTCGCCTTGCAGACGCTGCCGCTCCTGTTGAATGGAGTCGAGTCGCATCCTGCTGTTGCGCAGGTCCTGCTGCACGCGCTCCTGCGCTGCCACAGGACGGCTCGCGATCGACGCGACCGAGAGGGAAGCGACCGTAGTGAACGCGATCAATGCGACCGCGACTGCACCTCGGCTCACACTTCCTCCAGGTGTCGCCGCACCGCGAATGAACTCGCAATGGTACCAAGCACCGCCCCCGCGACCACACCGCTCACCAGCCACGCGCCCGGCAGCCATTCCAGCTGGAAGAGTGCGCCAGACATCAGGTTGTACGCGGTATATGTCCCAGCGAGCGCGAGGAGGCCACCCACGAGTCCCGCCACGAGACCCTCGATCAGGAAGGGTCGCCTGATGAATCCGTCCGTGGCACCGACGAGTTTCATGATGGCGATCTCATCGCGCCGCGAAAAGATCGCGAGGCGGATGGCAGTGCCGATGATGAGCGCGGCGACAATCGCGAATGCACCACCGAGCACGAGGGTTGCGACGGCGGCCACGCGACGGAGCAGGAATACCTTGTCCAGCCAGTCGTTGCCATACCCGACCTCCTCGACAAACGAGAAGACGCTCGCACGGCTCGCGACCTTTCGCACCGCTTCGGCGTCTTTCTGGTTCGGCTTCAGGACGATCTCGAGCGACGCGGGAAGAGGATTGCCTTCGAGGCCGGAGAAGATGTCATCGAATTCCTTCAGCTCCTGCTTGGCCTTGACCAGTGCCTGCTCCCGCGAGATATAGATTACTTCCCGCACTTCGCTCCACGTCTTCATGTCACGGATGGCAGCGTCGACATCCGCCTTTTCCGCGCCGTCCCGCAGGTATGCCACCACTTCGACGCGCTGCTCCATCCGCGCGATCACCTGCTTGATGTTATACGCGGCGAGGCCGAACAGGCCCACAACGAAGAGCGACAGCGCGATCATGAGCGCGGACAGCGCAGCGAGCATCGGCGCACGCCCGAATGCATGCATCGCTTCACGCGTGGAATATGACATTACGGCCTCACGTCTGAAGCAGAATCGAAGACGATCGAGCCGTGATCGAGCTCGATGACACGCAGGCCTTCATGCCGGCGGACCAGCTCGAGGTCGTGCGTCGCGAACAGCACTGCCGTACCCGATGCATTGATGCTGCGGATCAACTCGAAGATGCCCGTCGTCGCACGCTCATCCAGATTGCCGGTCGGTTCATCCGCGAGCAGTACCAGCGGGTCATGCGCCAGGGACCGCGCGATCGCGATGCGTTGCTGCTCACCACCCGACAACTCCGTCGGCAGTGCTCCCGCCTTGCTCGCAAGCCCGACCTGTGCCAGAAGCCTGCCTACCTTCGTCCGGATTACCGTCGGCCTCGCACCCGTTACCTCGAGCGCGAATGCAATGTTCTCCGCGGCCGTGCGGTTCGGCAGCAGCTTGAAGTCCTGGAACACGTAGCCGATCTTCCGCCGCAGCATGGCAACT
>JBBSJG010000051.1:0-18739 GCA_038257485.1 Longimicrobiales bacterium | reverse complement strand
GGCCAGCGCCAGCGCCTGGCGATTGCGCGCGCGATCCTGCGCGACCCGCCCATCCTGATCTTCGATGAGGCGACGTCGGCACTCGACTCGGAGTCGGAGCGACTCGTGCAGGACGCCATTGAGCACCTGCTGAGCGGACGTACCGTGTTCGTCATTGCGCACCGCCTCTCGACCATCCGCCATGCCGACATGATCCTGGTCATGGAGGGCGGCCGGATCGTTCAGCGGGGCACGCATGACGAGCTCCTCGCGCAGGGCGGCCTCTACAGGAAGCTGCACCGCCTCCAGTTTTCCGACAGCGTGCCAGCGCTCCAGACTGCAGCAGCCACCGAGTAGACCGTTCGATGACACCGCCACGTCACGTCTGCATCGTCCTCCTCACGGGCCTCGGGGACGTGATCCACGGCCTGCCGCTGGTGAATGCCATGAAGCGCGCGTGGCCGGGGGTTCGAATCACCTGGGTCGTCGAGCCCATGCCTGCCGCGGTGCTGGTGCCGCACCCGGCCGTCGATGACGTCGTCATATTCAGGAAGAAGCATGGCGTCGCCGGCGTGAATGCGCTGCGTCGTGACCTCGCCGCACGGCCATCGCCGGACATCACGATCAATCTCAACATCTACTTCAAGAGCGTGTTCCCGACGCTGTTCTCGCGCGGCCGCGAGCGCTGGGGCTTCGATCGCGAGCGTGCACGCGACGGCGTGTGGCTCTTCTGCAATCGGCATGTCGAACCTCGTCCGCGCGCGCACACACAGGACATGTTCCTCGAGTTTCTCGACGCGCTCGGCGTAATGCACGACGAGCTCGCATGGTCGATGCAGTTGACCGAGGGCGAGCGCGCGGAGCAGCGCACGTTCAGCGATACACTCGACGGTCGCGACTTGGTCGCGATCGTGCCGGCAACCGCGAATCACAACAAGGACTGGAACGCCCCGGCGTGGGCGGGTGTCATTGACGCGATCGAGTCGGATTTCGGGGCGAGGGCCGTCTTGGTCGGCGGACCCGGCGCGCGAGAGACGGCAATCGCTCGCCAGATCACATCGCTGTCGGCTCGCCCGCCTGTGTGGGAGATGGGCGACGGTGTACGTCGCGTGGTCCGTCTGATCGACAGTGCAGCGCTCGTGATCGCGCCGGACACCGGGCCGGTTCACATCGCGCGCGCGCTTCAGAGGCCCGTCATCGGCCTGTACGGCCACACGAACCCGTGGCGGGTGGGTCCGTACCGCTGGTGTGAAGATCTCTGGGTCGACCGCTATACGGACGATGGCGAAGCGCCGGACGCATCCCGCGTCGACCCGAAGGACGGCCGCATGGATCTCATCACCCCCGCAGACGTGTTGTCGAGCGTGCAGCGCTGGCACGACACGAGGCGAGGCCGAACGATGCCGATACAATGAGGGTGATGATCATCGGTCGCGCGAAGGCGCTGTCCGCCGAGGCTGCGATGCACCGCACACTGAAGCGGCTGGGTCATCACAGCATGCTGGTCGACGACCGTCGCCTGCGGCAGCGCATCGGCCGTCGCGCCGGCAGTCAGTACCTCATGGCAAAGGCGAGGCTGTTCCGACCGGATCGCATCATCTGCGCAAAGCCGCATGACGTAGGCATCGAAATTCTGGATGGGCTCTGCGCCCGCGTGCCCGCGGTCATGTGGTATCGGGATCTGACGATACCGCCCGACCCGGAGCTCGTCGCGCGCGCGCCATTCTTCGATACGGTGTTCCTTACGGCTGGTGGTCAGGTGGCGGAGTGGGAACGCCTGGGCGCGAAGCGCGCACTGTTCCTGCCCGACTGTGCAGACCCCACGTATGAACGGCCAATGCCGCCGGTGTCCGCGTGGGATTGCGATGTCGGATTCATCGGCCGCGGCCATCGGTATGACGACCGTCGGGTGCAGCTGCTCCTGCGGCTCGCGGAACGATATCGCGTGCGCGTCTGGGGCCAGGCATGGGAGCAGTACGCGGACACACTCGGCTGGCGGGGCGAGACTGCGTATGGTGAAGGGTTTGGCCAGGCGTGCGCGAGTTCGCGCATCGTCCTGGGTGTGCACGTGCTGCCGCAGGTCACACACCGCATAGACGGATATCAGTCAAACCGCATGGCCAAGGTGCTCGCGGCGGAAGGGTTCTATCTGGGCCATGCCACGCCCGGGCTGCGCGACCTGTTCGTCGATGGCGAACACTGCGCCTGGTATGACGACGACGACCATGCAGTCTCACAGATCGATCGCTATCTTGCGGACACGGCCGCGAGAAACCGCATACGCGCACAGGGCCGCGCATTCCTGCTCGAGCACCACACGTTCGAGAACCGTCTGCACAACCTGCTGAACGGAGATCCGTGGCAGAATCCGCTGGTACCGGGATCGACACCGCAGCGCCTCGCGCCGTCGCGATGAGCACGACGACACTCGTCGGACCTCGTGTGAAACCGCGCGCACGGTCGATGGCCGCGCGTCCGGCGGCGGTCCCGTCTGTGCTGCACATCGATGGTGGCCACGGGTGGGCGGGCGGTCAGAACCAGGTGCGACTGCTCATCCGCGAGCTCGCAATCATGGGACTGCGCCAGTTGTGCATCTGTCCCGAAGGCTCGCCGCTCGAGGAACGCCTGCGCCTCGAGGGACTTCCTGTGCGCGGAATCCAGTGGCGGGGCGGCGCAGATCCGCGCGCACTCGTCAGCATCGCGCGCAACATGCGGCACTACCATGTAGCGCATTGCCACGACGCGCACGCACTCCAGATGGCAATCGTGCCGTCTCGGTTCACCGCGGTGCCTGTCGTCGCTTCCCGCCGAGTCTGCTTCGATACCAGTGCCCTGAAATGGAATCGTGCGCGACGCGTGATCGCGATCTCGGAGTCTGTCCGCGAGACGCTCGTACGGTCCGGCGTGCGGGAGGATCGCATCCGGCTCATCCATTCGGGCATCGATATACAGGAACTGCGCGCGCTCGCCCCGGCAGCGCCTACACTGCGAGAGCAGCTGCGGATTCCTGCGGACGCATTCGTCGTCGGCAACATCGGGTCACTGGTCGGCTACAAGAATCAGATCGTGATCACCGAGGCAGCGTCGCATTCCCAGGGCGTCTCTTGGGTCCTGATCGGAGAAGGGCGCGAACGGGAGGGCATCGAGAACGCGATCGCGGCGAGGCATGTCGAGAGCAGCGTGACGCTCGCGGGAAATATCGCGGATGCACGCCGGTGCCTGCGCGAGCTGGATGTATTTGCATTCACGTCGGTGGGCGAGGCGCTGGGTACGAGCGTGCTGGACGCAATGGCCGCGGGCGTGCCGGTGGTCGCGGCGGACAGTGCAGGTCCTGGCGAAGTGCTGCGGCCCGTGCACCGGGAGACGGGTGTGAGTCTGTACTCGCCGGGTGACGCGCGGGCGCTCGCGAACACCGTGCAGCGTGTGCGCGACGATGCCGCTCTGCGCGACCGCATGATCGTGGCGCAGAACCGTCGCATTGAAGACTTCCGCATCGAGAAGACCGCCATGGCAACACTGGATGTATACCGCGAGGTCCTGCGATGAAATGGAAGTCCGTTCAGCACTGGATCGAGTACGCGCTGCTCAGGCTCGCCGTCGGGACGCTGATCCGCATTCCGCGGCGCACCGCTGACCGGATGGGTGCCGCGCTCGGCCGCCTCGGTTATTCGCCGCTTCGCATTAGACGAAACGTTGTCGAGGCGAATCTCCTGAAAGCATTTCCCGGGCAGGCGCAGGAATGGCGGGACGACATTGCGCGCAGAGCGTATGAGCATCTCGGCCGTGAAATGCTTGCAATGCTCCGACTCTCGCGGCTTGACCGCGAAGACATCATCAGCCAGACGGCGTTCACCGACGAAGGCGACGCGGACGCGCTGTACCGGGCCAAGGGAAAGGGCGCTGTCATTGTAGTGGGCCATTTCGGCAACTGGGAGCTTGGCGCGGCAACCATGGCCGCTCGCGGTTACCCGCTCGATGTCATCGCACAGCGGCAGGCCAACCCGTACTTCGATCGGTATCTCGTCGCTGCCCGCGAACGACTGGGCGTCCGCGTCATCGAGCGCAGCCGCGCGCCCAAAGAAGGGCTGCGAGGACTGCGACAGGGACGGCTCGTTGTATTCGGCGCTGATCAGAACGCAGGCCGCAGCGGCGTGTTCGTTCCGTTTTTCGGCCACCTCGCTTCCACACACCGCGGCGCGGCGCTCATGGCCATTCGCACCGGCGCACCCGTCATCATGGCGCTGCCCCTGCGACAACCCGATGGCACCTACCTGACACGCGTCGAACTCATCGAGGCGAATCCGGAATCGATCCACGAGGACAACGACGTCGCCATGGAAATTCTTACGGCTCGCTTCACCGCGAGGCTCGAGGGTGCGATCCGGGAGCACCCCGACCAGTACCTGTGGCACCACCGCCGCTGGAAGACTCGCCCTCCGTCATAATGGAACGGGGAAGGGCGGGTCGCGGTATCAGATACAGCGAAACTATACTATCCGGCCGCAGGTCGCCTTATCTTAGGGGGCGATCGCAGAGCGGTCGGGCGAATGGCAGCAGATAATCCCAGCGCAGCCCAGGTGAAAAGAGGGCGCCGGTCGCGTCTATATGACGCACCAGACCGTGTACGCGGGTGAGCGCGCTTGAAAAACGGTGCCGCAGACGCGAGAACGGGAAGGCAGCCCCCGCGACAAAGGTCGCGGCAGATGAGGCGCGCGTGATCGTCAGGACACGATTTCTTGATCTATATCTGTATCCCTGCTCATAACGAAGAGCAGACGGTAGGTGTCGTATTGTGGAAAATTCGCCAGGTGATGGCTGAGTTCCCACGCGACTACCAGCTCCTCGTGGCGGATGACGCCTCGACCGACAAAACCTCCGAAGTCCTCCATCCCTATGCGCGCGTCCTGCCCCTGACTGTTGTGCGGTCGGAGCAGCGCCGTGGCTACGCCGCGACGCTCGAGATGCTGTTGCGCGAAGCCGTGCGCAGATCCGAGTACCCCAAGCGCGATATGATCATCACGATCCAGGCGGACTTCAGCCAGGAGCCGGAGGACATTGTATCGATGATCAAGACAATGGAGGCGGGAGCCGACATTGTGTGTGGTGAGTCGGCACTGGCGCCGGAGACCGCGTGGAAGATCCGGTGGTCGCGTGGTGTGGCGTCGAAGCTGCTTGGCCGGAAGTCGGTACCTGCGGGGATTAAAGATCCGTTCACGGGCTACCGTGCGTACCGTGTGTTCACGGTGAAGAAGGCGATGGAAGACCGTGCGGGAGGTCGTCTGCTGGTGCACGACGGCTGGGCCGCGAATGCGGAGCTGCTGGCTGCGACGGCGTCCAATGCGCGTCGTGTGGAAGCGGTGGACGTCACGGTGCGGCCGCACCGCCTGCAGCGTGAGAGTCGTCTACAGCCGTGGCCGGCGCTTAAGAGTGTGTGGAAGTACGCGCGCAAGGCGAAGCCGGAGCTTGAGGCCGCGAGCGTGATGGAACTGGACGACGTTATCGCATCGGGTGCGACGAGCCGTCGCAATGATGTGGCATCGGTGCGCGAGCGGATGTCGGAGCGTTCGGACATGCATGGCAATCGTTCCCCGCATGGTGATCGTCAGCCGCACAATGCCCGGCCGGAGCGTCAGCGCTATGAGCGTGGCGGTGCGCGTGATCGCAATGCGGCGCGCCCGCAGGCCGAGCGACGTCCGCAGGAGCCACGCCGAGCGGAGCAGCCGCGCGCAGGGCATGACGAGTCGAAGAAGCAGAACGAGGCGCGCAAGCAGGGCGAGGGGCGCAAGCCGGGTGAGCCGCGGAAGCCGAGGGAACCGCGCAAGCCTCGCGAGCCGCGCGCACCTCGCGTAGCCGAAGATGCAAAGCTGCTCAAGAATGGTGACCATCCGGTGCACGAGGGTGTCGAAGGGATGGCCATTGCAGGCGGTGTCGATGCGCCTGCACTGCCGACAGATGCAAACGGCGCCGAGGGAGTGGTTGCTGGTGAGCCGACGAAGCGACGTCGTCGCCGCGGCCGTCGTTCGCGCGGAGGCGCGAGTCGCAATGGCGCGGCGAATGGCGAAGCGGTCGATGCAGAGGGTGCGGCGAACGAAGGGCCATCGCTCGATGATGCAGGTGGTAGCGCCGCGAGCGATGCGGGTGGCGAGAATGAGGCTGCCACGGCGAGTGCTGATGGCGACGCGAATGGCGACGGCGCACCGGCGAAGAAGCGCAGGCGTGGCCGCCGCGGCGGGCGAGGCCGCCGTCGTCAGAATAGTGCGACGGAGGGCAGCGATTCCGCGGATGATGGCGCCGAAACGGAACAACATGAACCGCGTGCGGTACGTGAAGTTGCTCCTGTTCAGCAACTTCCACGTGGTGACCATGAAGACGACGGCGCGTAGACTTTTCCTTGCATGCACGACGGTGATCGCAGCCGTCGTCCCATCGGCATTGCAGTACGCCGATGTACTCGCGCAGGCCTCGGTCATCCGGCCGATCGAGCGCAGGATTGCGTCGGTACCGTTCGGTCCGGGTGAGCGAGGCACGTTCAAGGTGACGTTCGGCGGCATCGGCGTCGGTCGGGGCGTGGTGGAGGTCGCGGGACTGGACACCATTCGCGGCATCCCGGCGTATCACTTCGTGCTCAAGATCAAGGGCGGCGTTCCGTTCGCGCACGTGGATGACGTACAGGAATCGTGGATGGACATCGTGCGACTCTCGTCGCTGCGGTTCCACCAGAACCTGAACCAGGTGAAATACAAGCGGCGGCTGACGTTTGACTTCTTCCCGTCCGAAGGGATCTGGAAGGTACTCGAGCGCGAGCAGAGCGGTCCGCTTGCATCGAATCAGCCGCTGGACGATATCTCGTTCATGTACTGGGTGCGCACGATCCCGCTCGAAGTCGGCAAGACCTACACGTTCACGCGCTACTTCAAGACGGAAGGCAATCCCGTCGTTGTAAAAGTGTTGCGCAGGGAAACGGTCAAGGTGCCCGCGGGCACATTCCAGACGATCGTGCTGAAGCCGATCATCAAGACAAAGGGATTGTTCAGCGAGGGTGGTGAAGCAGAGTTGTATTTCACTGATGACAGCCGTCGCATGCTCGTGATGCTGAGCTCGAAGCTGTCGATCGGGACACTCAAGTTGCACCTCGAGTCGTATACACCTGGCGATCCGCTGAGCGGAAGTCTCTTCTAGCGTGAGCGGCCAGCGTTTCGATCCCGAGCGGATCCGCACGGTGCCGCTTGCTCGTCGTGACAACAAGGTACGCGCGGAGGAATTCGCGTCGCCCCCCGGCGACGATCGGAGCTTCCGCGCGTTTCTGCATTCACTCCCCGACATTTTGCAGGCGAAGAGCTTCACGCGCGTTGTCGACGCCATCGCGGAAGCCGCGCGCGGGAAGCGCGCCGTCGTCTGCATGCTCGGCGGCCATGTCGTGAAGACCGGCCTCGCACCCGTGATCATCGATCTCATGAAGCGCGGTGTGATTACGCACCTCGCGTCCAACGGGTCCGCCGTCATTCACGACTACGAAGTCGCACGGTGGGGCGGGACCAGCGAAGACGTCGAGAGCGGACTCGCCGACGGCACGTTCGGCATGGCGGAAGAGACCGGCCGCGAAATGAATGAAGCACTCCGCCGCGGTGCTGCACTCGGCCTCGGCATGGGGGAAGCGCTCGGCCTTTCGCTCCACGAGGCTACAGTGAACGGACAGACCGTGGCGCACGAGACGTCACTCCTCGCGCAGGCTCGCTCCCTCGGTGTCGGATTCACTGTGCACGCCGCGATCGGCGCGGAGATCATCCATCAGCACCCGCTCGCCGACGGCGCCGCCATCGGCGCCACCAGCATGAGCGACTTCCGCGCGTTCTCCCATCACCTGCCCCGCCTCGAGGGTGGTGTCGTCCTGAACATCGGCTCCGCCGTCATCATGCCGGAAGTCTTCCTGAAGGCGCTCACCGTCTGCCGCAACATTCATGACGGCACGCCGAAGCGTTTCACGGCTGCGGACTTCGACATGATCCGGCACTACCGCCCGCGCATGAACGTCGTCGAAAGGCCGACCCGGTCGGGCGGCGGCGAAGGCTTCCAGATCACCGGCCACCATGAGATCATGGTGCCGCTGCTGGCGTGGTCCGTGTGCGACCGTCTGGACGGCGGAGAACCTGCGCAACAGCAGCCGCCAGGCGCGCCGGCGTGAAGGGTTTCTGCAGGAACGGCGTCGATGCGTCCGGGTCATCACTCCAGGACAGGTCCGCCTCGGAATAGCCGCTCATCAGGATGGTCTGGATGTCGGGCCTGATGAGCTGCACCTGTCTCGCCAGCTCGCGCCCACCCATCTGCGGAAGGACGATGTCGGTCAGCAGCAGTGAGACCGGTCCCGGATGCTCCGTTGCGATGCGTAGCGCTGCATCGGGTGTTGCCGCAGCCAGCACGATGTAGCCCTTCCGCTCGAGCACTCGCTGCACCAGCAGGCGCACTGGATCTTCGTCTTCGCATACAATGATCGTTTCGCCGACGACACTCGTTGTGTCGACACCCGGCATCGCGATCGGTGCTGGCGCAATGACCGGCTCGCTCGCAACGGCAGCAGCAACAGCCGGCAGGTACACGCGAAATGCAGTGCCCGCACCTCGCTCGGAATCCACCCAGATGTATCCCCCCGACTGCTTGACCACGCCATACACGGTAGACAGGCCCAGGCCTGTCCCCTGACCCTGCTCTTTCGTGGTGAAGAACGGTTCGAAGATGCGCGCCTTCGTCTTCACATCCATGCCCTCGCCGGTGTCAACAACGGCCAGTCGCACATAGTCGCCCGGCGCAACCGGATAGTCGAAACCGCGGCTGTACGCCTGATCCAGCGTTTCGTTGCTGATCGTGATGGAGAGCTGGCCGCCGCTCGGCATTGCGTGCGCGGCGTTCACCGCCAGGTTCAGAACGATCTGCTCAATCTGACTCGGATCCGCACGGACACACGATGCATCCGCGTCCGCCGTATAGTCCATGGCGATGTGCGAACCGATAAGTCGTCGAAGCATGGGCGCCATGCCGTTGACGATCTCTCCCAGCTGCAGGATGTGCGGCTGCAGCATCTGCTGACGACTGAAGGCCAGGAGCTGGCGCGTAAGGTCGGCGGCGCGGCGAGCATTGACTTCGATTTCGCGCACGTCGGCATGTGTCGTACTCGTGACATCGAGCTCATCGAGCAGCAGCTGCGCCTGACCCTGGATCGCCGTGAGGATGTTGTTGAAGTCATGGGCAACACCACCAGCGAGCTTGCCCACGGCTTCCATCTTCGATGCCTGGAGGAGCTGCGACTCGAGCAACCGCTGCGTCGTGACATCGCGGAAGTACCACACGCGGCCGTAGAAGCCACCATGCCGTGAGCGGACGGGCGCGCTGTACCGATCGAACACGCGGCCGTCCGTGAGCACGATCTCGTCGCGACTCTCCTCGGCCGGATTCGTATACAGATGCGCAATGCGCGCGCGAAACGATTCCTGATCGACCACTGCACTATCCACCACAGCGAGCGCTTCTGCGTCGGACCCACCGACAAGCACCGATAACGGGATGTTCCACATCTCTGCGAAACGACGGTTGTACGACACGATGCGGCCGTTGTCGTCGACCACCAGGATGCCGTCCAGTGAAGCCTCCGTCTGTGCTTCGAGAATTGCGGTACGGAAGCCGCGGTCCGATTCCATTCGACGCTGCTCCGTGATGTCCTGCATCACACCTTCGTAGTACAGAACGTTGCCGTCGTCTCCCCTGCACGCGGATGACGTATGGCGCACCCAGATCAACCCGCCGTCATACCGCCGAAGATGAACCTCGAAATCGCGCGACTCGCCCGTGCGGTCCACTTGCTCCCGCCACCGATCGCGCGCGCTCGGGTCCACGTACAGGGACATGACGGGGGCGGCGAGAAGCGTTTCACGATCGGGATAGCCGAGCATCGACACCAGCGCGGGATTCACATCGAGGAACGCCCCCTGCGGCGTGCTCTGGCACAGACCCACCGGCACGTTCTCGAACAACGTGCGGTACCCCTTCATACCCTCCGTCGCGGCGACTTCAGCTCTCTGCCGGTCCGTTACATCCAGCACAAATGCAAGCCTCGCCGACTGGCCATCAAACTCGAGCGGGTGAGATTCGATCTCGACATGCAGCAACCCGCCTGACCCGGTGACATGGCGCGCGGACACGCGAAGCTCGATGCTGTCGATAAAATTGACGCGCTCCAGCGCCGGCAGATCCTCCACCGGACGGACGTCGCGCAGTGTCATGCCCATGAACTCGGCACGCGTGTAACCGTACTTTTCCACGGCCGCGTCATTCACGGCGAGGAACGCGAGCGTAGCGCTGCTGAAGACCCACATCGGATTGGGATTGCGCTCGAACAGCAGGCGATACTGCTGCTCGCTCCGGCGTACTGCGTCATCCGATCCGACGGAGTCGGCGGCGGTGTCCATCAGTTGTTCACATTGAATCTGAGGCGGCCATCGGGACTGCCAATCGGTTGAGGTGTTGTCTGATAATTATATGGCCAGTTTTGTGCCCACCGCGTCATTCCCCCTAATATGTTTTCGCATAACAACTTACACTGCTATGGCCCAGTTCAGGCACATGCTCATTTATTGGACAGTGCATTACACATATTTGTTGGCGGACACCAAGTATCTGGGTGTTTGATCGATGTCAGCACAGTGGATGATAAACGGACATAAATGCGACGGAGGACGGGGCTGAGCGGGCGGGACGGGTTGACGAAGGGGGCGCTTCGGATATCTTTATCGGCTCGGACGCTCCCATCGTCTAGTGGCCTAGGACATCGCGTTCTCAGCGCGAGAACCGGGGTTCAATTCCCCGTGGGAGTATAGTGCAGGTCGCATAGCTCAGCTGGTTAGAGCGCACGGTTCACATCCGTGAGGTCCCAGGTTCAAATCCTGGTGCGACCACTGATATAATCTGGCTCAAGTAGCCCGCCACACCAGATCCAGGTCTACGCCCCTCCACAACCGGTCCCGCATCAACTTGGATTCCGCGAGCGCGCGCGCCCCCGCAACCGATACTTCGAACGTGCGGCCTGACACACCCGCACCCTTCGAGCGCGTCGCCGATCGACAACCGAGGACGGCCCGAAGTAGGGACTTCTGTCGTCGTTCGACGACACTTGCGTGATTTGTAGTCGTTCGGTTACATTGGGATGGATGTAAGCGTACGACTACCAGAGGGGGCATGAATGATCGTCACTGATCCCCGCAGTCTGGGGCTCTTGGTGCGCCAGCGGCGCCGGGAAATGGGATGGTCTCAATCCCGGCTCGCTGAGGCTGCAGAAGTGTCGCGGCCGTGGATCTCGGAACTGGAAGGCGGTAAGTCGACCGCTGAACTCGGGCTGGTGTTTTCTGTGCTGCAGGCTCTGGGCCTCCGGCTGAGCGCGGCCGGAACCGGAGACAAGCCCCCGGCTGTCAAATCAGGCGAACCGATCCGAAATACGGTCCGTGGCCGGCCGGCCATTACCAAGGCGGGGAAATCGATCGCCGTAGCGCGCGCGCGATCCTCATTCAGCTTCCCGGCGTGGGACAAACCTCCAGCCAAGACCCGTAGCGAGTAATGGTGCCGCCAGAACTCGTGGTCCTCCTCCGCGGCCGCCGCGTGGGCGTTGTCCGTCGTGCGACAGGCGACCGACTCTCTTTCACGTATGAAGAGGAGTGGCGCGACGCTGAGGGGGCCTACCCCCTGTCGCATTCTTTGCCATTGCTCGCGCTCGCGCACGGAGACGGACCGGTGCGCGCATACCTGGAAGGTTTGCTCCCGGAGCGGAAGGAGGTGCTGGATAGCTGGGGCAAGCGCTTCCAGGTCTCAGGCGGGAATGCGTACGGTCTCCTTGCCAACGTTGGGGAGGAGTGTCCTGGCGCCGTTCAGTTTGTGACGATCGAGCGGGCGGAGAAGATGGGCGGTGAGCCCGCAGGACCGTTGGAATGGCTGACCGAGAGCGAGGTCGCCGACCGCCTGCGCAACGTGATACAGGTGTACGGGCGTGGAGCCGCGGTGAAGGGTGCGGGTGGGTACTTCAGCCTGGCCGGCGCGCAACCGAAGATCGTCTTGTATAGAGACGGCGATCGATGGGCGGCCACCACCGCCGCCCTTCCGTCCACCCATATCCTGAAACCGCCGGCAATGGATTTGGACCACTTGGCGATGAACGAACACTTTTGCTTGCTGCTCTCAGACGAGCTAGGGCTGCCGACGGCGCGCTCCGAGGTCCTGTTGGTGGAAGACCAGGTGGCGTTTGTGGTCGAGCGGTTTGATCGGATCTGGGTGGCGGAGGGCCAGGTCGAACGGATTCACCAGGAGGATATGTGTCAGGCATTGGGTGTCCGCCCGGCATCGAAATACGAGTCCGAGGGGGGACCGGGGTTGGTTCAGTGCGGCCAGCTGCTGATCGAGAACGCCTGTGAGCCGGACGTGGACCTGCCCTCATTCATCGACGCGGTCGCGTTGAACTGGCTGATCCTCGGCACAGACGCGCACGCAAAGAACTATGCTCTCATCTACAACGGCAGCAGGCCCTCGCTTGCCCCGCTGTATGACGTGATCAGCATCCTCCCTTACCCCCAGGTGGAATATCCGGGGAAGGCCCGACTCGCGATGCGGATCGGGACCGAATACAGGGCAGCGTACGTGCGGCGGAGGCATTGGGAGGCGTTGGCGCGGTCGTTGGAGGTGGACGAGGCCGCAGTGGTCGACCGGGTGACGGCTCTCCTTTCGGATGTCCCGGCCGCGCTCAATCGGGTCCGGGACCGAATCGGCGCCACCGGTGCGGATGACGCCTTCGGCGAGCAGCTGACGGCCATGATAGATGCGCAGGTTCCGAAACGGCTGCAAGCCATGGCTTGATGGACCTGAGTCAAGTTGGTAGAACGGGATGGAACGCCGTTTTCGTTCAGCTCTGAATCGAGAATATGGACTTTACATATTCTCGGATATACAATAAGTGGGACTGCTGGCCACGTCGCGGCCCCCTCTTCACGTCCGTCAGACTCTAATCGACCCCCGAAAGCCACGGCCCGCATAGTACGACTCCGCTCCGTTGTGGTACAGGAATACGTGGCCGAATCGTTTGTCGCAGAACAGAGCGCCACCGCGCTTTCGGATGTCGGCGGGCGTATCCACCCAGCTCGACGTTTTCGTGTCGAAATCGCCGAGCTTCTGCAGTGCGCGGTATTCATCCTCTGTCAGCATCGTGATGCCCATGGCCGCGGCCATGTTCCTGGCGCTGTCTGCCGGCTTGTGCTCCTTCCGCGATGCAAGCGCATCGGCGTCATAACACACGCTCCTGCGCTCCTTCGGACTTTCCGCCGAACAATCGACGAAGATGAACTCGCCAGTCGCTGCATCCTGGCCGACAACGTCCGGCTCACCGCCCGTGCTTTCCATTTCATGGAGGGAACGAAGCTTCCCGGGGTCTCCTTCCAGACGCGCCTGGACGTCGCTCCAGCGAACTGCTGCGTGACGCTTCATGTTCTTCTCGAAACGGGACTGGAGCGCCGCGAGCACTTCCTTTCGCTGTTCCGCCGAGAGTTTCCGTGACGGCATGAGGGCTACTCCTGCTTGCCGGAGATATTGATCAACCAGTGAATTCCGAACGCATGCTACACTGGATCGCGGGCATTGCATAGTCCCGCTCTGGACCTGAAACTACCTGCATGACGGCGATTGAAACACACGGCCTGACCAAGGCCTTCGGCGAAACGAAGGCGCTCAACGGCATTGACCTGAACATTGCCCAGGGCTCGGTCTACGGTCTGCTCGGGCCCAATGGCGCGGGCAAAACGACGACGGTGCGTGTGCTGGCGACACTCCTCCGGCCTGACGCCGGTACGGCGCTCGTTCTGGGACACGACGTCGTGCGTGAGGCGAGGACGGTGCGGGAGAAGGTCAGTCTGACCGGCCAGTATGCATCGGTCGATGAGGACCTGACGGGGCGCGAGAACCTCGTGCTGGTCGGCCGGCTGCTTGGCTTCTCGTGGAAAGCCGCACGCGAGCGAGCAAACGAAATGCTGGATGCGTTCGATCTCGAGGAGGCCGCGACACGCCAGGTAAAAACGTATTCCGGTGGTATGCGACGGCGTATCGACATTGCTGCCAGCCTCGTCGCGATTCCCGAGATCCTGTTTCTCGATGAGCCGACAACGGGGCTCGACCCGCGGGGCCGCAACCAGGTCTGGGACCTGGTGCGACGTATTGCAGCGGAAGGCACGACCGTACTGCTCACCACGCAGTATCTCGAGGAGGCGGATCGCCTTGCCGAGCGTATGGCGGTGATCGACCACGGTCGGGTCATCGCGGAAGGCACGAGCCGCGAGTTGAAGGCGTCGGTGGGCTCGAACGCACTTCATGTCCGGTTGGTGGACGCTGCGCACCAGGCGACGGCGGTCGCCGTCATCGCTCGCGTACTCGGCGACCGGATCCTGCCGTCCGATGAGCCGACGCTGGTATCCGCGCGTCTGGACGATACCGCGCAGGCCGCGCGTGTGCTGGCGATGTTGACGGAGGAGAAGATCGAAGTGGCAGAGTTCTCGGTCGGGCAGCCAAGTCTGGACGAGGTGTTCATGGCGCTGACCGGACATCCTGCTGAAGCAGACACAGGAAGCAGCCATGAGCACTGACATGATGCGGGAAGGCGCGATGCGGCACGGCGGGAGCCTCACGGGACGCGCGAGGCCGCGCACTGCGTCGGCGGGTGCGGCCGTCGGCACACTCGCATGGCGTGCCATGCTCAAGATCAAGCATGTACCGTTTCAATTGTTCGACGTCACGGTAACGCCGATCATGTTCACGCTGCTGTTCACGTACATCTTCGGTGGTGCCATCGGCGGATCGCCGCGGGAATACATCCAGTACCTCCTGCCGGGCATCCTCGTACAGACCGTCGTGTTCATCACAGTCTATACGGGTGTCGGTCTGAATACGGACATTCAGAAGGGTCTCTACGACCGGTTCCGTTCGCTTCCGATGTGGCAGCCCGCGCCGCTCATCGGAGCACTGGTTGGCGACGTCTTCCGCTACTCGGTTGCCGGCGCACTCATTCTGATCATCGGCTTCATTCTCGGGTTCCGCCCCGCCGGCGGGTTCACGGGCGTGTTCGCGGCTTTCGTCCTCGTGCAGGTGTTCTGCTTTGCACTCGCGTGGGTGTGGATCATCGTCGGCATGCTGATGAAGTCACCGGAATCCGTGATGACCATGAGCTTCGTGTTTCTGTTCCCCCTCACATTCGCGAGCGATATCTTCGTGCCGGTGTCGACCATGCCTCCCTGGCTGCAGGCAGTGGTGCAGGTCAACCCGGTGACACGACTGGCGAGCGCATCACGCAGCCTGATGCAAGGCGAACCTGCCGGCGCCGACGTCGTATGGGTGCTCATCGCATCGGCGGTCATTGTTGCAGTTGCATGGCCGATCGCCATGCGTCTTTACTACAGGGAGCGGTAACCATCATGAAAATGACAGACGTCGAAGTCGGCACGGGTGATGAGGCAGTCGCGGGCAAGGCCGTGACGGTGCACTACACCGGCTGGTTGCATGACGAAGGGAAGCCCGACCATCACGGCGCCAGGTTCGACAGTTCGCGCGATCGCGGTCAGCCGTTCGTGTTCGCGCTCGGTGCAGGCAGTGTCATTCAGGGATGGGACAGGGGCGTCGCCGGCATGAAGGTGGGCGGCAAGCGCACGCTCATCATCCCGCCGGAGCTCGGCTATGGCACCAGCGGTGCGGGTGGTGTCATCCCGCCGAATGCTACGCTCGTATTCGACGTGGAGCTGCTGGGCGTGCGCTAGTCTGGCGGCCGCTACATTAGCGGCTACACGGCTACACGGCGACGTGCTGGCGGGCGCGCGCGAGCGCTGCATCGATGTCATCGCAGACATTCGCGGCGCCGAGCGCTTCCACGAGGTGGGAGCGCTCGATGGCCTCGCGCGGCTGCGGCTGGACGCCTGATAGAATCACGAGGACACCGTCCTTCCGCGAGCGGCGGACGACCTCCCCCAATGCATGCAGGCCTGACGAATCGATGACAGGCACATTGCGCATGCGCAGAATCAGAACGCGTGGTGTACCCAGCGTCGTCTCGACCTGTTCGCGGAACGTTTGCGCAGCACCGAAGAAGAACGGGCCGTTGATTTCGTAGATCTCTACGCCCGCCGGCACATGGGACAACGTGGCGCCATCCTCCCCGTCGCTGCCGTCATCGCTGAACTCCCTCGTTACGACCTGCACATTGGTGACATCGGCCATACGCTTCATGAACAGGAATGCGGCGAGCACCATGCCCACTTCGAGCGCTACGGTCAGGTCGACCGCGACAGTGAGCGCGAACGTCACCAGCATGACGACGACATCGCTCCTCGGCGCCGAGAACTCCGCGACGAATCCTCGCCACTCGCTCATGTGGTATGCGACAATGACGAGGATGGCGGCGAGCGTCGCGAACGGGATCAGCCCGGCGAGTCGACCAAAGAAAAGCGTGATGATGAGCAGTGTGATCGCGTGCACGATGCCTGCGACAGGTGTGCGGCCGCCGTTCTTGACGTTTGTCGCAGTGCGTGCAATTGCGCCCGTTGCCGGGATGCCACCGAAGAGTGGGCTCGCAATGTTCGCGACGCCCTGCGCGACGAGTTCCATGTTGGAGCGGTGACGTCCGCCGATCATGCCGTCCGAGACGACAGCCGAGAGCAGCGATTCGATGGCGGCCAGCAGTGCGATCGTGAATGCCGCCGGTACAAGTGCCTGTAGTGTCGCGAAGTCCACGCGCGGGATGTGCGGCGTCGGGATGGACGACGAGATCACGCCGAAGCGGCCCGCCAGTGTTTCTACGTCGATATTCGCGAACTGCACGAGCGCCGTTGTAACCACCAGCGCCACGAACGGAGCCGGGATGCGACGGCTGACGCGCGGCCACAGGACGATGATCGCGAGCGCGAGTGCGGCTACGCCGATGGCGGCAGCATTCGCGGTCCCGATGTGGGTCGCGAGTGCAGACCACTTCGCGAAGAAATCGGCCGGTACGTCGCCCATGCGCAGCCCGAGCAGATCCTTGATCTGGCTCGAGAAGATGATCAGGGCGATCCCGCTCGTGAACCCGAGCACGACGGGGTGAGGCACAAACTTGATCGCGCTTCCCAATCGAGTGACGCCGAGTCCGATCAGGATTACGCCCGCCATCATGGTTGCCACGAGGAGGCCGTCGATGCCGTGCTGCTGCACGATGCCGTAGACCACCACCACGAACGCGCCCGTCGGCCCGCCGATCTGGACGCGCGAACCGCCGAGCGCACTGATCAGAAATCCGGCAATGACGGCTGTGTAGAGACCGCGATCGGGTGTTACACCGCTCGCGATGGCGAACGCAATCGCGAGCGGAAGGGCGACAATGCCGACAACGACACCGGCCGTCAGGTCGGCGAGAAATGTCTTGCGATCATAGCCGCGGATGGTGGTGACGAGCTTGGGAACGAGCACTTCTGAATATACGACCGTCGGCCGTCAGCCGAACAGGATGCGCTCCGCTCTGCGGCGTCACTCGCTTCATGTTGTCCGTTTCAGTTATTCACGGCGCAAGCCAGTCCTGATAGTATTCCACCGTGGATACGATGTCACTCACCGTCACGGCACTGAAGGCGCAGCGCCGCACCACCGAGCGCGTCAACCTCTTCGTCAATGGGGAATTCCGCTGCGGCGTCGCTTACGAGATCGTCGTGCGGGAATTGCTGTCTGTCGGCGGAGTGATCGATGCTGCGACGCTCGAACGTTTTGTCCTGGCGGATGCGAAATGGCAGGCGAAGCAGTCCGCTCTATCACTGCTGGCGACGCGGGCGCGCGCCACAGGCGAGCTCGCGGACAGGCTGCGACGGAAGGGGTATGCCGATGAGGCGGTGCGGCATGCACTGACCGAAGTCGAACGCATGGGCCTCATGGATGACATGGCGTTCGCGGAAGGTTGGGTGCGTGATCGTCTGCTGCTCCGTCCGCGGGGCGCCCGTGCACTCGTGGCGGAGCTGACGAGGAAACGCGTGGCACCGGATACCGCCCGCGACGCCGTCGCACGTGTCATGGCCAGGGAGGGTGTGGCCGATCTCGATCTGTGCGCCGCCGCCGCCGGGAAGTGGCTGCGAACCCGCCCATCACCTGCCGCCAGCGACCGCGAGGAGCGCGATCGTTTCAGGCGACGCCTCGCCGGGTACCTCGGCCGACGGGGCTTCACGGGCGACGCGGTGCGCGCCGCGCTCGACCGGATCTAAAAGATCAGCATCGGAATCAGCCTGCGCGCACGCGCCTGGCGAGGACACGGTGGCCTCAGCGGCCGTCAGGTCAGAGAGCTAACCGGCGAAGGGGACAATGCTGGTTGCGCCGCTGCTGCACGCGAGCCGGGATTGGCGCCCGCCGTGGCAGCTACAATATACCGTGCACGGAGACAGGCAACGGCGTTAAGCACAGGAAGTGCACAGGTGGCACAGGCGCGCGGAAGTGCGGTCGTACAGGGTGGAAGCAAGCAAGGGGGCGGATGATGAAATGGACGGGAAAGAGCGACGACCGCGCCGGATCGGGCCGGGCGATACTCGCGGGTGTGGAAGTCCGCGAAGACGACATCGAGTCGCAGGCTGGTCTCCATATCGCCGCAGTGGTCTTCCGACTGTCCGCGGCGGTGATCTTCCTGCTGGCGCTCTGGCAGCTGGTTGCGTGGTGGATGGACCGTCCGCCGGGCGGCATCGGCGTAGGC
>JBBSJG010000050.1:0-18760 GCA_038257485.1 Longimicrobiales bacterium | reverse complement strand
TGCTCCGCAGAGACGTTGCGAGGGTGGATTCGGCGCCAGGAGCGTGACGAAGGGCGGCGGCCGGTTCCCCCCGGCCCCTCACGCCTTCCGCTAGCCCAAAATGCGTTTTTCCAGTATTTTCCCCTATCACCACACCCTCACAAACCCTCACCCCTAAAACTCTTGCAATCCTGGCCCGAAAACACGCCATTCGACCCATCGATCGGCGCTGATTCGCCCGTTCTGGAAGCCCTCGTCCGAGGCCCTGCAGCCGCACTGTCCGCCGTGCTGCTGGTCATCGGTGACAGTGCCGTCCGGAGCGGGTACGGGCATCAGGCGGCGATTGCGATTGCGAATGCGTGGAGCATCGCCGACCGCACGCCGGTGCTGGTCGACCTGGGGCTCGAGAATCCTGTTCTTCACGAGCTGCTCGGGGCGAGCAATGACGAGGGTGTGGCTGACGCATTCGCGTTCGGCACGTCGCTCCGCCTGCTGTGGCGGCCGGTGGCCGGCCACAAGTTCTCGTTTGTCCCGGCCGGTTATGCTGCGGACGCGGGGGAAGTTCTGGCATCGGGCGACTGGCGTCGCATGATTGCACAGGAGTCGGCAACAGGTCACACGCTGTTGCTCTGCGTGCCCGCGCATGCCGCGGGACTCGATGCACTCGCCGGCAAGGTCGGCGCAGTGATCATCATCGCGGACGAGAGTGACCTCCCGGCCGCGGCGGAGTCGATGCCCCGGCCGTATGCGATCGTCGCGGTGCTCACACCGACCGTGCCCATCGCCGACGCCGACGTTTCCGCGGAAACGTCAGCAACGATCGATTTCCCGACTCGCGCAGCCGTCGCAGGCGGCGGTGTTGTTCCGACGGCTGAAGAATACGAGGCGAGCCCTGACGCGCCCGGCGAAATCTCCGCGAGCGAAGATCTTCGTCCCGCCCGCCACTCGCCCCCGCTCATCGTCGATGACATCACGGAGATCGAGCGGGCGGCCACCTTCGAACGCGCGGCCACGTTCGACGGCAACGTCGGGGCCGAGCGGCTGTCCGATGCGGACTTCGAGAGCCTCCGGGTCCCTCGCGAGGGCAGTGGCCGTGAAGCATTGATCGCCGACCTGCGCGCACGGCAGCGCGCGGCCATGATGGCGCCGCCGTCGGATGCCGAGCCGATCGCAGGATGGCCGTCCACCCGGGAGACGCCCCCCTCGCCCTCGCCCTCGCCCTCGCCAGTCGACGGCGTCGATCGGCGCACGGATGCCGAAAAAACGCCCGCCCAGCACACGCGGACGGCGAGACAGTCCGAACCGACCGGCACGTTACCCGGTGAACCGCCGCAACTGCGCCAGGGCGAGCAGGGACCACGTCGCCAGCGCAGTCCGTGGCTGATTCCACTCGCCGTGGTGGCGGTGCTCGTCGTGATTGCGGGGGCGGTATATTACCTCAAGTGGCGCGCTGCGCAGATGGCGGCCGACGCGGTCGTACGGCCGGTTATCACAACCGCCATACCACCCGTCGATTCACTTGCCATGGTGCCGCTCCCATTCGTCGTCGCGCTGGAGGCGCACACTCAGCTTGCGACGGCGGCAACGCGGTTGCTTGCACTCACGACCGCCGAAGCCGGCATCCATTTCTTCGTGGCGCCGCTGGTGCGCGAGAACGTGCAGTACTATCACGTGTTCGCGGGTCCGTTCATGGACTCCGCGGCTGCAACAGCAACACGCGACACGCTGCTCGTGCACAAGGTCAAGACCGGCTCCGCGCCGCAGGACGTGCGGCAGATGCCGTTTTCGTTCCTGGTGGATGAGTATGCGACGGCGGACGATGCTGCAAAGCGTGTCGCCGAGCTCGAGAAGACGGGGATCCCGACCTACGTGGTCGAGGGGTCCATCAATGGCGAGAACGTGTGGCGCGTGTATGGCGGCGCCTACGCTGGACTCGCCGAATCCGATGTGATGCGCCAGCTCCTCAAGGGGGCCGGTGTGAAAGATAGCCTTGTAACGAGAACGGGTCGTTCGAAAAAATGAGACTACGTCGTCTGACACTCCAGGGGTTCAAGTCGTTTGCCGATAAGACGGAATTGCATTTCCACGACGGCATCACGGCGATCGTCGGGCCGAACGGCTGCGGCAAGTCGAACATCAGCGACGCGATTCGCTGGGTCCTCGGCGAACAACGCGCGTCCGCGATCCGCGGATCGAAGATGGAAGAGGCGATCTTCCAGGGCACGACACAGCGTCGCGCGCTCGCGCGCGCGGAGGTGTCACTCGAGTTCGACAATTCGCAGCAGCTGCTCAATATCCCGCAGCGCGATGTCGAGATCCGGCGAGTCGTGTTCCGCGACGGCGGCAGTGATTACCAGCTGAACCGTCAGTCCACCCGCCTGCGCGACATCATGGACCTGTGCCGCGACACGGGCCTCGGCGCGAACAGCTACACGGTCATCGAGCAGGGTATGGTCGACAGGATCCTGTCGGATCGTCCGGACGACCGTCGCCACATGTTCGAGGAAGCAGCGGGCATCGGCCGCTACAAGGACCGGCGCAAGTCTGCGCAGCGTCGACTCGAGGCGGCGGAGACCGACCTCTCGCGCCTCGAGGACCTCGTGTCCGAAGTCACCACCAAGGTGCGCAGTCTGGCACGTCAGCGCAGCAAGGCGGAGCGCTATCAGGAGCTGCGCAAGCGTCGCCTGGATCTGGAAGTGGCAGTTGCGACCGGCGAGCTCGCGCGTGTTCAGAAGACGCTCGAGCAGACGGCGACGTATCTCGAGGACCTCACGCGGGATGAACCCGCCGCGCGCGCGGCACTGTCCACTGCCGAGACCGAGCTCGAGAGCCGTCGCATTGAATCGACGGATGCAGGCCGTGAGCGTAACGCCGTCGCAACCGCACTCGAGGAATTGAACCGCCGCATTGCCGACCGTGAGCGCGAGCTTGCAGTCAATGAGGAGCGCCGCACACATGCGGAGCGTCGGCTGGTCCAGATCGCGAATGAACGCAACGAACTGCGCGCGCGCATCAGTGCACTCGAGTCCGAGCAGTCGTCGCTCGAAACGGAGCGGACGGGGCAGGCTGGCGTTGTCGAGAACCTGACCGGGCGCGTGACCGAGGTGCAGGAGCGCCAGAGCGTGCTGCGTCAGCAGGTGATGGATGTGCGGCGCGTGGATGAAGAGGCGAGGGCGAGGGAGAACGAACTGACGCGCATGCTCGCGAGACACGAGACGGACGCGGCCGCGAGTGATGCGCGCGCGAGTGATGCACTGCAGCGGCTCGACCAGTTGCAGCAGGAAGAGGACGAGCTCGGTCACGAGATCACGCAGCTCGCGGAGCAGGGTGACCTGTTCACGGAGAACGCGCGTTCGCTCGATGAGCGGCTCGAGACGTTGAAAGACCAATATGCGGCAGCGGAAGAGCACGTCAATGTGCTGCGGGCCCGCGAGACGGATGCGCGCAAGTCGCTGAGTGAAGCGGAAGACGCCGCGAGCAGATTGAGCGCGCAGGCAGTCGCGATCGAGACACTCGAGCGTGAATACCGCGGCTATGCACCTGCGGTCGCAGCTGCGCTCACTCATCGCAACGAGATCGACGGCCTGCTTGGCCCGGTCGCGGAGTTCCTGCAGCTCAAGCCGGCCCGCGCGGCTGCGTTGGAAGGCGCACTCGGCAGCCTGCTGCAGGCAGTGGTCGTGAAGGACACGGATACAATCGGCCGCGTGCGTGACTGGATCACGCGTCGTCAGAGTGGCGAGGAAGCGACAGCGGACGTGCATGGCGCAGTCGCATTGCTGCCCGAGTCCGCTTTGTCGAAGCTCAGGGAGCTCCTCGACATGATCGAGTTCGCGGGTGTCCCCGCGAGCGAGCCGGTCATCGTGGGACGACGCGAAAAGCTGGAAGAACTGAGAGCGTCCGCCGCGACAGCGGCCGACGCACGCGACGAGGCGCAGCGCGTCCGCGTCCTTGCGCGTGATGCAGTTGTCGACGCCGAGGAAACGCTGCGCGAAGTGCAGTCGCTGGTGCAGACTGCGGAGCTGGAGCTTCGCCGTGCGAGTGCGGATGAAGTGACGCGGAGCGGCAGGCACACGCGCGCCGAGCAGATCCATCAGTCCCTGCTGAAGCGACGCGACGAGCTCGAGAACATTGTCGAGCGTGCGCGAGCCGAGGCCGGCGCCGGGCGTGAGCGCAGGCAGGAGCTCGAGCGTGAGCTGAACGATCATCGTACGTCGTGGCAGACCGCGACCGGCGCGTTGACGGAGAAGGAATCCGCGTGGGAAGATGTCCGTGACGAGGAGGCCGAGCTGCGTGTGGCACATGCGCGCGCGGAGGGTGCGTTCACGGCGCTCGAGCGTCGCATGGCTGGTACGAGGCAGGAACTCGACAACGCGGCCAACCGTATTGCCTCGCTCGAGCAGGAGGAGCTGGGCCACAAGGGTACCGTTGAGGCGCTGGAAGGTGTGCGCAGCGGGTCAGGCTCGGCACTGGAAGAGCTGTTCCGTGAGCGCGATGGCATTGCCGCGGAGTTGCGCACAATCGAAGAGCGGCTCACGGCTGCAGCCGATGCTGCGATCACACTCGAGACGCAAGTCCGCACCCTGCGACGGTCGACCGAGGAGCGCAGCGAGATGCGCCACCGGCTGGAGATCCAGCGGACGGAAGCCGACGCAGCGGAGCTTCGTGTGCGGGAGCGTCTCGAGGCGGAGTGGGCGAGGCCGTTCGAGCAGCTGGTGGAGGACGCGAGTCCTGTCGAAGGTGAAGTCGACCAGCTCCGCGCCGAGCTCACAGCGACGACGACGGACATCGAGCGGCTCGGTCCGATCAACATGCTCGCGATGGAGGAGTACGACGAGGAGAGCAAGCGTCTGGAGTTCCTCACGACGCAGCGTGACGACCTCGTGAAGGCGAGGGACGACCTGCAGAATGCGATCCGGCAGATCAACAAGACTGCGAAGGATCTGTTCAACGAGACATTCGAGGCGGTCCGCTCGAATTTCACGACCACGTTCCAGACACTGTTCGAGGGCGGCGAGTGCGACCTGCGGCTCGAGGATCCGGATGATCCGCTGGAGAGCCCGATCGACATCAGTGCTTCGCCTCGGGGCAAGAAGACGCAGCGCATCCATCTGCTGTCCGGCGGTGAGCGCGCGCTTACCGCACTGGCATTGCTGTTCGCGATCTATCTCGTCAAACCGAGCCCGTTCTGCGTGCTCGACGAAGTCGATGCACCACTCGACGATGCGAATGTCGGACGGTTCGTAATGATGCTCGAGAAGTTCAAGAGCGAGACGCAGTTCGTCGTCATCACACACAATCCGCGCACCATGGAAGCCGCGGACTGGCTCTATGGCGTGACCATGGAGGAGCCCGGCATCAGTACGATCGTCGGTGTGCGACTCGACGAAGCCGCGGAGATCGGGGTTGGCGCGTAGCATGGGACGCTGGGTTCTCGGTCTCGCTCTCGCCTGCGCGATCGCCGCGTGCGGGACGCGCTCCGCGACCGAACGGGAAACGCGTGCGGTATGGGTCTTCTTCACCGAATCCGCCGCGCACTCCAACGCGCCGCCCGCGATCGGCGAGGACGCTGTGGCGAGACGGCTGCGCGACGGGACGGGCACGTTCGCCAATGACGCGCCAATTCCGCCCCGGCTGATTGCGCGCATCGAGGCGTCGGGTGCAACGATCCGTCACCAGAGCCGCTGGCTGCGCGCGGTCAGCATCGAGGCCACCCCCCGCCAGATCGCGCGCATTGCACGCATGTCCGACGTCGCGGCGATACGGCCGGTCGCGTCACTGCATCGTACATCGGCGCCCACCGTTGCCATCGGCAGCGCGCATGTCGGTGCCACCAATGCAATCGCGGACAGCGCGTTTTACGGCCCCAACTATCCCGGCATCCGTCAGCTCGGGATCGAGCCCGCGCACAAGCTCGGCTATGTCGGTACGAACATTCGCATCGCCATCCTCGATACCGGGTTCGAGCCGCGTCACGAGGCGCTCTCCTCGCGCGCTGTCGTCGCGCAGCGTGATTTCATCAACAAAGACGGCAACGTCGCGAATGAGCCGGGCGATACCACAGGCTTCGACCAGGAGCGGCATGGCACGCAGGTGTGGTCGATTCTCGGCGGCTACCTCCCCGGCCTGATCGTAGGGCCCGCGCACGGAGCGCGCTTCCTTCTTGCCAAAGTCGACGAGGAGCCGGGTGATACGAAGGTCGATGAGGACCGCTGGGTTGCGGCGGTTGAGTGGGCGGATTCGCTGGGCGCGCAGATCATCAGCTCATCCGTCGCATTCCGCTACAACTACAACGACCGTCCGGATCTGCCGTACGACACTCTGAACGGCGACCTCACGGTTGTCACACGGCAGGCGGACGAAGCGGCACGGCGCAACATCCTGGTCGTGCAGGCAATGGGTGATGGGCCGACGCCGGCGGCCGGTACGCTGTCCGCACCGGCGGATGCCGACAGCATCGTCGCGGTCGGCGCTGTGGATCGGTTCGGCAATCCCGCGTCGTTCAATCCCGGGTTCACGGGACGCGGTCCGACGTCGGATGGACGGACCAAGCCGGAAGTGTCCGCGTTCGGTGTGGGGATGATCGGCGCATCGAGTCAGACCCTCATCAGCTTCGACCTCGGTCTCGCGGGCACCAGCTACGCGACACCATTGATCGCAGGCGGTGCGGCAATGTTCATGCAGGCGTGGCCCGACTTGAGTGCGATGGCCGTGCGGCGCGCACTCCAACTCGCGGGCTCTGCCGCGACGCGGCCAGACAACGCGGTGGGATGGGGTGTGCCCGACATCGGCGCGGCCATCCTGTTTCCCGAAGGCATCTCGCTCGGTGTCGTGAATCCCACGGACATCACGGGTGCTGCGACATCAATCGCGCCCACGTTCTCGTGGACTACCCGGTTGATCAATGACGTCATGCGCCCTGTCACGTATCGCGTACAGGTCGCGACCGACGTCGCATTCACCAACGTCGTATTCACGGATACCGTGCGCGAGGCATCGGTGCTGACCGCGAGGCTCGCGATTCCGCCGTCGAACCGCCTGTTCTGGCGCATTGTCGCAACCACGCCGGTGGGTGTGACCCGCGCATCTCTGCCCGAGCAGTTCCGCATGCCCGACTGGGTGAAGCTGCTCACACTCGCGGGCGAACAGACCACGTTTGCGACGACGACACAGCCGGAGCTTACGTGGCTGCCACTCGCGGCGCCGCCGCCTGTCGGGCCCTTTACCTACGAAGTCCAGGTCCTGCGACATGCGACTGGCGACATCGCGCAGCGCATCACCGGCCTGACATCGTCGACCGTGCGCATGCCGGAAGCGCTCACGCCGAACCAGTCGTATCGCTGGCGCGTGATCGCGCGCACCCGCACCGGTCAGGTCGATACTGTGCACAGCACGGCGCCGTTCGTTGTCGCAACCGATGACCGGCCTCCTGCGACGATCCTCTACCAGAACTTCCCGAATCCATTTCCTCGCCTGGATCTCGGTACGCTCGATACCCGGATCTGGTTCGATCTGGCAGACGCCGGACCCGTGACGCTGACTGTGCATGACACGCGGGGTAACCTCGTTCGCAGGCTGATCCCAGCGCCTGGGTGTGCGCCGGTCACATTGGCGGCAGGCATCTACGGGCGAACCGGCCAGGTCGTTTCGGATGAGGCGTGCATCCGACTCCGCTGGGATGGCACCGATGACAGCGGGCGCAAAATGTCCAATGGCATCTATGTTCTGAAGCTGCAGACGGCATCGGGCGCGCCCCATGTGAAACGCATGGTCTACGCACCCAGCCGATGACATCGACACGATTACACTATTTCAAGACAGTACAGGAACCATGCGATATCTGATTACGGGAGCGGCCGGATTCATCGGATCCAAGGTCGTCGAGCAGCTGCTGGATGACGGTCATGAAGTCGTCGGCGCGGACAATCTGAACGACGCCTATGATGTGCGCCTCAAGCACTGGCGCCTCGATCGCATCAAGGAACGGGAGAACTTCCAGTTCGAGAAGATGGACCTCACGGACCGAAAGGCAACGCACAAGCTGTTCAAGGGTGCGAAATACGACGGTGTCATCAATCTCGCCGCGCGCGCCGGCGTCCGCCCGTCCGTCGACAACCCGTGGATCTACAACGAGTCCAACAGTGATGCGACGCTCAACCTGCTGCACGAATGTGTCGAACACGGCGTCGAGAAGTTCTGCCTGAGCTCCACATCGAGCCTGTACGGCGGCGACAATCCGATGCCGTATTCGGAAACGATCGATACGAGCCGCCCCCTGTCGCCATATGCTGCATCGAAAAAGGCAGCGGAAGTGATGTGCTACACCTATCACTACCTGCACGGCATTGATGTCACAGTGTTCCGCTACTTCACGGTGTATGGACCGGCGGGCCGACCCGACATGAGTCTGTTCCGGTTTGTGCAGTGGATCCGCGAAGGCCGTCCGGTGCAGGTCTTCGGCGACGGCCAGCAGGGCAGGGACTTCACGTATGTCGATGACGTCGCGCGTGGCACGATTGCCGGTCTCAAGAAGGTCGGCTATGAAGTGGTCAATCTGGGCAGCGACAAGCCGCACCTGCTCATCGACACGATTCGCATGATCGAGGAGCTGACAGGCAGGGAAGCGAACCTCGTGTTCAGCGAAGCGCACAAGGCGGATGTTCGAGCGACGTGGGCGGACATCAGCAAGGGTGACAAACTGCTCGGGTGGAAGCCGCGCGTGCAACTGCGCGAAGGCATCACACGCCTGGTCGAGTGGTACGACGAAAATCGCAGCTGGGCGAAGGAGATCGAAACCGGCGCATGACAACGTAGATCCGCCTGGACTGCAAGGCCTGACAGCAACGCAGCCGGAGAAACTTTGATCAAGTCGCGTTGTGACAACACGTTTAGAGAACACCGCCGCGCAAAGTGGACCAGGAACGCCTTCCACACATGAATCGAATCCGGCGGCGCGCGGAAAGGGGTCGCTTCACGCGCGATCGGGGAGCGGCTGTTTTGTCGTGTACACTTGCGAAGCATTCGGACGATAATACCGATCCAGTACATCAGTCCCCTTGCGCTCCAGTTCGATCAGGTATATGCTAGCCGCGGTCGGAACAGATGACGCGCTCGCCGCGGCCATCATGAGCCACTTGCTAGACTGTCCAGCAATACCTACATCAAAAAAACGGCGTCCTCACGCGGGGCTTGGCCGATCCAAAAAACAGATCTCAGAGGACTCGTCAGGATGGCGCGTTCAGCGTTTTTGTGTGCTACGGCTAGGGTCACTGCGTTTGCGGATAGTCCCGTCGCACCCGGGAGGGGCACGAAGGCGAGTCTGTCGCCGCCGCCACTGATCCCGGAGACCCAGCCCTGCCGCTTCGGCACGACGGCAAACCTCAAGTGAAGCGACTTGCTGTGGCCCTGCTACTGCTCGTGAGCGCGACGCGGACGTTCGCACAGGATCGCGCGGTGATCCCGCCGGACCGACGGGGTGCGGCGCCATCCGCGGCCGCCCTCCGTGCGTCCGTGGCCGCCCTCCGAGAGGCCGCGCCAGCGGACCCGGCGCCGTTCGAATTCCGGAACGCGTGGCGCCAGAAGGTGAGCCGCGTACGTGCCGAGAGGGCACGTGTCTCCGCAGCCGTGTCGCCTTGGCTGGTATCGCTGATGCAGCCGACCGCCGTCCGTGACACCCTGCGCGTCCCCGTCCTGCTCGGCACGTACCCTGGTGTTTCTGCACCATATCCGACCGCGGACTATCAGAACAAGCTGTTCGCCAGTACGACATCGATCACGATCAGGAGCCTCTATCTGCAGATGTCGCGAGGCGCGTTCTCAATCAATGGCACCGTGGGTTCGTGGGCTACACTGCCGAACCCCCGCAGCTATTACGAGCCCCAGGGGTCATCGGACCAATTCGGCCGCACGGGTGACTTCATCCGGCATGTGCTATCTGCATCGGATGCATCGGTCAATTTCGGCCTGTTCGACAATGATGGGCCGGACGGGATTCCCAATTCCGGCGATGATGACGGTATCGCAGATGTCGTTGCCTTTCTGCAGCCAGCTGCGGGCAAGGAGTGCGGCGGCCCGGGGATCTGGGCGCATCGGTGGGTCATAGAAGGCTGGGGCGGGGGAGCGTTCGAAACAAATGACCTCAGGCCGAACGGTACGCCGATCCGGGTTTCCGACTACATCCTGCAGAGCGGTGTTGCGTGCGACGGCGTAAACATTATGCCGATCGGAGTGATGGCGCACGAGCTCGGCCACGCCCTGGGCCTGCCGGACCTCTACGACACGCAGCCGGCCAACGGCACTTCGGAAGGCCTCGGCTACTGGGACCTCATGGCCTCCGGCAATTGGATCAATCCCAATTCGCCGGCGCATATGAGCGCATGGTCGAAGGAATTTCTCGGATGGGTACAGGTGCATCCGCTCTCCGCATCAAGCACCGGCACCGTGCTGCCTCCGGTCTATGACAACGGCATCGTGTGGCGCTACAACGTGCCCGGTACGACTGAGTACTACCTGATGGAGCACCGCGCGCGTGTGGGGTCGGACGCGTTCCTGCCGCGGGAAGGCATGCTTGTCTATCATGTGGACGCCGCGGTAGCCGAAAACGCAACGCGCTTGCGTGAGAATACGGTCAACGGCGATGAAGCGCATAAGGGCGTGGATCTCGTGGAAGCGGACGGCCGCGATGATCTCGATGCAGGGCGGAACCGCGGTGATGCAGGCGATGTTTTTCCGGGCTCGTCGAATGTCGGGGTGCTCAGCTACAACACGATACCACACGATAAGGACTACGCCGGCCGTCCGAGCAACCTGGAACTGCGCAGTATTGCGATGACGGGTGGCAGCCTCACGATGAACGTCGTTGTCCACCCCGCTGGATCGCGGTATTTCGCCAGCTCACCTGCGCTTGAAATGACTGGCGGCCCGGCTGTCGCACACCTGGACAGCATCAGAGTTTCGACGCTGGACGGCAGTGCGGTCGGCATCAAGGCGATCAGCGCGCCGGCCTTCGTCACGGTTGTCACGGACACCGGGACGACGCCGTTCACATTGCGGTTCAGCGCGGTTGCTTCTGGCGGCGTTCATACCGGCAATCTGGTTATCCGGTCGAATTCGGTTGTGAACGGGGATCTCACCATTCCGATTCGGTATGCGGTTCCGGCCATTGTGTGGGGGGATGTGGACTTTTCGTGGCGCGATGCGCCAGGCGCGGCGCCTGTCAGTGCGCGGGATGCACTCATCTGCCTGAGTCACGTTGTCGGCAGGGATGTCGCGCAATTCGATCTTTTCGGCTGTGACGTCGCACCCGATGATGGTCCGCTTTACACCGGCGCGATCACCGCGAAGGATGCACTGGTCATCCTGTCCCTTGCAGTAGGAAAGAGCACGGGCTCATCCCGGATCGGCTTGAGCCGATGAGACGAGCCTTCGCGGGCATTGCGATCGCGGTTGCATGCGCGGCACCAGCCGTAGCGCGCGCCCAGTCACAGCCGTCGACCGGATCCGTGATTTCGATCGTAGCGGCGCCCGGCACCCCGGAGCCGCTTCGGACCGGTGACACGCTGCGCGTGACACTGGTGCTCGACATGGGTAGCGTGAGCCCGACCGGAGACGTGGGGGCGCTGCAGCTGGATCTTCAGTTTCCCGATTCACTGCTGCGCTATGTGAGCTCAACCGTCGGTATTGCAGGGGGTGCGGGCGTCGCAAATCTGAAGGCACCCGGTCGTCTCGCCTTTGCGTTTGCGCGTACCCAGCCGGAAGGGCGTCCGCAGATGAAGCTGTTCACGGCAGTATTCGTCGCGAAGCCAGTCCTATCCGAAAGCACCGGCTTCGAACTCGTCGCCGCGTTGACCGATGCGATGATCAGTACGTCGTTCAAGGAATACCCGCGTCCCGCCCACCGGCCTGCGCGTTTTTCAACAGGTCGTTAGCAGATCTCTCCCCGAAGCTGGGCTTCCAAGGAGGAACCAGTGGTGAATTTCGCCTTTGTCCGACCGATTGTTCGCGCGGTGGCCCTTGTCGCAGTACTCGGCACGGCTGCTTACGGCATGAGCAGCTCATCGCTCGCCACCCATGCGTCATCGCCGAAGGTGCCAGCTGCGAATGCGGTCGCGGCCGCCGCCTCGCCAGGTGCGCCGGCACGCGTTGCCCTCAACGTATCCGCCGCCGTAGTCACCGCTGGCGGGCGGCACGCGTGCGCGGTCGCGGCAAGCGGTGCCGCGTACTGCTGGGGTGACAACGCCAGCTCGCAGCTGGGCGACGGCACGCGTAACACGCGCACCACGCCCGTCCGGGTTTCGACTTCCGTCGATTTTGGTGCAATCCAGGCCGGTTGGAACTTCACGTGCGCCCTCAGCACCACGCAGAAGGTGTATTGCTGGGGCAACAACTTCGAAGGAACACTCGGCATCGGCACGACGACGAGCGCGAGTACTCCACAGCAGGTGACCGGCACGTACAAGATCCTCGCGGTCGGCAACTTCCACGCGTGCGCGATCAACAGCACAGATGATCTGTACTGCTGGGGCAACAACAACTCCGGGCACCTGGGGAATGGCACCACGACCCGTCAGCTTCTACCGGCCCTGGTGTCCGGCGGTCTCAAATGGAAACAGGTCAGCGCCTACGACAACATCACGTGCGGCGTAGATACTTCGGATGCGGCGTATTGCTGGGGCAGCAACGATTACGGCCAGCTGGGCAACGGCACGCAGACGCGCTCGACCACCCCCAGCCCGGTTGCGGGTGGGTTGTCATTCAAGACCACGGCGGCCGGTGGAGATCACTCGTGCGGCATCGCGACGAATGACTCGGCATACTGCTGGGGAATCAACTGGACGGGGCAACTCGGCAACAACACCACCACCACTTCACTCGCGCCCACCCTGGTCAATGGCGGCCTTACGTTCCGCTCGCTCGACATGGGGTTTCAGAGCTCCTGCGGCGTAACACTCAACGATCAGCTGTACTGCTGGGGCCGCAACGAGGCCGGCCAGCTGGGTGACGGCACGGCTGCGAGGTCGCTCGTACCGAAGCAGATCAGCCTCGCAGGACTCCCGGTGGCAACGGTTGATGCGCATGAGCTGCATGCCTGCGCCGCAGCGGTCAACGGCAACACGTACTGCTGGGGCTCGAACAGCTTCGGTGAGGCCGGCGTCGGCGTGACGCCGGGTCAGTTGACGCCCACTCAGCCTGCAACGTCCGCGACATTCGCGTCCATCAGTGCGGGAAGCGGCAGCCATGTTTGCGGTCTGACGACCGCCGGGGCCGGGATCTGCTGGGGTGATGACTGGTCGGGTCAGCTCGGTGACGATGGCAACTCCGGCAATATCTCCACTTCGCCCGTCAACGTGAACCATGGCACAACGGGGGCCGTTTACACTGCAATCAGTGCCAATGCGGATAACCACACCTGCGCGCTGAATGGTGCCAATCAGATCGTATGCTGGGGTGCGAATTTCTCCGGCCAGCTGGGGATGGGTGATCAGGCCCAGCGTAACAGTCCGACAGTGCTTCCGAGCGCGCAGGTCTGGACAAAGGTCTCGGTTGGTAACAACCACACGTGCGCCATCAATTCCGCCGGTGCGGCCTATTGCTGGGGAGACAACAACAACGGCCAGCTGGGGCTCGGAAATACGTTACGTTATCTCGTGCCCATACCGGTGTCGGGCGGTCTGACATTTCAGTCGATCTATGCCGACCGCGGATACACGTGCGGCATCACCACGACCAACGCAGCATACTGCTGGGGCGGCAACTTCGGCGCCCGCTTCGGCAATGGCAATTTCGGCAACGCACTTACGCCGCAGCCCGTTTCGGGCGGTAAGCTTTTCGCCGATCTCGGCCTCGGCTGGCAGCATGCGTGCGGCGTTCTGACGAACGGTGAGCTGTGGTGCTGGGGCGACAACTGGGAAGGCCAGCTGGGCACCGGTGGTGTTACCAGCCACCTCACCACTCCACAGTTTGTCGGAACCGGCTACGCCAGCGTTGATGCCGGCGAGCATTACACGTGTGCTGTGAAAACGAACGGCGAGGCATACTGCTGGGGTCTGGCGGATATGGGGCAGACTGGCAATGGAACGGTCAGAAAGGTCGTTCCGACGCTCGTCAATCTTCCCGCTGCAGTCACTGCGTTGAGCACGGGTGACCGTTATGCGTGCGCCGTCGTCACGGGCGGAACGCCCTACTGCTGGGGGGCGCGCATGCGCGGCACCATGGGCAACGGCAGCGCCGCCCTCTTCACGGCGCCGCAGTTCGTCCTCGACGGCGTTGCAAGCAACGTCCTCGCCATGGGTGACAGCGTGTTCGGCACGCTGGAATCCTTCGGTGAGTTCGACACGTATCTGGTGAACGCGACCGCAGGAGTAAAATACGATATCGCGGCGTTCAAGACGGACACGAAGTATCAGTCCGGTTATTTCTTCGAGCCGGCAATCGACATCGTCGCTCCCGACGGACAAAGCACTACGCTGACGTATAACCGTAGAGTACTACCGCGCTTGGGTGCGGTGATGGCAGGCTACACTGCGCCGATGACGGGTCAATATGTCGTGCGCGTTCGCGATCAGAACAACGTCGATCTCGGTCAGTACCAGCTCAAGGTGCGCGCATCCGGTGCGGTCGTCATGACGGATCCGGCATTCAACCGGTTTATCCCTGCAACGCAAGGCGGGCCCGCGGGCACCGACACGATATGGGTGTATAACACCGGCCCCAACGCGGTCGCATTCGCGACTCAGGTCGTTAGCGGCGGGACGTATCTGTCCGTCACGCCAGGAGGGACGCTGCCGGCTGCGAGCGGTCCTGTACCTTCCCCGGCGGCCGGACTTTCAACCGAAGAATCGCCAATGGCCCGTGCCGGCAGCGCGCCGGCCGCCCGGCAGGCGCAGCTCGGGTTCGCAGCCAGCGCGCTCATGGCGCCGTCCAACGCAGTGCCCGTCATCGTTACGGCAACCGCTGGCACATTTGCACCGGGCCGATACGGCGGGCAGATCGCATTCCGCATTCCTGCCGATACGTGGGGCGGCGAGTCGGTGGTAACCACCCAGATGATCGTCATGAGCGCCGGTGTCGTGCGCGGCGGTCCGATTCCGGCCAACACATGGGGAGTCGGCCTGCTGCCCGATGGGCAGCTCGCCGTCGGAACAAACGGGGGCGTCGCCCGGATGGACCCTGCGACCGGTTCGCTGAGTCCGTGGGCGCCGGCAATCGGCCCACTACCGTGGGCGGTTCAGGGACTTACAGTGGGCCCGGACGGTACCGCCTACGCGGGCATATATACAGGTACGTCTCTCGATAAGGTTGTGTCTATCGCTCCGGCCGGCACCGTGACCGACCTGTTCACAGTGGCATCAGGACAGGCGGCGTATGACGTGGATTACACTCCCGACGGCGGTCTCCTGGTCGCCGCCAACACCGCCGTGCTCAAACGAACACAGGCAGGTGTCGTATCCACGCTTGTTGCGGGCACGGGCATTACCTCCGTCGCCTACAGCAACCTGGACGGATACGTGTACTACGGGAGCAACGGCGCAATCCGGCGCGTGCATCCCGCGGTCGGAACGTCTGAAAACTTCGTAACACTGTCGGTAGGTGATCAGGTTTACAACCTTGAGATTGGCCGCTCCGGCCGCATGTACGCCCGTATCTGCTGCAGCCGCACCGGCGATGTGCTGGTATTGAGCAACACCGGGCAGATCATCAGCCGGATCTATGGCTCATCGGGCACCGGGACAGCGGTCGCGCTGGCGGAAGGCCGTATCTACATGGGTGTCTATGATGACGGGCACGTTCGAAGCGCCGTCGATCGCTACCCGGTCGATGACGGTCCGGCACCCGCCAACGCCCGCCTCCTGACGGTGCGATCGATCGTCGCCCTCGGAAGCAATGGCGTAACGATACCGAATGATACGCTGCGCATCGGCACGAACGACGGTGTGGCCTCTGGCGTGAGAATCACGAAAAGCGCCCCGTGGCTCACCGTCACCCCGGATACCGCGCAGACAACTTTTGTTGCAGCCATCTCCATGAATCCGGCCGGCCTCGCTTCGGGTACGTACACCGATACAATCCACGTTACGTCGAACGGAATCGCGAACTCGCCATTGAAGATTCCTGCAACCTTCACGGTCACGCGCACGATAGCACTGGGTGATACCATCCCCGGCACGATCGGCACGAACGGCGCGCAGTCGTACTATGTCAACCTTACACAGGGTGACACCGTCGATATCGCGATGCTGCAACCGACCCCGGTCATTGGCGGGATTGATCCGTTCCTGGAGCTTTACGGTACGAACGGTGCATTCATCACGAACAGGGACGACTATCCCGGACTCGGCTATGGCTCGCTGCTGCCGCGCATTGTCATCCCGACGACCGGGCAGTACCGGATCAACGCGCGCAACATCGGAGACCCGGGCAACTTCACGCTGAAGGTGCGGCGCTCCAACAGCCCCGTCCTTGTCGTGGAGCCCCAGTACCGGCTACAGCGCGCAGCGACCGCGACCACGCGGACGGATACGATTTGGGTGTATAATGCCGGTGTGCGTGCGGGTACGTTCACCGTTGCATCCAATCTCGCGTATGTCACCGCCACGGCGTTGAGCAATGCGCTCGGTCTCCAGTCGGCGCCTGGGGGCACGCCAGCGGCTTCACCGTCGGCCGATGAAGATGAACGGGGCGGGATGACGAAGGCAGAGCGCATGCAGACCATGCAGATGTACGCTTCCGCCGCGCTCGCGCCTGCAGGCTCATCCGCGATTGTGGTGACGGCGAATATGGCAGGCAAGGCACCCGGCCAATACATCGGACAGCTTACATTTACGGTCCCGGGGTACGATTGGGCGGGTGAAGTTGTGCTCGAGCTGAATTATCGGGTAATGGACCCGCGCGTCGTTATCGTGCGGCAGCCTACACCGGACGTTGCGTATTGGGGCATGGATCGTATCGCGACGGACGAGATCGCTACGCTGTATGGTCGTGATCTGGTTCGAGTAAACAGTGCCGGCGTCACGAACACGATTCTGGCCGGCCTCAATGCGTCACCCGCCGCGGTTCCGCGCATGCTCGCCGTCATGCCCAATGGCTCCTACCTGACGAGTCATGGAAACAACCTTGTCCGTATTAGCGGCGGTATCCAGACGATTCTATCGAACGTCGGCGCACTGTGGAGTCTCACATCGGTCGGGGATGGCACCGCCATCGCCACCAATACCACGACGCTGATGAAGATCGCGGCCGATAACACGGTGACCACGATCTACACTGGTCTCAACCTGCGTGGCGCTGCCTTTAATCCGACGGACGGGAAGATCTACTTCACGGAGAATGGAACGCTGAAGAAAATTCAGCCGCAGACGCTCGCGGTGGAAACGGTGATGGCCACCGGCACTTTCTACTACGACATGATGTTCGGCCAGAGCGGCAGGCTGTATGCACGCTCCAATCGGGTCCATGACGTGCACATCATTCAGAATGGCGCCGTCGTCGATTCGATCGCGACCGGCAATTTCGGATATTCCCTGGCCCTGACCACGGACAGGCTCTGGTTCGGCACACCGTCGGCGTTGTTCCGCATCTTCGTCCCGGATCAGCCGATGGGGTTCCGCGGAACGATCGCGCTGGGCGACACCATGGTGCAGACACTACCCGGCGGTGTGACCCATAACTTCGAGATTGCATTGAGCGCGAACGACACAATCGACGTGGCGGCAATCGTGCCGGGCCAGACAGGACTCACGGGACACGATCCACGCGTTGCGATCGTCAAGCCCGATGGTACCGAGATCGCCTACAACGACGATTGGTCCGGCCTGGGTCTGAGCTCGCTCATCCCGCGGTTCGTCGTCCCGGCAACGGGCATCTACTCGCTTCGAATCTGGAATCTCGGAGGTGGAGGTGGCACCTACGTGCTCAAGACGCGTCGTGCGACTGGATCCTTCGTAGGATTCGAACCGCTCTACGGATATTCGATGAACCTGTATGGCGAAACGCGGATGCGTCAGGACACCGTATGGATATACAATCCCGGTCGCGACGCGGGATCTTATACGGTTACCACCAATCAGCCATGGCTGACGGCCTCGCCGGCGAGCGGAACCCTCGCCTCAATACCGCTGACTCCGGTCGGAGTGCCGTCAAGTGATCCGTTGCCACAGCCGGGAACCGATGTGTCGCCATCAAAGGCACAGCTGTTCACTTCAGCCGCGGCGGCACCAGCAGGGTCCACGCCCATCGTGATCACGGCCAACATGACCGGAGTCACGCCGGGGTCGTACACTGCTACAGTAACGTTCACCACGCCGGGCCAGTCGTTCGTGGGGCCCTACCATCTGCCTGTCACGGTTGGCAACCCGGATCCGCGCGTGGTTGTGCTGGCCAGTGTGCCGGGCAACGCGTTCTGGGGTATCGATCCGCTCCCCAACGGTGATATCGTTGCACTTGTGAACCGCGATCTGTACAAGATCACGCCCACCGGTGTCACTTCCGTGCTCGTGTCGGGAATCACCCCTTCGGGCTTCCCCCGTATGCTGGCCGCGATGCCGAACGGCTCGTTCCTGGTCGGTCGTTTCGGTGGTGTGGCCCGTATCGTCGGTACGACGATTACCGATATCTCGGCCATTGGGGACCTCTGGGGCCTCACTCCCATCGGTGACGGGACGGCGGCGGCTGCGACCGGCACCGCGGTGGTGAGGGTCCACGCAGACAACACCATCACCCAGCTCTACACCGGTGCGTTCATTCGCGGTGTCGGATTCAACCCGCTCGACAACAAGATCTACTTCAC
>JBBSJG010000049.1:0-19005 GCA_038257485.1 Longimicrobiales bacterium | reverse complement strand
GGATCCGCCATGCTCGTCAGCAGCAGAACGGGCGGGCGGTGCTCGAGGTCCGCATCCCGCTTGATATGCGCACACAGGTCGAACCCGCTCATCCCCGGCATCACGACATCACTCACAACGAGATCGTACTTCGCGCGCTTCACGCACTCCAGCGCATCCTCGCCATCCACCGCCACCGAAACGTCGTACCCGAGGGACTCGAGCAGCGCCTGCAGTGCAGCACGCTGCGTTGCACTGTCCTCAACGATCAGAATGCGATATCGCTCACTCATGGGTCGCCACTCTTACGATGTCGTTCAATTTTCTGCCGATCGAATCGATTGGCAGGATCAGGTCGACTGCATTGCGTTGGATCGCTTCCTGCGCCATCCCGAATACGACGGAGGACGCCTCGTCCTGCGCAATCACGAACGTTCCCGCCCTGTGCGCGAGATCGAGACCCTGCGCACCGTCGGATCCCATACCTGTACAGATCACGGCGACACAGCGGTCGGACCACGATGCTGCTACGGACGAGAACAGGTGGTCAGCCGACGGACGGAACCGATTGATCGGTGGGGCATCCGACAGTTTGACTGCACCATCATGCGTAAAGCCGAGGTGCTGGTCGTCCGGTGCGACATAGACTCGCCCCGGCTTCAGCGTCTGGCCCTGCCGCGCAATTCGCACCGGCAGGCCGCCGGCCGAACCCAGCCAGTGCGCGAACCCGGCCATGAACCCCCTCGCCATGTGCTGTACGACTACGATGGGTGCGGGAAACGTCAGCGGCAGATCGACAAGGATACGACGGAGCGCGGCAGGTCCGCCGGTGGAAGCGGCCAGGGCGACCAGTTCGAACGTACCGCTCCGCGGCTCACGCGATGAAACCACCCGCACGCCCGGCGGCTTTGTCCAACGGCGCACCACCTTCACCTGCGCGAGCGCTTTCGTCATGGTGACGAGCTCCGCCCGATCCTCCTCGTACCGGGGACTGGCCGGACCCGCCGGCTTGGCAAGCATCAGCAGCGCACCAGCCTGCGTAGCACTCAGCGAGATCTCGATGTCGCGATAGTGCTTCGCGGTCGAGACGATGATGATGGGCGTCGGCGCGCGCATCATGATTTCCTTGGTCGCCTCCAGACCGTCGCTCACTGGCATATGCACGTCCATGATGACAACGTCAGGCCGGAGCGATGTCACCATCGCCACAGCCTCCGCGCCATCCTGCGCCTCGCCTACCACACGCAGGTCAGGATCACTCTCGATGATCGCGCGCAACAATTGGCGCGCTGTTGGCGAGTCGTCTGCAATCACGACTCGTGTCATGCCTCACCGATGAACTGATTCACGGTGTCGAGCAGCACGACCTGGTCGAAACTCGATTTTCCGAGGTACGCATCCGCGCCCAGTTCCAGCCCACGCCGCCGATCGGAGTCCGACTCACGCCCTGTCACGAGGATCACTGGTGTCTCCATGAATCGGCGGGACGATCGCAGGCGCTCGAGCAGGCCGAACCCGTCCATGTTCGGCATTTCGACATCCGCCACGATCAGGTCGACTTCCGCCTGCTGCAGCTTGCGCCATGCGTCTTCACCATCCACGGCCGTGATCACGTAGTAGCCCGCCGTCTCCAGCACACCCTGCTCGAGTGTGCGCGTTGTAATGGAATCATCCACGACCAGGATCCGGCGCACGGCCTTCTCCCCGGCGGCGATCATGGCGGGTGCCTCACGCATCTCGAACGCGGCCGATACAATTGCTGCGGGATCGACAACCAGCGCGACGGTACCGTCCGGCAGCAACGCAGCGCCCATGGTAGAAGCGACGCGGGACCTCGCGACCGGGATCGGTCGCAGCACGATGTCGGTCTCGATGCCAAACTCATCCACCATGATCACGGCAGTGTCTGTGCCATGCCGCACGACCATGGCAGGAAGCCGGTCCTCGAGTATGTGCGACTGCAGAGGCGGACCCAGGATCGTCGCGAGTGATGCCAGCGGTGCGGATTCGGAACCACTGCGGGAACGCACAACGGCCCGCCCCTCGACAACCGTTACATCATCGGCGCGAACCATCCGCAGCCGGTCCAACGCATTTGTCGGGATGGCGAGCTGAACACCGCCCGCTCTCACGGCCAGCACACGCAGTGCAGCAGGGCGGGGCGGCATCTCGAGAACGAAGCGCGTGCCTTGCGACGACCACGACATCTCCACTCGCCCGCCCAGTGACTCAACCGCGTTCTTCACGAGGTCGAGACCGACGCCACGACCGGATATTGCAGTCGCGTCAGTGCGGCTCGACAGGCCTCCACTCAGCAGTTCCCTCGCGAGTGCGCGCGCGTTCGATGGTGCCTTTCGCCCTGCTGCCGCCAGCGCCGCACGCACAGCTTTCTCGTCGACACCACCACCGTCATCCTGCACGACGATGCGCAGTGAGTCGCGCACGAGCTCCGCACTTACCCTGATTGTACCCGTCGCGGGTTTACCCCCTTGCACCCGGTCTGCTGGCGATTCGATACCGTGGTCTGCTGCATTCCGCACGAGATGCAGAATCGGCTCACGCACTGCGTCCGTCACGAGTCGGTCCACTTCGACGTCCGCGCCGTCGATGATCAACTCGATCTCGCGCCCCGTCGTATTCGCAATATCGCGCACCGCCCGCGGCAGGCCTTCGACCGCATCACCGAATGCGCGGAGGCGCAGGCGGTGGATGAGCGATGCAACGCCGTCAACAGACCGGTTCAGGTCCCGGACCAGGCGACGGAGCGTGGTGTCCTGGCGACCATATACCGACGAGATGCGGCCGACCACCTGCTCGAGTTCCGTCACACTGCTCAACAGCTCGTCCAGGCGTTCCGCCGGGATTCGCACGATCTCCGTGGACGGACTGGCGGGATCATCACTGACTGGCTCCTGTGACCCTTCATCCACTGGCGCGACCGATGACACCGGTTGCGCCGACACAGCCGGTTGCGCGGGTTGTGTGGCTTGCGCCGGCTGTACCGGCATGGCGTACGCTCTCGCCGCAATGAGCGCGATCAGTTGACGTAAACCCGCTTCCGCCGGTGCGCCGCCCGCGCGGAGCGTGACCGCGGCATCGCTGAGTCCGTCGACAACAGCGAACAGGCGAGCGAAATCGCTGCCCGTCAGGCGAGTCGTACCCGCGCGTACGTCGGAAAGCAGTGCTTCCAGCGCGTGACAGGCATCCTCGATGACTGCAACGCCGGCAACGCTCGAAGCGCCCTTGATCGTATGCGCCGCTCGAAACAGAGACCGTATGCGCTCCGTGTTATCGGGGTCCTTCTCGAGCGCGAGCAGGTCCGCATTCATGCTGCGGACCTGGTCCTCGAGCTCGCCGATAAACGTGACGAGAAGACGATGGGCGAGATCGTCGTTTGTCACACGCGCGCGCGTGTGTTCGTCGTGCCCACCAGGTCGGTAAGCTGCTCGCCGAGGCGGTTCAAGTCGTGGGACGCAGATTCCGCTTCGCGCGTGGCCTGCAGATTCTGTTGCGCGGCATCCTGGATGTTGGAAATCGCCTGTCGGATCTGCGACATCCCCGCCGACTGCTGCTGCGCGGACGCAGCGATCTGGATTGCGGCCTGCGATGCCCCTGCGACAACGTCTGCCAGGGCGCGGATACGCTGGCCGGCGACGCTCACTCTCGCTGTGCCTTCCGCGACCAGCTTGTTCCCCTGCTCCGTGGACAATACAGCAGCGTTCGTGGCGCGTTGAATCTCACTCAGGATATCGCGCACACGGACCGTCGCACCCTTCGATTGTTCTGCGAGATCCCGCACTTCCGCCGCTACCACCGCGAACCCCCGGCCCTGTTCGCCAGCGCGCGCCGCCTCGATTGCGGCATTCAACGCGAGCAGGTTTGTCTGGTCGGCGAGATCATTCACCGTTGAAATGATTTCGCCGATGGCCTGCGCCTGATCCGCGAGCGCGAGGATGCGCTTGCCGATCGCTTCCACCTGCTCCTGCACCAATGCCATCGCCGCTACACTGTCCTCGACTGCGGCCTTCCCCTCTGCGCCTGCCTCGGACGCCCGCTGCGTGCTGCTCACCACCGCTTTCGCCCGCTCCGCCGCCTGGTCTGACGTCTGCACGACCTCATCCACCGTAGCAGCCGTCTCGGTCACCGCTGCAAGAGATTCCGTCGCACCGGCCGCCTGCTGCGATATTGTCGCCAGCATCTCGGCAGTGGTTGTAGCGAGCACGGTACTCGTCTCCTGCAGAGGGCCGGTGATGGACCGACTCAGTTGCCGGGCTGCGAGCGTGCCCAGAACGAGCGCAACGAGGCCGCCCAGCAGGAGCACCATCTGTGCACGCTGTGCGATGAGCCGCCCTGTCGCGACGCCTTCGTCCGTGTGTCTGAGCGCCGCCCCTACACCGTCTGCAAGCGCGCCATCGAGACGAATCCTCGCTGGCAACACCTCGGAGGCACGTATCGCGAGCGCGCCCTCCCGATCGCCTCGGGTCTCCAGTGCGAGCATCCTGTCGATCGACTGGCTCCAGGAGTTCAGATGATCGAGCGCCTCGCTCCACGTCGCGCGCGTGTTGGGGTCAGGCTCCTCCGCCTTCAATGCCGTGAGCGAATTACGCGCGCTGGCGACTGCACTGTCGAGCGTGCCCTTGCTCGCTCTTTCGCCCGTCACGAAATAACGCAGGTAGGCGACGTTCGCATTTCCCGCATCACCACGTGCGTTCAGCGCGCGCACGAGGGTGGCCCGCTCGCGATTGACGACGCGCTGGTAACCATCCTCCGTTCGACGTAGCGCCCACACGCCGCCGAGCGTGATGATCAGCGAGAGAATGATGCCAGCGGCGAACCCCGCTCCAATACGCCTGCTTACAGTCCAATTCATATCAACCTCCGCGGTCATGGTGTTGCAACAGTGCGGCGGGACCGAGGACGATCACACCTGTATTCGTAACGCCAGCCACGACGCCGCTGCCGATTGCGGCGAGGCGCGAGGGCAGAGGATCCATACTTACTTCGTCCATTTGCTCGATGCCCATGATCTCGTCCACAATGACACCGGCCGTGATGGCGCCGGCGCGCATAACGACCGTTCGATCCACGTTAGTATTGGGCGTTGCAGCAACCGCGAGCAACTCACGCACGTCGAGAATCAGCAGGAGCTCGCCTCGCCACGCGGTGAGGCCCGCGTGACCTCGAGCCCATCCAGGAAGCGGCGTGACCTGCCGGGGTGTGAACACTTCGACCACGCTCGACAGCGGCACCGCGAATCGCGTCTTGTCGAGTCGGAACACAACATGGTCCCGCGACTCGTCGCGCAGCTGCGTTCGCAGCGGGCGCGCCAGCTCGCGAGCACGCGCTTGCAGGAGCTCCATCACATCATCCGCGTCAGTCTCACGATCGGTCGCATCAAGCGGCTTCATGACTCGGCCCTCAGCAATCGGAGCTGCATGGCAACAGCTTCGCGGATACGCCCTGCGCGTTCGCCGTCCGTCGCCACCACAGTCCCGTCCGCATGCTCCGACGCGAGCAGTTCGGCCGCATTCCGGAATGATCGCAGTGCCGCCTCACGGTCACCAGCCCTTATATGCAGCTGGCCGAGCAGCACATGGGCGATGACAAAGCCACGGTCCAGATATAGTGCCCGCCGCACCGCCCGTATCGCATCCGAAGTCATGTCCTCATGCGACAGCGCGATCGCGAGCAGGTAGTGCAATTCCGCGGCATCGCCATGTTCGTCCAGCGCATGTGCCGCCTCCGTCGCGGCCGCGCGCGTCTGCCCCGCGTTGCACATGGATCGCACACGCGCAATCACCGCAGCGATCCCTTCCTGCGCGTCAACTTCCTGCGCCGGCGCCGGCACGTCGACTGCCGGTTCCGCCGTGACATCTGGCTCGACGACCTGCACGGGATCCGCGTCAGGTGTGACAGGAACGAAGGTGTATGCGACGGCATCACTTCGCAGCGATTCGGCGTATGCATCCCGCCGCTGCAGTGACGAAGGCAGCGCCGCCGCACCGCCTGCTCCCGGGCGTCGATAGACGAGCCCTGACGCCGTCGTGATCACGTCGCAATCAACCAGTTGGGAGATTGGCGGGTCGGACGCGCCGATAACGAGCCAGCCTGCCGGGCTCAAACTGTCGATCAGCCGCTGGGCGACCCGACAGATAGTCGTCTCGTCAAAGTAGATCAGCACATTGCGACACACGATCAGGTCCATGTCGTAGATTCCGAGAGCCAGCGACGGATACGTGTCTTCCGCCAGATTCAGGTAGCGGAATGACACGCGCTCGCGTATGCGCGGCGCCAACTCGTACGCATCGCCATCGCGCGTGAAGTAACGGTTCACCGTCTCCTGCGGCACGCCCCGCAGTGACCATTGCCTGTAGCGTCCACGCTGCGCCGAAGCGAGACGTGGCCGCGCAATGTCCGTCGCGATGATCTCGGCGCGCGAGGAAAGGCCGATCTGTTCCAGCAGAATAGCGAGTGAGTACGGCTCCTCACCCGACGCGGAGGCGGCACTCCAGATACGGATCGTGTCCTGGCCCGGTCTGGACGCCGCGACCGCTGGCATGATCTCCCGCCGTATCATGTCGAGCTGGCCGGGGTCGCGAAAGAAGTAGGTCTCGCCGATCGTCAGTTGCGACACCACCAGATCCCGCAGGGACGGATCCGCCTTCATCGCGTGCACGAGGTCCGATGCGGTGTGCAGCCGCCTGGCTGCCATGGACTCCTCGAAGACGCGCGCCACGCTCTCCAGTCGCGCAGCCGGGAACGTCAGCCCTGTCTCGGCGCGCACGAAGTCGTATGCCGGTGAATAGTCCTTCATCGTGCTGGCGACGCACTGAACGCAGCGAGCGCCGTCTCAACGGCGGATGACTCCGCCTCCGACAGGAAACCGGCGAGGTCCTGGATCAGGAGCAGGCCGTCAGCAGTATGGGCCAACCCCGAAACCGTCGACTCGCGGCGCACCACGTCCGGAACAGGCTCCGTCGTCGCAGCATCCACATCGCTGAACCACGCCACCTCATCCGCGCGAATCGCGATCTCTCGCTCTCCCGTCCACGCCAGAACGAACCGCTCCGACGGTGAAAGGGGCGGCGAGATCCGACCGAACCGCCGTCGCATATCGATCACAGGGACAAAGCGCCCCCGCACGTCGATGACCCCCATCACCACCGCCGGCGCGCCCGGCAGCGGCGTGATCCATACCGCGCGAACGATCTCCCGCACCTGCCCCTGGGCCAGGCCGTAGCGGTCCCCGTCGATGAGGATCACAAGAAAGCGATCCGTCGAGTCGCGGGCAGTTTCGACACCCGGTCGCGGTTGGATGTTATTTGAGGACATGTGGTAAGGCCTCGGCGTGCAAGAAGGAAGCCCGGGCACGCGTCAGCGCCCTTCGCCAGGCGCGAAGCGCCGGTCCGCCAGCGCCCTCAGCGCGGTCCGCCAGCGCCGTCAGGCGCGGTCCGCCAGCGCCGTCAGGCGCGGTCCGCCAGCGCCGTCAGGCGCGGTCCGCCAGGCGCGCAGCGCCGGTCTGCTACTTCCCCTGCTCCCACGGCAGCCCCGGCTTCCCGAAGTGACCGTAGTTCGTGGTCTCCCGGTAGATCGGACGCAGCAGGTCCAGCGTCTCGATGATCGCGGCGGGCCGGAAATCGAATTTCATCACGAAGTCTGCGGCCTTCGCTTCGTCGCCCGTGCCGAACGTGTCGACCTTGACGGAGACAGGCTGCGCGAGGCCGATCGCGTATGCGACCTGGATTTCGGCGCGATTTGCGATTCCCTCGAGGACGACCTGGCGGGCCACGTAGCGGCAGAAATACGCGCCGCTGCGGTCCACCTTGGACGGATCCTTGCCGCTGAATGCGCCGCCGCCGTGGCGTCCGATGCCGCCATAGGTGTCGACAATGATCTTGCGGCCAGTGACACCCGCATCGGCGGAAGGGCCGCCGTGGACGAAGCTGCCCGACGGGTTCACGATGAGACGGATCTCTTCATTGTGCCAGCTGCCGAGCGCATCCTGCACAACGTGATCGCGCAAGTATGCTTCGATCTCCTCCTGACTGACATCCTTCGTGTGCTGCGTCGAGATCAGCACATCGGAAACCCGCCGCGGACCGTCGTCGCCGTACTGCACGGAAACCTGTGTCTTCGCATCCGGGCGGAGCCAGTCGACACGGTTCTCATGACGGTGCGTCGCGATTGCGTGCGCAAGGCGGTGCGCGAGGTGGATCGGCAGCGGCATGAGCTCCGGCGTTTCATCCGTCGCATACCCGAACATGATGCCCTGATCGCCGGCGCCCTGGTTCATGCCGACATCGCCGCCGCGATCGACACCGTAATTGATCTCCAGCGACTGCTCCGTGAGCAGGTTGATGATCTTCAGTGTGTCAGCACAGAACGGCTCGGTCGGGTCGGTGTAGCCGATCTTCGCGACCGCCTCGCGTGCGATCTGCTCGGCATCGACCTTCGCATCGGATGTGATCTCGCCGGCCAGCACCAGCGTGCCTTCCTTGACCAGTACTTCACACGCGACGTGCGCATTCGGATCCTGCGTCAGGTGCGCATCGAGAATCGAGTCGGCAACAAAATCGGACACCTTGTCCGGGTGTCCCTCCGACACGGATTCCGACGAGAATGTATATGCGTGCGTCGCGGATTCGATCATGGAATGACTAGCTCCTCACGGATTATCGGCGGGAAACAAAAAAGGCCCGCGATTGAACGTCGCAGGCCCGGCCCCGCGACTTAGACGGATCGGGTCGTCGGCAGATGATGCCTCGAACTCGAAGCGCGGTCCGTCAAGTCGGGAGAAATCACCGCGCCGCGGATAGTATCGCGTGCGAGGCGGAGTGCGTCAACGGCCCCGCCCGGGCGGGTACACGACGCGCGTCGCGTCGCCGGGGCCGCGCTCTTCAGACTGCGCCCGAGAGATGCTCGGGGGCGACACCGCCAGTCGACATATGGTCGTAGTCCCGGGGTAGCTCCAGACAGAACGTGCTGCCTACGCCCACCTCCGATTCCACCGTGAGGGAACCGCCCAGCAGTGCGGCCAGGCGCTGGGAGATCGACAGACCCAGACCCGTCCCCTCTTTCACCTTGTCCGCCGTCTGGCTCAGCTGAATGAACTCATCGAAAATGCGCTGCCGGTCCGATTGCTCGATGCCCGGACCCTGGTCTGTCACACCGATTTGTACTCCACCCGTTTCCGTGCGACGGCATTCGACCGAGATCGGCTTGCCTTCGCCGAACTTGATTGCATTCGAGAACAGGTTGAGCAGAACCTGCCGCACGCGACGGGCGTCACTCACCACGCTGATCGGTTCACCCTCGTGGATCAGTGTCAGCAAGGAGCCGTGTTCATCGGCCAGCGGGCGAACGGTCGCGAACAGTTCTTCCACCAGCGCCGGGAAGATGACGGGCTCCACCGCCAGCTCGATCTTGCCGGCCTCCATCTTCGACAGGTCGAGGATGTCATTGACCAGCTCGAGCAGGTGCTTCGCCGCGCGGTATGAACGCTCGAGGCCGCCGACCTGCTGCTCGTTCAATGGGCCATAGATGTTGTCGAGCATCAGCGAACTGTAGCCGAGGATCGCATTGATGGGTGTGCGTAGTTCATGACTCATCGAAGCGTAGAACCGGCTCCTCGCCCCGATCGCATGCTCGAGATCCTGCTGACGCCGGCTCAGCTCCGTGTTCAGCATCCGGAGCTCGTCGGCGCTCTGACGCAATGCGGCCTCGGCCGCCGCGCGATCGCGAATGTCGCGTCCGATCAGCGTATACTCCGCCACGTCCGAGTTTCGCTGCCGGGAGATCGACAATTCGACCGGGACCTGCGCGCCGTTCGCGCGGAGCCCAGTCACCTGCATGGTGCGGCCCTCTTCCGGCGATGACGTGACCATCGACTCGATCTCGAACTGCACGTCCTCCCGGCTGTCCGGCGCAATCAGGTCGAGGACGTCCAGCTGCCCGGCGGCCGCCGCATCATACCCGAACATCGACTCCGCCGCACGATTGAACATGCGGATGCGACGGTCATCCGAAAATGTCAGGATCGCGTCATTTGCGCTCGCGAGAATTCCCTCGAACCGGGCCTCGGTGGCACTGAGTTCCCGACCGTGCCGGACTTCGAGCGCCTGTCGCTCCGCCTCCTGCAGGCGACGGTCCTTGTCACGCAACTCCTCGCTCTTGAGGAACAGCTCGACAAAGACAGCCACCTTTGATCGCAGGATGTCAGGGTGGAGCGGCTTTGACATGTAGTCCACCGCACCGACCGAATATCCCTCGAAGACGTGCTGTTCCTCCTTGTTCAATGCAGTCAGGAAGATGATGGGTGTGTGCTTCGAACGCTCGCGCGTCTTGATGAGCGCCGCGCATTCGAATCCGTTCATTTCCGGCATCTGAACGTCGAGCAGGATGACTGCGTAGTCTTCCTGCAGCAGCGCACGCAGGGCTTGCTTGCCTGAGTTGGCGCGGACCAGTCGGTGTCCGAGCGGCTCCAGCAATGCCTCCAGGGCCAGCAGATTTTCCGGACGGTCATCGACCATCAGAATGTTCGCTGTGCGGACTGTACTGCTCATGCTCTTGTTCCCTTTATGGTGCCCCGCGCGGCGAGCTCCGCGACGGCACCGGCAATACGGTCGAGTGGCAGCACCATTGCCGACGCAATGGAACGCGCGACTGCAGCTGGCATGGTGTGCGACTCCGCTGTGGTCGGATCCTGGACGATGATCCTGCCTCCGAGCTGTGTAATCCGTTCGGAACCCTTGCATCCATCATGGTTCGCACCCGTCAACACGATCCCCACGACTTCCGCGCCGTAGGCATCCGCTGCCGATTCGAACAGGAGGTCGATCGACGGGCGGCTGAATCGTACCGGCTCATCCGTCGTCAGCGCCAGCTCTCCGGGAGCGACCAGTACGTGGTAGTCCGGTGGTGCCAGATAGATATGGCCGCCCTCCAGGATCACCTTGTCCTCGATCTCCTCGACGACGAGCGGTGTCGAATCCTGAAGCACTGCCGCGAGGTCGTGTGAGTCCGATGCCCGATGCTGCACGATGACCACCGGCAGGTCGAACGACGCAGGCAGACCCGCCAGCAGGATGCTCAGTGCATGCAGACCACCCGCCGAGGTCCCGACAACGAACAATGACGGTCTTGACGCACGTTTCCATTTACGGTCCTTCTCGGCGGTCGTCATGACAGCCGCCTGTAGATCTTCTGCTTGGCGTCCACAGGCTCATACAAATACTCGTATCGCGATGTTCGCAGCGACTCCTTGTGACCGAGCACGAGAATCCCCGTACGCACCAGACTCTCATAGAACAGGCCGTGTACGTGCTCCTGCAGCTTGCGGTCGAAATAGATCATCACATTCCGGCAGAGGATGACATTGAACTCCGCAAACGACCGGTCCGTGACGAGATTGTGCTGCGAGAATACGACATTCCGCATGAGCGATGGATTGAACCGGGCGCCATCGTAGTTCGCCGTATAATATTCGCTGAATGAATTCGTACCACCGGCGTGCAGATAGTTCTGCGTATATTCCTGCATCTTCTGGATCGGAAATATGCCGGCGCGCGACTTCTCGAGAACGGCTTCATTGATGTCGGTCGCATAGATGCGCACTCGATCTCCCAGCCCTTCCTCCTCAAGCAGGATCGCCAGCGAATAGACTTCCTCGCCCGTGGAGCAGCCCGCGTGCCAGATGCGTATGAACGGATATGTCCGCAGGAGCGGAACCACCTGCTCGCGGAATGACACGTACATCTGCGGATCGCGGAACATCGTCGAGACATTGATCGACAGATCGAGCAGCAACCGCTCCATCGCATCCTGCTCGTGCAATACAAGGTTCTGCAACCCGCTCACGGTACTGAGACCCTCCTCCACGAGCCGCTTCCACACGCGACGCCGCAGCGATGTATACGCATACGACCGGAAATCGAAGCCGTAATGCTGGTACACGCCCTCCGTAAGGAGCTGGATTTCAATGCGCTCCAGCTCCTTCGGGTAGGAGGGCGGTGCTTCCACGAGGGCAGCACGGCTGCTGGTACTACCGGTAGAGCCAGACACGCATCAACGACAGCAACTGGTCGGTATCGACGGGCTTCGTGACATAATCCGAAGCTCCGGCGGCGATGCATTTTTCACGGTCGCCCTTCATTGCCTTCGCGGTCAGTGCGATGATCGGCAGCTGCCTGAACTCGGGCATCGTCCTGATCTCGCGCGTGGTTTCGTAGCCGTCCTTCTCCGGCATCATGACGTCCATGAGAACAATGCCGCAGTCCTTGTTGTCGTTCAGGCGCTCGATCGCGTCATTGCCGTTTTCTGCGAACACTACTTCCATGCCGTTCGCCTCGAGCACGGCGGTCAGTGCGAAGATGTTGCGGAGATCGTCGTCCACGACCAGCACCTTCCGGCCCGTCAGGACCGACTCCGCGCTGTGCAGCTGTTCGAGCATGCGTCGTTTTTCATCGGGCAGCCGGGCTTCGACGCGGTGCAGGAACAGCGCGGTCTCGTCCAACAGTCGTTCCGGCGACCGCGCATCCTTCACAATGATCGTGTCGGCATACCGACGCAGCTGCGTTTCCTCCTGTGCAGAGAGATCCTTGCCGGTGTAGATGATGATCGGAATCTTCTGCATGCTCTCGTCCGTCTTGATCTGCTCGAGCAGGTCGAAGCCATTCGAGTCCTGGAGTCCGAGATCCAGAACCATGCAATCGTAATGCTGGTCGCTCCTCAGCTGCTCGATCGCCTCCGCCGCGCTCCCGACGGCGACGATGTTGACGTCGTCGTCGCCGATCAACTCGATGATCGCCATCCGCTGCGTTTCGTCGTCCTCCACGACCAGCAGACTGCGCACGCCTCGCTCGATGAAGCCCGACATCTCGTCGATCGTATCCATCAGCGACTCGCGGCTGACGGGCTTCTCAAGGAACGACAGCGCGCCGGCGCGCAGGCCCTCCTGTTTCCGGCCGACGCCGGAGACGATGTGCACCGGGATGTGCCGAGTGTCGGCGTGGTGCTTCAACCGGTCCAGCACCTGCCAGCCGTCGATGCCGGGGAGATCAATGTCCAGCGTGATCGCGTCCGGCTTGTACTCGTGCGCGAGACGCAGGCCCGTCTCACCATCGACTGCAACCAGCGGCTTGTAGTCCTTCTCCCTCGCCAGGTCGCGCAGGATGCGCGCGAACGGAGGGTCATTCTCGATGATCAGCAGCATCCGGTCATCAGGCTGGAGGTTGTGACGGTCGTCCTCCATGGGATTGTCCATCGGTGTATCCTCGATGCCCTCCGCTTCAGTCGACTGCTGCGAGCGAATCGGCGGCTGATACGATGAACGACGCTGCGGTGCGTGGCGAGTCGGCTGCGTCCAATCTTCCGTCTCCGGCTGCGGTGCGAAGCTCTGCGGCAGCAGCAGTGTGAATGTGCTGCCTTCGCCGCCATTGCTCGCGACGCGGATCTCGCCACCAAGGAGTTTCGCAAGCTCGCGGCTGATCGACAGACCGAGCCCCGTACCGCCGAACTTGCGACTGGTGCTGCCGTCCGCCTGCTGGAACGCTTCGAAGATCAGCTTCTGTTTGTCGCTCGCGATGCCGATGCCGGTATCCGTCACCTCGAATGCCACGACCGCCGTTGCCTTGCCAAGCTCGGGATTGCGGAACCGCTCGCCCGTCGCATTCCGGATTGCCAGCGTGACGCCACCCTTCTGGGTGAACTTGAAGGCATTCGACAACAGGTTCTTCAGCACCTGCTGCAGACGCTGCTTGTCCGTGATGATCGTGGCGGACACGTCCTCCGCTATCGTGATGGTCCAGTCGAGGCTTTTCTGGTCCGCAATCGGGCGGAACGTCCGCTCGGAGAACTCGCGCACCTCGGTCAGTGCGACATTCGTCGCGTGCACGTCCATCTTCCCCGCCTCGACCTTTGACAGGTCGAGCACGTCGTTGATGAGTGACAGCAGGTCCGTACCAGCGCCATGGATCGTCTGCGAGAACTCGACCTGCTTCGGCGTGAGGTTCCCATCGGGGTTGGTAGCCAGCTGGTTCGCGAGGATCAGCAGGCTGTTGAGCGGTGTGCGCAGCTCGTGCGACATGTTCGCGAGGAACTCGCTCTTGTACTTGGATGACACCGCGAGCTGATCCGCCTTCTCCTCCAGATCCACCCTCGCCTGCTCCACCTCGCGGTTCTTCTGCTCCACCTTGCGGTTCTGCTCAGCCAGCAGCGACGCCTTCTCTTCCAGCTCCTCGTTGACCTGCTGCAGCTCTTCCTGCTGCTCGCGCAGCTGCTCTTCCGACGCACGCAGCGATTTCGCCTGGCCTTCCAGCTCGCCATTCGTGCGACGCAGCTCCTCCTGCTGTGACTGCAGTTCCATTGACTGGCTCTGCAGCTCCTGCGTCAGCGACTGCGACTGCTGCAGCAGTTCCTCGGTACGCATGCTCGCGGAGATCATGTTGATGACGACACCCACCGACTCAGCGAGCTGGTCGAGGAAGATCTGCTGGTTCTGGTTGAACGACGAGAACGAACCCAACTCGATCACGGCCTTTACATCACCCTCGAACAGCACCGGGATCACGATGAGGTTGCGCGGCGGTGCTTCGCCGAGACCCGAGGAAATCTTGACATAGTCGTCCGGCACATTGGATACGACGATCGGCTTGCGCTCGAGCGCCGACTGGCCGACGAGACCTTCGCCGGGATGGAACACGTTCGAGAGGTTCTTTCGTTCCTTGTATGCGTACGTCGCGACCAGCCGCAGCGCTTCGCTCTCCGGCTCGCCGATGTAGAATGCACCGTGGTGCGCACCGACAAGCGGTGTGAGTTCCGACATGATGAGCTGCGACACCGTCGACAGGTCCTTCTGACCCTGCATCATGCGGCTGAACTTCGCGAGGTTCGTCTTCAGCCAGTCCTGCTCCTCGTTCCGTTCCGTGGTCTGCTTGAGGTTCGCGATCATCTGGTTGAGGTTGCCCTTCAGCTCATCCAGCTCGCCGCGTGCCTCAACGGCAATCGTACGTGTGAGGTCACCCTTGGTAACGGCGGTCGCGACCTCACCGATCGCTCGCACCTGCACCGTCAGGTTGTTCGCCAGCTGGTTCACGTTGTCGACCAGTGCGCGCCATGTACCCGTTGCGCCCGGCACCGCTGCCTGACCACCCAGCCTTCCTTCCGTACCCACTTCCTTCGCCACGCGCGTCACTTCGTCCGCGAAGACGCGCAGCGAGTCCACCATGACGTTGATCGTGTCCTTCAGCTCGAGGATCTCACCCCGCACGTCCACTGTGATCTTCTGCGTCAGGTCGCCCTTCGCCACCGCTGTCGTGACAAGTGCGATATTGCGAACCTGATCCGTCAGGTTCGCCGCCATGAAGTTCACGTTGTCGGTGAGGCTCTTCCAGGTACCTGCGACGTTCGGCACTTCCGCCTGCGCACCCAGCTGGCCGTCCGTACCCACTTCCTTGGCCACGCGCGTCACTTCCATTGCGAACACGCTCAGCCGGTCCACCATGGTGTTGAAGACTTCCTTGATCTGCATGATCTCGCCGGATGCTTCCGCCGTGATCTTGCGCGTCAGGTCGCCATTCGCGATCGCGGTTGCCACTGCGCTGACGTCGCGCAGCTGCACCGTCAGGTTGCCCGCCATCGCGTTTACGTTCTCGGTCAGGTGGCGCCACACACCGGCGACGCCTTCGACCTTTGCCTGGCCGCCCAGCTGGCCTTCCGTACCCACTTCCTTCGCGACGCGCGTCACTTCGGATGCGAATGCCGAGAGCTGGTCAACCATGACATTGATCGTGCGCTTGAGCTCGAGGATCTCGCCCTTCGCATCAACCGTGATCTTGCGCGACAAATCGCCTCGCGCGACCGCCGTCGTCACGTCCGCGATGTTACGAACCTGGTCCGTCAGGTTCGTCGCCATGAAGTTCACGTTCTCGGTCAGGGCTTTCCATGTACCTGCGACGTTTGGCACGTCCGCCTGTCCGCCGAGCATGCCCTCAGTGCCGACCTCCTTCGCCACGCGCGTCACTTCGTCCGCGAACACCGAAAGCCTGTCGACCATGGAGTTGATGACCTCCTTGATCTGCAGCAGCTCACCGCTCGCTTCCGCGGTGATCTTGCGCGTCATATCGCCGTTCGCGATCGCCGTTGCGACCGCGGAAACGTCCCGCAACTGGACCGTCAGGTTGCCCGCGAGCTGGTTCACGTTCTCCGTGAGGTCGCGCCATACACCCGCGACGCCCTCGACCTTCGCCTGACCGCCCAGCTTGCCCTCCGTACCGACTTCCTTCGCGACGCGCGTGACTTCCGATGCGAATGCCGAGAGCTGGTCCACCATGATGTTGATGGTGGACTTGAGTTCCTGCATCTCCCCGCGCGCGTCCACGGTGATCTTGCGCGACAGGTCGCCCTTCGCCACCGCGGTGGTCACGTCGGCGACGTTTCGCACCTGGTTCGTCAGGTTGGATGCCATCGAGTTCACGTTGTCCGTGAGGTCCTTCCACGTACCCGCGACATTCGGCACCTGCGCCTGTCCACCCAGCTGGCCTTCCGTTCCTACTTCCCTCGCCACGCGCGTCACTTCGTCCGCGAATACCGAGAGCCTGTCGACCATGGAGTTGATGGTGGACTTGAGCTCCTCCATCTCGCCCTTCGCGACCACTGTGATCTTCTGCGACAGATCGCCGTTCGCGACCGCCGTCGTCACGAGCGCGATGTTACGAACCTGGTTCGTCAGGTTCGTCGCCATGAAGTTCACGTTCTCCGTCAGGTCTTTCCACGTGCCCGCAACATTCGGCACCTGCGCCTGGCCGCCCAGCTGCCCTTCTGTACCGACTTCCTTCGCAACACGCGTCACTTCGTCCGCGAACACCGACAGCCTGTCGACCATGGAGTTGATGACGTCCTTGATCTGCAGCAGCTCGCCACTCGCTTCGACTGTGATCTTGCGCGTGAGGTCACCATTCGCGATCGCGGTTGCAACCGCCGAAACGTCCCGCAACTGAACCGTCAGGTTGCCCGCGAGCTGGTTCACGTTCTCCGTCAGGTCCCGCCATGTACCCGCAACACCCTCCACCTCCGCCTGGCCACCCAGCTGGCCTTCCGTACCGACTTCCTTCGCGACGCGCGTGACTTCGGACGCGAATGCACCGAGCTGATCCACCATCGTGTTGATGGTGTTCTTCAGCTCGCGAATCTCGCCCCTCGCCTCCGCCGTGATCTTGCGCGTCAGGTCGCCCCTCGCCACAGCCGTCGTCACATCCGCGATGTTACGCACCTGGTCCGTAAGGTTGGACGCCATGAAGTTCACGTTGTCCGTCAGGTCCTTCCACGTACCTGCAACACCCGGCACATTCGCCTGGCCGCCCAGATTTCCTTCTGTACCGACCTCACGCGCAACGCGCGTTACTTCCGACGCGAATGAGCCGAGCTGGTCGACCATCGTATTGATGGTCTCCTTGAGCTCTTCCATCTCGCCCTTCGCGACGACCGTGATCTTCTGTGTGAGGTCGCCATTGGCGACGGCAGTCGTGACGAGAGCGATGTTTCGGACCTGGTCCGTCAGGTTGGTCGCCATGAAGTTGACGTTGTCCGTCAGGTCCTTCCACGTACCACCCACGCCAGGGACACGGGCCTGACCACCCAGCTTGCCTTCGGTACCGACTTCGCGCGCTACGCGCGTCACCTCGGATGCGAAGCTGGACAGCTGATCCACCATTGTGTTTACCGTTGTGCCGATGCGGAGGAATTCACCCTGCACCGACTTGCCGTCGATTTCGAGCACCATCTTCTGGGACAGGTCGCCCTCGGCGACGGCGGACAGAACGCGCGCGACTTCGGTTGTCGGCTGAGTGAGATCGATCACGAGGGAATTGAGGGAATCGAGTTCGCCCGCGTAGGCACCGCGTGCACCCGGAACATGCGCGCGGTCCTGGGCGCGGCCTTCGCGACCAACGGTGCGGCTGATACGGCCGAACTCGGCGGCAATGTTGCGGTTGGTTTCGACGACGTTGTTGAAAGCATGGGCGATATCGATCCACATGGCGTCGCCGGACTCGGCCAGGTGAGCATCGAAATTTCCTGCGGCGAGCTGCCGCAACGCTTCGAGGAGGCCGGCCGCCTGGTCGCGGCTGCCGGCGGCGGACGAATAGGATCCGCCACCGCCGCCTGCGCCCCGAGTTCGCTTGGCCGTGACCGGTGCGACATTCGCGGCCGGCGCGCGACCACCACTGGACGGGGCGCGCGCTGCACCCTGGCCGCGAGGTTCACCGCCCGGCCCACGCCCACCCCTCGCACGGACGCCCTTGCGCGACGAACCCGCCGCTCCGCCACCCGCTTCGTCTGCAACGCTGCTCATTTGGTCTCAGTCCGGATTGATGGTGCCGCCGGCACGCCTGCATTTCGGCGAACTGGCCTTGCTGCAACCTAAGTCTCCCGGGGGGGCCTTTATGCAAACTCCGGGCTCACAGGCACGGCCGCGCGGCCGCGACCAAGGGCGCGCTATATTCGCCCCATGACAAGAATTCAACGGCTGGACATTCAAAGCGAAGGGACCGGCATCTCCCGGCCCCTCAGTGAGAACGTGAATCTGCTCGGCGCCCTGCTGGGGCGGGCCATCGCGGCACGTGCCGGGGAGCCGGTCCTCGCTCTGGTCGAGGAGCTGCGCGGCCTGTGCAAGCGCGCGGCAGCGACCGAGGATGAGGCCTTGCGCGACGAGGCGGCCGACCGGATCCGCGGCCTCGACGCCGCGACCATCGGATGGGTGCTCCGCGCCTTCGACACGTTCTTCCACCTCGTGAACCAGGCCGAGAAACACGAGATCCAGCGGGTCAACCGGGAGCGATCGCGCGACACCGCGGCAACGGCGAGGCCGGAGTCGATCGATGACGCTGTCGGCCGCCTCAAGGCCGAGGGCAGGACCCTGGAGGACGTGGTGGCGCTCATCGCCACACTGGACGTGCAGCCCACCTTCACGGCCCACCCGACGGAGGCGAGGCGTCGGTCCGTCCTCGACAAGCAGCGGCGGATCGCCGAGCT
>JBBSJG010000048.1:0-19035 GCA_038257485.1 Longimicrobiales bacterium | reverse complement strand
TCGACGCCGGGCATGCGGGGAGGTGGCGAAGCATCACTTTCCCGCATCAGCCACGATTTCCAGATTGTTGCGCACGATCGCGTTATCCGGATTTATCTCGAGGGCGCGCCTCCAGCTCACCAGCGCTTCATCGATGTTGCGCTTCTTGTATTGCAGGTTCCCTATCTTGGCGTGCACATCGTCGCTCAAGTCAGGCCGAATCTCGACGGCGCGTGTGAACGACTGCAGCGCATCATCGTGACTTCCCCTGCGATACGCGACATCGCCGAGACCCTTGTATGCGTGCGCCATGGTGCTGTCTTCCTCGATCGCACGGCGGTACCCACGATCCGCGCCGTCGAGGTCGCCACGAAACTCGTGCAGCAACGCGGACATGAGAAGGAGTGGTGCGCCGTCCGGATACATCTCCAGGCCTTCGCGTATGACTGCGCCGGCCGCGTCAAGCTCGCCGGTGAGCGCGTTCGCGAGGCTCGCATGATAGAAGTATTCGATACTCGGCGCAGTCGCCTCGCTGAGGCGTCGCCGGTACTCGTCGAGCGCGAGTCTTCCCTGCAGGAAGTTGTGCGCGTGGAGCAGTGTGACGCCACGCGCGAGCGCCGTGATCGGATGTCCGGGCTGTACGGTCTCGGCCTCGTCGAGGACGAGCATCGCATCCCCGGACCGGCCGATCGCGCGCAGTGCAACCGCCATGTTGATGAAGGCAGCGTGGTTCGGGCCGGTCTCTTCGATCAGCACGCGCAGCTGGCGGATCCCGTCCCGCCACCGGTTGTCACGCAGCGCGATGAGGGCAAGATGGAACCGCGCGCCCGCATGCGAGGGCTCGAGCTGCAGCACGCGCTCGAATTCGCGCGTCGCGTCCGGCAGCATACCCGTACGGAAGAAGGCGACGCCGAGATTGTGACGTTCGGCCATTTCCGCGTCACGCCCGCGCACAGGCTCTTCCGCACGAAGACCGACACGATGCGCGAAGCCTGCCTGAATCAGGCCGAACAGCGCCTTGCCCACAGTGAACTCCGTCAGACCCGTCTCGTCCACGACTTCCTGCACGGACTTCGTGCCGTCGAAATAGCCGATGAGCTGGTCCTGCTCCTGTGTCAGGCTGACGCCCGCACTCTTGATGCGGTCGCGTTCCACCTCGAACAGGATGTCGAGCGACGGGATTTTCTTCGCGATCAGGCTCCACTCGTCGACGCGACGCGCGGCCTCGAGCATCAGGCTCTCGGGATTGATCGAGACGAGAATGTCCGCCTGCGGTCGTTCATCCACCTCGAAGTAGAAGCTGCCGCGCGACCAGGTGAACAGGTGGTAGATCGCTTCCTCGATCTGGAGGCGGACGTAGCGCGTGAGGTCGGTACGACTGATATAACCGTGCGCAACGAGAAGCTCGCCCACCCTGCGATCCGGCTCCTTCCACTGCTCCTTCAGCACCTCCTCGAGTTGAGACTGCGCGAGGACGCCGTCACGCACGAGCAGGTCGCCCAGGCGATCCCGCCGATTGACGATGCGCGCATATGTGATGCGCCCCTTCTCGAAGAAAATCTGGCCGAAGCGCGCATTGTCCGCGACCGACAGGCAGCCGGTCTTGAAGCCGAGCGACAGCAGCTGACAGACGTCCGCGAGACTGGCTTCCTTGAGACTTCCCTTGATCGCCATCTCAGCCCAGCTCGAGCATGAGGGAGTCGTCGAGGTGTGGCCAGTTCCACAGCACCTTGTCGCGCGACAGGAACCAGCTCGCGAGCAGCTCGTCCTCCGATGTCGTCTCCGGCGCGCCTGGTGGCGGCACCACGGCCTCGACAACGGCCTGCTCCGGTACGTGCTGATCCACCGGCGTCAGGTCAATGACGAGACCACTCTCGAGGCGGGATCGCAGACGATCCTCGATCCCGTGCAGCTCGCGAGGTGGCTGCGCTGCCGTGAACAGCAGCTGACCGCCACCTCTGCGCACGCTGTCGAACAGGTGGAATAACTCCTCCTGCGCGCGCTCCGTGTCCACCAGTGCGTCGACATCGTCGATCACGACAATGCGAGCGCGGCGATACCTCGCGCGCCAGCTGTCCACCTGGTTCTTTGTCATCGCACTGATGAGTTCGGCACTGAACCGCTCGCCCGTCGTGAATGCGAGCGGCAGCTCCGGCCGTGTGCGCTGCAGCTCCAGCGCGATGGCCGTGACAATCGCGGTCTTGCCGCCACCATCAGGACCGTGCACGAAAAACGGGTTGTACCGCTCGCCCGGTTGTGCCGCAACGGCACGCGCTGCACGCACCGCAAGCAGGTCAGGCGACAGCGTGAGCGTGTCGAACGTGGGTCCGTCGGGCGGTGCAGGCAGCGGCGCCATGCGTTCGGCGACCTGCGCCAACGCACTCTCTGCTTCCGCAACGCGATCCGGGTTGCGCAGCAGGTCCAGGCGCGCGAGTTCGACCGCCGCGCTATCCAGGGCCCGGATATCACCTGCGATCTGCGCGAGTCGCTGGACGTCCGACTCGTAGCCCGCAACCAGCTCGTCGATTTCTTGCTGCGATCTTGACTCACCGAGCGCGGTCTCCAGCCTCGCCGTCCGATACCCTTCCCCTTCGTACCGCAGGATCGCGTCCGCGACCTTCTGCTCCGGCGTCAACCTGGAAACGACTTCACCGAGCGTACCCGCGATCTCGCTGAGGAACGAGCCGAACTCGTCGCCGGATGGCGGTGCCTCATCATCGTCCTCGAGAGGCACGCCAAGAAGTTTCGCCGCTTCGGTCGCACTCACCGGCCGACTGTCCAACTCCTGCACAGCGAGTACACGGTTCAACGCGCCCTGCAGTTCCCGGACATTCGCATATCCCATCCTGGCGATGGTTTCGGCAACGCCGGGCGTCAGGGTCGAACCGCGTTCCTCCGCCTTGCGCGTGACGATCGCGATGCGCGTCTCGTAGTCGGGAACGTCGAGGTCCGTAATGAGGCCGCCTGAGAATCGCGACAGCAGACGCTGATCGAGGTCGTCGATGACGGTGGGTGGACGGTCGCTCGCGAGCACGAGCTGACCGCCGCGTGCAGAGATCGAATCCCATGCGCGCAGCAACTCTTCCTGCGCGCCGCGCCGACCCGCGAGGAACTGGACGTCGTCGAGCAGCAATACGGACACGTCACGCATCTGATTGCGGAAGACGTCGCGTTCACCTGCCTGGATGGCGTTCATAACGCCGTCCATAAGGTGCTCGAGCGTATCGTACATCACATTCACCTGCGGATGCACCCGCCGGATGTGGTGACCGATCGCCATGATGAGGTGCGTCTTGCCGAGGCCCGATGCGCTGTAGATGAACAATGGGTTGTACGCAGAGCCCGGCGCTTCCGCCACGCGCTTTGCCGCGGCCGCAGCAAGACGGTTCGCCGTACCGACGATGAAGCTGTCGAACGTGAGGCGGCTATCGAGGTCCAGCGTCATGAAATGTTCTACCGCGGGCCCGCCGGCGCGCTCGCGTCGGGCTGCTGGATCTCCTGGCCGAACCGACGGGACAGGCTCTGCAGGACGAGCTGGCTGACCGCCTTCAGCGTGTCGAAGACACCATCCCCGGAGACCGCAGCCGCCGGGTGGGCAGGTGCGCCGCGGAAGTTGAGCAGGTCGTCGAGCTCGGCGATCGGCATCACGCCCGGCAGGTCGCGCTTGTTGTACTGCAGCACCATCGGGAAGTCGCGCAGGTCGATGTTTTCCTCGAGCAGATTCTCGTGGAGGTTACGCAGGCTCTCGATGTTCTCCTCGTATTGCTCCGGTTGGGAGTCTGCAACGAATACCACGCCGTCCGCGCCGCGCAGAACGAGCTTGCGCGTCGCATTGTAGTAGACCTGACCCGGCACGGTATACAACTGCATGCGCGTCCTGAACCCGGAGATCGTGCCGAGATCGAGCGGCAGGAAATCGAAGAACAGTGTGCGGTCCGTCTCCGTCGCAAGCGACACCATCGGACCTTTCCGTTCCTCCGGTACGAACGCATGGATGTACTGGAGATTGCTCGTCTTGCCCGATCGCCCCGGTCCGTAATAGACGATCTTGCAGGTAATCTCGCGGGTCGAATAATTAACTAACGACATAGCGCCTCACTGATCGGGCGAAAGATATTCCAGGCCCGCTTCGAGATCGCGCTCGAAGTTCGCCTGATCCGTACCTTCATACGTCACCCGGAACTCGGGCAACGCTGCAATTTCCTTCTCGAGCTGTTCATAAAAAAGCTGTACGATCCCGAGTGACGAATCGGCATCGAAGATCGCAACCACGATGAGTTCTTCGACCGGCGTGCGGAGCGGCGCCAGGAACAGCTGACGATCCTTCCCGCCGTGGTAGAGATGCTCCCAACGTGGCGCTGCCGTCAGTTCGGCGAGGGCCCTCGCCGAAGAATGCGTCGCCGCCGCGAGGGACGCGACATTCATGACTTCATAACTGCGCGTGAACCCATGCTGCGCGAGGACCTGACCTGCACCGTTGACGAGAAGGGCGATGCGCACACGCGATTCACGCACGAACGTGAGCATCGGCACCTTGAGCGCCTCGACCAGGAGCGGAAGGTCCGTCCTCCTCATGCGAGCGACTCCGCCGCGCGATGCGCTTCCAGTCGGACAAGTCCGAGCTGTGCATCCCTCGCCGCGATCACCACGATGATGAGTTCGCCCGCATCAACCGCGATCACGTGACCCTCATCCGCTTCCAGCTGCATCGTCGCGAGGCGACCATAACCCGCGGCATCACTGGCCTGCGCCGTCCGCCTGAACAGCGATGACGCGAGCGCCGCCACGGCCGTGCCGGACACACCTTCCGCCAGTTCCGATGTGACCGGCAGACCGGCCTCGGCATCGACAAGCAGTGCACCTCGCACGCCATTCACACGGCTCAACCGCTCTACCGCCTCCGTATACACGTCGCTCATGCGTACTCCTCGAGGTAGCGGACCGCGATTTCGGACGCCTGGCCTGCAGTGCGCAGTACCCAGCCGGTCGGTGCATTGCGACGCGCGGCGAGCAGGACCACCGCATCGTCGCGAACTGGGGAAACGTGCAGGACTGCAGTGCCGGCCTCGAGCAGCATGCCCCGCCAGCCGCCGAGCGACAGCAGCGATACCGTGCGTGCAGCTTCACTGATGGCCGGACCCAGTGTAGCGCCGAGCAGTTCCGCGCTGCCTGCCGAACCGTCACCAAGGGAGCCCGCCATCACCAGTCCCTGCCCGTCGAGCAGCAGCACGCCAAGCAAGGGGCCGCCGGTCATCAATGCCGCGAAGATCTCGGATGGATCCGAAGACAGTGGCTGCTGCGCTGGACGTACGGCCGGTGGCGTCGGTGCTGCCATCACGGGCGGCGCGCTGATGACCGGCGCTTCCGGTGCGACGGTCGACGGCGACTCCGCCCACGGCTCGTACGCGCCCGCATCTGCAACGGTATCGGCAGAGGAATCCGCCCGGACGCCGACCGCAGCGGAATGCGCGATGTCGTCGCCTTCCCTGTCCGTTCTCGCGGACTTCAGGTCGTCGGACCAGGCGTTCGTCCGCGTGCCACCGCTGTGCAGTTCCTGACGCGTCCCGAGCACTTTGAGCGCCTCTTCGACGGCCGCGTCCTGCGGCCTCAACAATGCCGCGCGTTCGAGTGCCTGGCGGGCGAGGCTCAGCTGATCCTGCTCGAGATAGCAGAACCCGATGCCGCGCAGGGCGTCGAAGTGATTGGGATCCATACGCAGCACCATGGACCATTCGTCCGCTGCCTTCGCACGCTCGCCATCCTCGAGGTAGAGCAATGCAAGCAGTGAGTGGGCCTCGGCATGCGTGGGATAGTGCTCCAGTCCGCGCAGGCATAACTGCTTCGCCGCCGCGCGCTGACCCTGTCTGCGGTATGCACGCGCGAGCGGCAGGAACGCGAGCGATGTTGCATCGCGCGCGACCTCTTCACTCCACCGCTGGAGGTCCGCCTGTGCTGGTTTCTTCATCGTATCACGTTGTCGCTTTTGCCAGGATCTGACTGAGCGTGCGCACTGCGCCGAGGGCCGTGCTCACGAGCTGACGTGGTTCGCCACTGGGCGAGAGCCGCATGAATGTATCCCACGCCTTGGTCGCGCGGTTTATCTCGCCCGTCTGAATCGCGGCGAAACCAAGACGGTAGTGTGCCTCCGCCGACAGCGGGTCGAGTATGACTGCCCGTGAGAACGCCTCGGTTGCCGCGCGCATGCGCGACTGCCCGATCAGTGTGCGGCCCGCGAGCAGTGCAAGTTCGGCCCGCTCCGGATACGCGGTCTCGAGTTCGCTCGCGAGCTTCTGTGCCTCATCGATCTTGCCCTGTGCGAGCAGCGCTTCCACCTCGTCGCACGCTTTCTTCAGCTGCATCTCAGGCACACGGCTGTGCTGCTCATTGACATGAACGACACCCGTACTCACGAGACCATAAATAATTTTTGCGACGTCGAACTCGCTACGCCCGAGATCGGCCGCCATCTGCCGGACGTCGCGCTCGCCGTCGATCTCCGCCAGCACTTCCCACTCGCCCGCCTTCAACTCGAGCGGCAACGCACTGTCATTGGTCGGTGCGAGCACCGGAACGGCTTCGGGACTGGGCACTTTCGACTCGAGGCGGGTCCACTCATCGATGCGGCGCGCGCCCTCCATCAGCAGCGACTCGACACGCACCCTCGCCAGCAGACGTTGCTCGCCGATCTCACTGCGCTCCTCGAACTTGAAGTAGCCCTCTTCCCACGCCATGATCTCGAAGATGGTTTCCTCCATCTGGAACCGGAGCTGACGCTCCAACTCCTCCTCCCCGATGCTGCCCATCTCGAGCAGGATCTCGGCAAGGCGTCGCGTCGGATCAACGCGCTGGATCTCGAGCGCGCTGTCCAGCTCGCGCTGCGTGAGCTTGCCTGCGCGAATCAGCAGCTGACCCAGTCGACGCGTCGATCGGCGTCGCACCGCGAAGACGATCGCGCCCTTGCTGAAATGAACGATCGCTTCGTCGTTGAGGCGGTCCGAGCGCACCGTGAGAACACCCGTCTTGTGTGCCAGCTCCAGCAGCTGCAGCACATCCTGGATGCTGAGTTCTTCGAGTGGCCCTTCAATCGCCACGGATCAACTCTCCATTCCTGCAGGCGAGAGGCGGCCGAGATGCGCCTGTGCCTGGTCGTGCCGCGGATCGAAACGGAGCACGCGGTGCAATGCAAACTTCGCCTGTTCGACCATGCCGCTCTGTTCGAGCACGCCCGCCAGCCGCACCAGCGCTTCCAGGTGGTACGGATCCATGCTCAACAGATCGACGAGCGTGTGCAGCGCATCACGGGCACGACCACTCGTCGAATAGTGCGACGCCAGTGCGAAAGCCGCCGGCGCATAGCTCGGCAGCGAAACCAGTGCTGCCCGCAGCTCGGCCTCCGCCTCGCCGAACCGTTCTTCATCGAGCAGCACCTCGCCGAGCCGCGTGCGCGCTGCGACTGCGCCGCCGTCAACCGACAACGCCCGCCGCAATGCCGACTCCGCACCATCCGGGTCGCCGGCCTCGGCGTAGGCATCGCCCAGCTGCGTGAGCAGGCCGACATCGTTCGGCGCGTGAATCCTCGCGCGCTCCAGTGTGATCGCCGCGCGCGCATAGTCGCCGAGCCTCGCCGCAGCCTCACTGAACACGCGCAGTGCGTCCGTATCGTCAGGCGTCGCGACGCACAACGATTCCGCCAGCTCGAACGCCTGCGCATTGCGACCCAGATCCAGCAGCGACCGCGCGGCGCCGAGCAGGGCACTCCGGCGCTGTGTCTCACGATTCGCGGCATCGTCGGAACGGGCGATCTCCCCGAGCAGCGAGTTGAAACGTTCCACTGCCTCGCCCGATAGGCCGCGTCGCAGATAGATCTGACCCTGCAGCAGCAGCACCGCGACACGGTCGGCGCCGCCCATCGATGCGCGCTGCGCGGCGCTTGTCGCTTCCTCCAGCTCGCCGCGCGACAGCGCAGCCTCGGCGTCGCGAAGCCACTGTCCGCCCGATGCCGAGACTGCCGCCGCCCGCGAGCCACCCGCGGTCGACGCGAGCGTGCCGGTACCGCCCAGCACATCGCGCTCAAACACTGCGTCCAGCGATTCCGGTCGGAAGTCGAAGCTCTGGATCTGTGCGCCGCTCTCGATCCGCTGCGCGACATCCAACTCGGGTGCGAGCACACTCGCCTCCTCGAACTGCAGGTCGATCAGCAGGCGGAACCGCGGCGCCGGAATGTACGGATTCAGGTCGAGCGCCAGCTTGGTCTCACGCAACGCGCCCTGGTAGTCACCTAGCGCGGACAGCGCGAACGCGAGGTGGTACCGGGCTTCGGGGAGCGCCGGGTCGATGTCGATGGCCTTCAGCAGGGCCGACCGCGCATCATCGGGTGCGCTCAACTCCATCAGCAGGATGCCAAGCCCCGTCCACGCCTGCGCCGACGACGGATCGACCGTGACTGCCTGCGTGTATGCCTCCACGCTCTCCTTCTGATTTCCGGAGCGGTGCAGCGCGAGCGCCAGGTTGCGCCACACATCCGAAAGCGCACGTCCCTCCCGGAGTGCAGAACGGAACGCCTCCGTGGCATCAGGCTCACCACGGTGATGGCGCACGACGCCGAGGTTGTTCCATGCGAGTGCGTAGGCGGGGTCGAGCTCGAGCGCGCGACGGTACGCCGACTCCGCCGCAGCGAGGTCGCCGCCCTGGTGCTCCGCGACGCCGAGCTCGTTCCATAGCTTCGGACTGGTCGGTTCCACCGTGATCAGGTTGCGATAGATATCTTTCGACTCTTCGTTCCCGCCGCTGAGCAGGAGCATTTCGCCCTGCGCCTGCTGCACGAGAAACGTGTCTTCGCCGCGCTCCGTCGCTAGACGGAACTCGCGCAACGCCTCGTCATACAGCGCCTTCTGGCGGAACGCGAGGCCCAGGTTGTAGTGCGCCAATGCACCGCCCTCGTGCACACCCGGCCTCGCCGTCCTGTCGCCGACCAGTTCCTCGTACCTCGCTGCGCTGTAGCTGTCGAGCGACAGTCCAGCTTCCGCCTTGTTGTACGTCGGGTTGAGCTGGGCCGCCTTCGCCTGCGCGGCATTCGCGCGGTCCGTCTGGCCGATGTCACCATAGACGAACGCGATGAGGTGATACGCTTCCGACATTTCGGGGTCGAGCGACAGCGCCCGCTCAAGCGGCTCCTTCGCATCATCGCTCAGGCCGCGCTGGTACAGCACTTCCCCGATCTGGAAATGGATCCGTGCCTTGTTCGGTGACAATGCCGCCGCATTGCGCAGCGCGACGAGCGCGCCATCGAGATCGCCCCGCTTCAGCTCGGCGCGCGCGAGATGCTGGTACAGGAGGGGATCACGCGGCCGGCTCTGCAGCACGAACCGAAGCTGGTCGATCGCCTCGGCGTGGTTGCCCGCATTGTAGTATGCCCTCGCCAGCGCTTCCCTCGCGTCGATGTCGTTCGCGTCCTTCTGGACGCGGTTGTTCAGCTCTGCGACGTGGTGCTCGTAGTAGCCCGTACCGAAATACGCGATCTGGAGGTTGCGCTCTGCGACCTGCATCCGTGGGTCGATGTCGAGCGCGCGATCGAAATGCTCGATCGCGTCCGCATACAAACCCTTGTTGTAATAGACCACGCCGAGGTTGTTGTGCGCACCCGCGTCATGCGGGTTGATGCGCTTGGCGAGGCTGCGCAGGATCTCCAGGTCGCGCACGGACCGCGGCGACGGCGCCGCCGGCGCGGGCGGTGACGCATTGGGCGCATTGGGGTCGGTGCGATCCGACCACGGCATGCTGCCGGGCGGTGGCGGCTGAATCGAGCTCATCAGGCGAGCAGTCTCACTTCGCGCAGCATGACCTGCAGGGAAGCGTCATCCGGGATGAACAGGAAGTGAGCGCGCAGCTGGGCGTCGCCAAGCTGCATGCGCGTGTTCACGCAGAACACGTAATCTTTCTCACCACCGAAATTGAGGTAGCTCGTGCTCATGATTGCGCCGGCCATGTCGATTGCGAAGCCGGGAACCGACATGATGAGCAGCTTGCCCATAAACTCCGACAACGCGTTCAGGTACGCGCCGACGATGATGTTGCCGACTTCCTTCAGCGCGGACTGATGTCTTTCGTCGAAGCCGTCCGGAAATGCGGGCTCCTTTTCGTTGAGCAGCAGCGAGGTCAGGATCGCAGCCGTCGGACCGGGAAAGACCTGCACCGTCCTGCCGGTCAGGTCACCGAGCACCTTCATCATCACGGCGGCCATGACTTCATCCGGCTCGCCCAGCATGCGGTCCACTTCCTCGAGCGGAATGATGCTGACCTCGGGCACCTCGATCATAATGCCGCGGTTCGTCATCTGAGAAAGCGCCGTGGCCGCGTGGCCGGCACCGATATTGGCGATCTCGCGCATTGCGTCGAGCTGCGCGGAGTCGAGTTGCCGGATATCCATTATCGCCCCTGCATCACACTTAGCGGGTCCAGCACCAGTGCCGGTGTCCCGTCGTCCAGCAGTGTCGCGCCCGAGAAGAAGGGCAATGTGCCGACCGCTGAATCGAAATTCTTTACGAGAATCTGTTCCCGCCCGACCAGTTCGTCCACTGCGAGAGCAGCTCGGCGTTCACCCATTTCCGCGATCACGGCAGCACCCTCCGCCTGCGAGCGGTCGGCCAGCAGGATCCGGCGAAGACGAATCAGCGGCAGCGTGTCCTCACGAAGCCGGACGTATTCGCGGTCGCCGTCCATGGAGATCATGCCGTCGAGTTCGATCGCCTCCGACAGGTGGGTCAGCGGGATCGCATAGTTTTCGCCCGCGACGCGCACGCGCAGTGCCTGCGCGAGTGCCAGCGAGATGGGTAAACGAATCATGAACGACGTGCCCGCGCCATCCACCGAATGCATCTCTACGGCGCCGCCTAGCGCGCGCACGCGGTTCACGACGGCGTCGAGGCCGACGCCGCGGCCGGACACTTCGGTCACCTGATCTGCCGTCGAAAAGCCCGGGTGCGCGAGCAGCCGGAAAACCTCTTCATCACTGGGGATAGTGGCCGCCTCTGACGCGGAGACCAGACCCAGCTTCAACGCCTTCGCCATCACCCGCTTCCGATCGACTCCACGACCGTCATCTTCCAGCATCACGCGCACGCTGTTGCGTTCGCGCTCCGCGCGCAACAGCAACTGTCCGCGCCGAGGCTTGCCCAACGCCTCCCGCTCTTCCGGCGACTCGATCCCGTGGTCCACTGCATTGCGCAGCATGTGAATCAGAGGATCGCTCAACTCGTTCAGGATCGAGCGGTCCAGCTCCACTTCATCACCCTCGACACGGAAGTCGATCTCCTTGTCGCACATTCTCGCAGCATCACGAACGACACGAGGCAACCGCTCGAACGTCTCGCTCAACGGTACCATCCGCATCGTCAAAACGGCCAACTGCAGTTCCGACAGCAGGCCGCGCATGCGATCCACGATGTCGACGTCGCCATTCCTCGCACTGCCACCGATGTGCAGACGGTTCTGCAGGATCGAAAGTTCGCCGAGTGATTCCTGCACACCGTCCAGCCTCGCCTCGTCAACACGCACGTGCCGTGTCGGCCGCACTGTGCCACCCCTGGCAGGCGGCACCGGTGACGGCGTGGTGGACGCGACCGGTGCGATATCGGACGGCGAATAGAACTCGATTGTATCCACGTCACCCGCACGCATCACGGTTTCGTGGATCGAACCCTCGTCCACGTCGCCCGTAAAGAAGATGCGCAGGATCCCGTCGAAGTCGTCGGCATACTCTTCGGGATGCGACCCCAGCAGACCGTCCCTACCGGCGAGTCCTCGCACGATGAGCATGGCGCGCGCCGACTTCACGGGGGCGTCGGGATGCAGTCGCACGACGGCAATCCGCGTCGTCCTCTCCGGCATGGGCACCGCAGCGAGTGCCGCGACGGCGGTGGACTGCGGAACGATCGTGGTCGCGATGGCACCGCCATCCAACTGCGGCGCGAGATTGGCCACGGCGTGTGTGACTGCATGATCGAGTGCGTCCGCCTCGCGCAGCAGTGAGTCGATGAGTTGGGCGTCGGCCTGGAGTGTGCCGTCACGCATGGCCTGCAGCGTGTCCTCGAGCTTGTGCGCCATCTGCGCAACGTCCCCGTATCCCATCGCGGCCGAGAGGCCCTTGATGGTATGCGCAGAACGGAACGCCTCTCCCACCGCGTCGCCGGAACCTGACTCGAGTGCGAGCAGCGTCCGACTCAGGGAGCGGAGGTGCTCCTGTGTTTCTGCGATGTACAGGTCGAGGAACCGGCGCATGTCCATGCGCGGATCAGCCCATTACGCGCTGGACGGCCTCTAACACACGCGACGGCTGGAACGGCTTGACGACGAAATCACGGGCGCCCGCCTGGATCGCTTCGATCACGAGCGCCTGTTGGCCCATCGCACTGCACATCAGGATCTTCGCCTGTGGATCATCCTTCATAATCGCACGGACGGCATCGATGCCCCCCATGTCAGGCATCACGATGTCCATCGTGACGAGGTCCGGCTTCAATTCCTTGTACCGGACTACGGCTTCAGCGCCGGTCTGCGCTTCGCCCAGGACTTCGAAGCCGGCACCCTTGAGGATGTCGGCCAGCATCGTGCGCATGAAAAGCGCATCATCACAGATAAGAACGGTCTTCGCCATCCGGTGGTTCCTTGTGGCAGGTGAGTCAGATCAGCAGGCGATCGAGTAAACGGTCGGAGTCGAGAGCGATGAAGGGCACGTCCTCGAAGTGCCCTGTGCCCAGGAGCTGACCGTCCAGCGCCCGCGGGACACCGAGCTGCCCCGCGGGCGACAGGTCCGCCGGGGCTACAGCAAGTACTTCTTCCACAACCAGCGCGGCCAGTCGATCCCCGTATTCGACCAGCAGCAGGCGGTGATCCGCCGTGGCCCGCGAGGCGGTCAGACCCAGACTCGTGCCCAGGTCGAACGCTGTCACGATCCGGCTCCGCACGCCGACCAGGCCACACACTTCCTCGCCCGCTCCAGGAAGGCGGACAAAGGGGCGTGGCGTCAGAATCTCACGCACCCGGTCCAGCGGAAGTGCGAGCCGCCGATCCGCGCACGTGAACACCACCCACTGGGGAGACGGTGGGGGGTTCGGTCCGACCTCGGCCTCGATAGCGCTACTCGACACCCGTTCCTGCGATTGGATGGGATCCCCGCCGTCCGCGTATCCTTCGCAGCAGTCAGGAGCTAGGGGGTGAAAATACGTGGGGGCACGGCCGTGGGTCAACGGACATCGAGCCCCTTTTCCGCCCATTCCGCCACGCGGGCAAGATCGGGCGGCAACGGCGACGAGAAAGTGAGCGGCGCACCGGTCCTTGGATGCTCCAGCGACAGCTCGACGGCGTGGAGAAATTGGCGGTCGACCTGGCGGGCCAGGCTGCGGGCCCACGACTGCGCCGGCCCACTCATCCCTTTGGACGCTCCGATTCCATAAACCGTATCGCCTACGACCGGGTGCCCTATGTGAGCAAGATGCACGCGGATCTGGTGCGTCCGACCCGTGTCGAGCTCCGCACGGAGCAGCTCGGCCGCCGGCCAGATCGAGATGCGCTTGAAATGCGTGACTGCCCGCCGGCCATCCGCCAGCACAGCCATCCGCTGACGCTCATTGTGCGAGCGCGCGATCGGTGCGTCCACCGTCATCGTGTCCTGACGGAGGTGCCCCCAGATCGCGACGTGATAGATCCGCTTGATGTCGCGGCGCTTGAGCGCCGCCGACAGCGCTCGGTGTGCGTCGTCATTCTTCGCAATCAGCAGCAGCCCCGATGTGTCCTTGTCGAGACGATGCACGATCCCCGGCCGCATCACGCCACCTATGCCCGACAGGTCCTTCAAATGATGCAGCAGCGCATTCACGAGCGTACCGCCACGATGGCCCGGCGCCGGATGGACCACGAGACCGGCAGGCTTGTCGATCACCGCCATGTCCGCGTCCTCGTACACGATCGTCAGGGGAATATCTTCGGCGTCCACTGACGACGGTGCGGCCTGCGGGATCGTTACCACAATCGTGTCGTCCGCGACGGGGATCTCGCTCTTCTTCGGGACGCGGCCATTGAGGAGGATATGGCCGCCGACGAGCAACTGCTCGATGCGCGAGCGGGAAAGGCCGGGTACATGGGCGGCAATGTACCGGTCGAGCCGGTCGCCCGGCTCCGTGACGGTCAGGCTGATCGTACCGTCGTGATCAGCCTCCACCTTCGAGCTTCTCCTCTTTCCACAACGACAGCGCGAGGATGATGGCGCCGGCCGTAACGGCCATGTCGGCGATATTGAACACAGGCCAGCGCACCGTGCCGATGCCGACGTCGAAGAAATCGACGACGCCCTGCTCGGACCTGACGCGGTCGATGAGGTTGCCGATGGCGCCGCCGCAGATGAGTGCAATGGAGGCGAGGCGCAGGCGGTCATGAACCGGGGTGTAGTAGTACATCATCGCGAGCGCGAGCAGCGCGACAAACGAGAGTACGAGAAAGATCTCGCGCGAGTAAGGCCCCAGTTGGATGCCGAAGGCCGCGCCGGTGTTGTGGATGTATGTCAGGCGCAGGTACTCACCGATCACATCGCGCTGTTCATACACCAGCATGTTGCGCTGGACGATGTACTTCGTGACGATATCGAGAGCGAGTACACCGGACACAATGCCGATGAACAGTGCGATCTTGCTGCTCAATCCATTCGTTGTCACCGATGCCGGTCCGCGCTCGATGTCGGTTACATTGTTCACATTCCCGCTCCGGTTCGTCATGCGCGCGAAATCTCGATCGTCGCTGCATGACCGTCCACATCCGTCACCGGCACATCCGCATCCGGCGCATCCTTCACTTCGTACTGCGTCGCGAGTGTTTCACCCGCGATGTATTCGGCATGCTGCCTCGCGGCCGCAACCACGTCCCCGTCGCCACTCAGCGCGAGGCGGATCCGATCGCTCACTTCGAGGCCCGTCTCCCTGCGCTGACGTTGCACACGGTTCACGAGTTCCCTCGCGAGGCCTTCACTCCGCAGCGCATCATCGATCGTCGCATCGAGGGCGATCGTACAGCCGGCCTCTGTCTCGACGATCTGGTCCCCCGTCGCCTCCTCCAGCACGTCCACGTCCGCGAGCGTGATCGGGAACGACTCCCCATCGAGGTCGATGGAGGCCCCGCCGCCCTGCCGGATCGAGCGCAGCGCTTCCCCACTCAGTTCGCGGATCAGCCCGGCCGCAGCCTGGGTCCGTCCGCCGAACCGCTTGCCAATATCGCGGAACCGGGGGTTGGCGCGTAGTGCGACCAGGTCTTCCGCCCCCTGGAGGAACTCCACCCGCTTCACATTGAGTTCATCCTTCAGAACATCCAGCAGCTCGGCGGTCAGGATTCCGGGCTGTGCCACGACCGCCTGGAGGGTACCCAGGGGCTGACGGACCCGGATCTTGACGCGTTCCCTGGCAGCACGGCCGAGCCTCGCCAGGGTTCGAACCACGTCCATCCCTGCCTCCAGCGCATCATCCTTCGCCTCTGCGCGAGGCGAGGGGAATGCCGCGAGGTGGACACTCGTACCGGTCAGTGCGCGATGCAGCCAGTCCGTCAGGAACGGCGTGATCGGCGCGAGCAGCCGCGTCAGTGTCACGAGCGTCTCGTGCAGCGTGCGGAATGCCGCAGCGGTATCCGCTGCATCCGCGCTACCCCAGAAACGGTCACGGCTGCGTCGTACGTACCAGTTGGAGAGGTCGTCGACAACGAAATCGGAAATCGCGCGCGCGGCACGCGTGATGTCGTATGCATCCAGGTCGGCGGCGACATTCGTGACGAGTGTATTGAGTCGTGCGAGGATCCACCGGTCCTGCACTGCGCGCTGCGCGGGCACCGGGTCCGCTTCGGACGGCGTCCACTGCTCGAGATTGGCATACATCGCGAAGAACTTGTACGTATTCGACAGCGTATCGAATGTACGGCGCGCGGACTCACCGAGCGCTGCCGGGTCGAACCGCTTGGTCACCCATGGCTGACTCACTGTCATGAAATACCAGCGGATCGCATCGGCGCCGAACGTGTCGAGCGCTTTCCACGGGTCCACCACATTGCCGCGTGACTTGGACATCTTCATGCCCTCGGCGTCGAGCAGCAGGTCGTTGACGAGCACATGCTTGTATGCCGGCCCGAGATCGAGCATGGTGGAGATCGCCATCAGCGAATAGAACCAGCCGCGCGTCTGATCGATGCCTTCGCACACGAAATCTGCCGGGAAATGTCTGGCGACGGCATCCGGGTCTTCGAACGGATAGTGCCACTGCGCATAAGGCATCGCACCCGAATCAAACCACACGTCGACAACTTCCGGAATGCGTCGCATCGTGCCACCGCACGCGCACGGCCAGCTGTATTCATCGATGAACGGCTTGTGCGGATCGAAGTCCGCGGGCAGTTCACCCGCGCGCTCGGCAAGCTGTGCATAGCTGCCGATCACTTCGCGGTGTTCCGGATCCGCACCGCACACCCAGATCGGGAGCGGCGTGCCCCAGTACCGCTCGCGCGAGATGGCCCAGTCCACGTTGCCCTCGAGCCACTCGCCGAACCGACCGCTGCCCACTTCCGGAGGATGCCACGCGACCTGCGCATTGTTCGCGATCATCTGCTCGCGCACCGCCGTCGTGCGGATGTACCACGAATCCCTCGCCATGTAGATGAGCGGGCTCCTGCATCGCCAGCAGTGCGGATACGAATGCACCTCGAGCGAGTAGCGGAACACGCCGCCTCTCGCGCGCAGATCCTCCACGAGCGGAGCGTCGGCATCCTTGACGAACATTCCCGCAACGAGTGGTGTGCCTTCACGGAAACGACCCGTGTCATCCACCGGCCGCAGCATGGGCAGCTCATGGCGCAGTCCTGCCGCGTAGTCATCCGCGCCGAATGCCGGCGCCATGTGCACGATACCCGTGCCGTCCCCCGCGGTCACAAAGTCCTCCAGCACGACTGTCCACGCCTTGGCGGTGGATTCAGCCTGCAGGATGTCGAACGGCCTCGTGTAGGCGACGCCCTCGAGCTCTGCGGCAGTCAGGCGACGGACCACCTTCGCGTCCTCACCGAGCAGCCCGGCAACGCGGGACTCGGCCAGGATGAGCGTACGGACGTCGCTCTTCGACTCCGGCCATTCAACCTCGACGTATGCAACGGACGGATTGACTGCGAGCGCGACATTCGACGGCAGTGTCCATGGCGTCGTGGTCCACACGAGGAACGCGCGTGAAGCGTCGGACGCGAGTGGCGCCGTGAAATAGATCGACGGGTCGGCAACGTCCTCGTATCCCTGGGCGACTTCATGTGAGCTCAGCGACGTGCCGCAGCGAGGGCAGTACGGCACACTGCGGTAACCACGATACACGAGGCCGCGCTCATCGAGTTGCTGCAGCACATTCCACACGGACTCGATGTAGCGCGGATCCATCGTGACATACGGCTTCGAATAGTCGAGCCAGTAGCCGATCCGCTCCGACAGCTTTTCCCAGTCTTCCTTGTACGTGAAGACACTGTCGCGGCAGACTTCATTGAAGCGTGCGACGCCGATCTCTTCGATCTGGCGCTTGCCGCTGATCCCCAGCTTCTTCTCCGCCTCGATCTCCACCGGGAGGCCGTGCGTGTCCCAGCCTGCGATGCGTGTGACATGACGGCCGTTCATCGTCTGATACCGGCACACCAGATCCTTGATCGTACGACTGATCACATGGTGGATGCCCGGCCGGCCGTTCGCCGTCGGCGGGCCCTCGAAGAAGACGAACTCCTCCGCACCCTCCGTCTGCGCCAGCGTGCGGCGGAACAGGTCTTCACTGCGCCACGTTGCGATCACGTCGTCTTCGAGTGTCGCCGTGTCTTTCGGGTATTCCGGATATTTCATCAGGTTTGTATGCGACGGATGCGCGTGCACCCGATCATCGCTCCTCATCGTCGATCATCGTGTCGAGCCAGTCGGCCGGCATTTCGCCGTTGTCCGTCTCACTTTCATCCTCGAGCAGCAGCTCGCCGATGTCATCCTCGTCATCGAGGTCGAGCCGGTACCCTGCCTTCAGTGCATTCTCCAGGAGAACATTGGCGTCGTGGTCCGGCGCGCCGATTTCCTCATCCGACAGCGCCGGCAATTCGGGCGCCAGCTCGTCCGCAGGTTCGAGTTCGAGTTCGTAGGCAAGCTCTGCCTCCGCCTGCTCGATCTCCTGTTCGTCCGTCGTACCGAACACGTCTGTCACCTGCTGCATCCCCGCGGCCGCGGCGGGTTCCATGGCGATGTCGCGCGAGTCGGCAGCACCGAGGTCGATGTCCGCGATATCGATCAACGCAAGCGCACTCACCTGCGCTGCCGCCGGGTCGTCCGCGATGATCTCGTTGCGGACCACTGCGTCGCGCAGGGCCAGCTGGTCCTGCAGTGCGACGTCCTCGATGACTTCGTCAGCGATTTCCGGATTCCACTCGTCCACGGGTTCCGGTGCGAACGGCTCCTCCTCTGGCAACGGCTCCGCATCGACGGCGCCCATCACGACCATGTCGCCTGCGACATCCATCAGAGCCGCCGCGGGGGCGACCATCACGGGCGTTGGGGGGGGCGCTGGCGCTGGCGATGCGAACGCTACCGGCTCCGGTGTCCGCTGATTGCGGGATGAATAGCTGTCCCCGGCAGGCAGTGCATCGGCGCGGGTCCCTCGCGGTGTGGTGCGCGGCTGCGGCGCGTCCATCGGCGAGAGCCCCTCGATCTCGAGCGTTTCACCAATCACCTGGAGCTCGGCCATCTCGCGCGCCAGGAACGTCCGGTAGCTCTGCAGCAGCTGTTGCTGGCGGGCGCGCAGCCGGCGAAGAACTTCTTCCTCGCGTTCGCGGGCCTGCATCGCGTCCGTGCGGATCTGCATGGCCTCCTGCTCGGCGGTTCGGCGGACCAGGTCGGATTCGCGGGCGGTCTGCTTCTGCATCTCTTCGCGCATTGCCTGCGCGGTCACGAGTGCGTCGGTCAGTGCGCGTTCGCGCTCGCGGTTGTCCGCGACCTGATGCTCCAGTCGCGTCAGTTTCTCCGACATCGCC
>JBBSJG010000047.1:0-19050 GCA_038257485.1 Longimicrobiales bacterium | reverse complement strand
TGCATGTGACCATCCCGGTGATTCCATCGGAGCACGTGGTCTACAAGCTCGTTGCCGAGGATATCGTCGGCGGCAAGGGCACGCTCGTGGAGGGGCACCGCTCGCTCCGCGACTACGGCAGCAGCGAGCGTCTGTTGGTGAGCGACATCGTGCTCGCGATGCCGGACACCGCGGGTGACTGGCGCCGCGGCGACCAGCGACTGGCGCTTGCACTGCCGCGCAGCTTCGCACCGGCCCGTCCGTTCACGGTGTTCTACGAAGTCTACAATTTTACGCCGGGCGAGGCGTACAGCACGCGCATCACGGTGACGCCGAAGGACCGCGGCGGCCGTTTGCGCGGGCTTCTGGGCGGCGGCACCAAACCGATCGTCGTGTCCTTCGACGGAACGGCGGCGCCGGATGCCGCGGGCGTCCTGCAGGAGGTCCGCCAGGTCGCGACGGACCTGGCGACCGGCAGTTACGTCATGAAGGTGGAGGTCACGGGCCTAACGAGCCGCCGGACCGCGGTGACCGAGACGGAATTCGTCGTAAGGGATTAATCGCCGGTGTCCGGACCCGGGGCCGGCGTCCCGACCATCTGCACGACTCGAAGCAGCGCCCTCGCCTTGGCGAGCGTCTCGTCGTATTCGCTGCCGGGATCGGAGTCCGCTACGATTCCGGCACCCGCCTGGACGTGCGCCACGCCGTCGACTGCAACCAGTGTCCGAATGGCGATCGCGGTGTCCATGTTGCGGCCGCCGTCGGCGAAGTAGCCCACGGCCCCGGCATAGATCCCCCGCCGCACGGGCTCCAGCTCATCCAGGATCTCCATGGCTCGAATTTTCGGCGCACCGGAGACCGTACCCGCCGGGAAGCACGCGCGGAACACATCCAGCGCGGACGTGCCGGGCCGCAGGTCGCCCTCCACCTGGCTGACGATGTGGAGTACGTGGCTGTACCGTTCGACGTCCATGAAGGACGGCACGCGCACAGTACCGAACTGCGCGACGCGGCCGACGTCGTTTCTCCCGAGGTCGACCAGCATGAGGTGCTCCGCGCGTTCCTTCGGGTCGGCGATGAGTTCCGCGGCCATCGCGTCATCCGCTTCGGCCGTGGCACCGCGAGGCCGCGTCCCTGCGATCGGGCGCACCGTGACGACCCCCTCCTCCGCGCGCACCAGGACTTCCGGTGACGAGCCGACCAGGCTCACGCCGTCCAGTTCCAGGAAGAACAGGTACGGCGACGGATTGAGCGATCGAAGTGCGCGGTAGAGATCGATCGGACGGGCCGTGAGCGGCATGCTGAGCCGCTGGCTGAGCACCACCTGGAAGGCGTCGCCCGCGGTGATGTACGCGCGGATCCGCTCGACATCCCGCTCGTACCCCTCCCTGCTGTAGCTGCTCGTGAACGCCGCGTCCGTGTCGGGCGTCGCGAGGGCCAGGGAGCGCGGCGAGGCCCCCTCATCGAGGATGCGGACGACGTCGGACACACGTGCCGCGGCATCGTCGTACCGCCGTCGCAACTCGGTCTCATCCGCGCCCGCGGTCTCGACGGTCGTGATGGCCTGTGCGCGGCCGAATACGTTGTCGAAGGCGAGCACGACGTCCGTGAACAGGAACATCGCTTCGGGCACGCCGAGCGTGTCCGCCGGCGGGTCCGGGAGCTGCTCGATATAGCGCACTGCATCATATCCGAGGTACCCTACTGCACCGCTGAAGAAGCGGGGCAGTCCGGGAACGGCGACGGGGTCGCGCTCGCGCAGGCGGCGGTCGAGGTCGGCGAGGGGGTCGGCGACGACGGAGGCATCGCTCCAGCCGGTCCCGGGATCCCAGGTACTGACGCGGCCGCCGTGCTCCAGGCGCCACGCGCCTCGCGGACGCGTGCCGACGAACGTGTACCGTGCCCACTTCTCGCCGCCGACCAGCGACTCGAGGAGGAAGCCGAACGGCGGCTTCATGAGCTTGGCATATGCGGTGACCGCGGTATCGCGGTCGAACAGGAACTCGCTCCACACCGGTACCGGGCGACCGGCCGCTGCGTAGCGGGAGAACTCGACGAAATCAGGCTTCAGCATGGCGCGAATGTCACGGCCATGGATAACGCTGTCAAACACGACCAGGGGGAGATATGAAGAAGATTGTACTGTTTGCTGCTGTTGTGATGACGGCGACGTTGCTCGGCGCGGTGCCGGCGGCCGCGCAGGTACCGGGCATCGGCGTGCGTCTGGTTCCGAAGGTGGGTCTCTATCACCCGCTTGGCGACCTCGTCGAAGGGTTCCGCGCCAAGGATCATCTTGCGTTCGGCGCGGCGGCCGAGCTCGACCTGCCGTTCCTGCCGATCGACGTGCGGGTCAATGTCGATTATACGCCTGCAACGGACATCGAGGGCGACGCTGGCACGCGGGCGGGAACGGTCAAGATCACGAATGTCGCGGGTGACCTCGTGCTCCGGCCGCTCCCCGGCATCATTCCCGTCCAGCCGTTCCTCTTTGTCGGCGGTGGCGTCAAGCAGTATCGCTTCCGCGAGTTCAGCACCGCCCTGTTCGACGCCACGGACGACCGCACCGAGCCGACGCTGCATGCCGGTGCCGGCGTGGGTGTGGGTCTCGGTGTCATGGGCTTCGTGATCGAGGCTGGCGACTATATCTCCCGCTTCGAGAACCTCGGCACATCGAAGCTGCAGCACGACCTGTACGGCACGATCGGCATCCGTATCGGCCTGTTCTAGGCTCGCCTTGGTTCTCAAAAAATGTGGTTGCCCTTATCTTGGGGGCTTCCTGTCACCGTACCCGTTATGACGAGTTGAAATGACGCAGAAGGATAGAGAGCCGATGCCCGGCACCAGGCGCTCAGTCATGGCCGATGCTGCCGTCGACGTTCCATACCGCCCGCCCTATCTCGCGGCGGCACTCGCGGCGCTCGGTGTGTTCGCGCTCTATGCGATCACACTGGCGCCGTCGACGTCCTTCTGGGACACCAGTGAGTACATCGCCACCGCGCATGTGCTCGGCATTCCGCACCCGCCGGGCAACCCTCTGTTCGTACTGCTCGGCCGCGTCTGGGACATTCTGCTCGGCGTATTCAATCTGCCCGTTGCCGTGCGCATCAACCTGTTCAGTGCGTCCATGGGCGCGCTCGCGCACGGCTGCTGGTTCCTGCTCGCTGATCGCGTGCTCGCGTTCTACTCGCAGGACCGCGTCTTCCGCCTGATCGGCGCGACCGCTGCAGTGCTCGTCAGTGCGACGGCATTCACCGTGTGGAACCAGTCGAACGTCAACGAGAAGGTGTATACCGTCTCGCTGTTCACCATCGCACTGCTTTCGTTCCTTGCGTTCCGCTGGCGTGACCGTCTGGGCGAGGGCAAGGATGACAACCTGATCCTGTTGATGGTGTTCATCCTCGCGCTCTCCGTCGCGAACCATCTCATGGCGTTCCTGGCGGCGCCCGCGCTCGTGCTGTTCATCCTCATTGTCCAGCCGCGCGCGCTGACCAACTGGAAGCTGTACGCCGGCGGTGTTGCAGCGGTCGTACTCGGTCTGTCGGTGCACCTGTTCCTGCCGATCCGCGCGGGCCTCGATCCCGTGATCAATGAGGCAGACCCGACGTGCGGAAACCTCTCGTCCGCCATCACGAGCGTGCTGACATTCGGCAAGGCCGGTTGCGTTGCGCTCTCCGACGCGCTCGCTCGCCGGCAGTACGACAAGCCGTCGATGTTCCTGGACCCTGTCGCTGCATCACAGGGCATGCTCGTGCCGCGTTCGCCCGGCCTGCTCTTCGCCCAGGTCGCCAACTACATGCAATACTTCGACTGGCAGTGGGCACGGTCCGTCATGGGCAACATGTCGTGGGGCGCAGCACCTCGCGCACTCATTACACTGGTGTTCACCGCACTCGGATGCTACGGCGCGCTCACCAACTGGCGTCGGGATCGCAGGAGTTTTGCATACATCGCAACGCTCTTCATCACACTCTCGTTCGGCCTCGTGTTCTACCTGAACTTCAAGTACGGGTATACCACGCCGTGGCGAGACGCACAGAACAGCAACACCGAAGTTCGCGAGCGCGACTACTTCTTCATTGTCAGCTTCTCGATCTGGGGCCTCTGGGTCGGGATCGGCCTCGCCGCACTCTGGGCCAGGCTGTCCGACATGTTCATGAAGACCGAGTTCACGCTCGCGTCACCATCGCGTGCACTGCGTCCCGCATGGGGCGCTGCACCGATCATGGCCCTCGCACTGATCCCGCTGCTCGCGAACTGGAGCTGGGCATCACGCAGGGGTGACTATGCCGCGCGCGACTGGGCGTACAACCTGCTGATGAGTGTGGAACCGTACGCCGTCATCTTCACCAATGGCGACAACGACACGTTCCCGCTCTGGTACCTGCAGGAGGCCGAAGGCATCCGCAAGGATGTCACGGTCATCGTGATGAGCTATCTCAACACGGACTGGTACGCGCGTCAGCTGCGGGACATCACGACACCGTGCCCCGCGAATGAGTCCGCAGGCGATGACGACACGCGCATCATCTGTCAGCGGCCGTATGTCGCACCGCCCGGCGTTACGTTGTATCAGGTGGCGGACAAGCCGGGTGAGAGCGCAGCCGTCTCGGCGACATCGGATGAGCCCGGCACACGCGCGCCTCGCTCTTCGATCCTGCCGCTCACGGATGACCAGATCCTGCAGGTCGCCAGCACCCCGCCGTCACGCGTCGGAGCAACACCGTTCCGTGCCGGCAACATTGCGACGACGATCCTGGAAGGCACCGGCCTCGTGCCGGCCGACATGTTCCTCGCCTACATCATAACGACATCGATCGCGGATCGACCGATCTACTTCGCAATGACCACGCAGGCGTATTCGCAGCTCAACCTGTTCGATTTCCTGCTGCGACAGGGCGTCGCGTTCAAGCTCATGAACGGACCGATCACGGCGGATCCCGCGAAGGGCATCGTCGAGATCCCGGGCGGCACACCGCTCACCGGCCGGTTCATCGATGTACCGCGCACGGAAACTCTGGTCGACAAAGTGTTCATGCACCACCCCGGGTTCCCGGACAAGTGGACGCACTGGACGGACGTCGCGACCGAAGGCATTCCGTCTTACTACGGCTACACACTGCAGATTCTGGCGTATGCGTACGAAACGCAGGGACAGCAGGACAAGGCCATGGCCGCGTCCAAGCGGGCGGAGCCGTTCCTGAACCTGTCGGATGTGCGCAGAAACTCGTATTTGAAGAAGTGACGACTGCTTCGACGTCTCGACGGACACTCGGCGCCGGGCTCGTGCTCGGCGCCGCTTGTTTGTGGGCCACGTTCGGACTCTTCACCCGGAGTCTGTACGATTCCGGGTTCACGCCGCTCGAGCTCGCCAGCGTCCGCGCGTTCATCGGGTTCCTCGGTGCGGCCGTGATCGGTATCGCGCGTGGGCCGAAGCGACTCGCGATCCCGCCGCGCGCCCTCCTGTTTTTCGCGATCTACGGAATTCTCGGGTTCGCGCTGTTCGAGTACGTCTTCTTCGTGGTACTGAGCCGAACGACGGTCGCCGTGGCTGTCGCGTTGCTCTACACCGCGCCGGCATTCGTGCTGATTTTCTCACGGGTCGTGTGGCGTGAAGAAGTGCCGCGGTGGAAGCTTCTGTCTCTGGTGATGGTGCTTGCGGGAGTGGCACTCGTGACGGGCGCGGCGGATCTGTGGGTGGCAGGGGATGACGGTGACCGTGTGCGCGTTGCGCCGGTCGTCATTGCGCTCGGCCTGCTTTCCGGCGTGTTCTATGCCGCCTACACGTTGATGAGCAAGCGGGCGTCACAGGAGTTCGACGCAGTGCAGTCGGTGTTCTGGTGCTTCCTGTTTGCGGCGCTCGCATTCATGATCATCGCGCCGCCGTTCGCTGTCGCGTTGAGGGATCCGGCACATCTGCCGATGCTCATTGCACTCGGCATTGTGCCTACACTGCTGCCGTACGGCCTCTTCCTGTTGGGCATGAAGTATCTGCGCGCGAGTACGGCGAGCATGCTGACGTCCGTGGAGCCGATGGTGGCCGCGATCCTCGCTGCACTGCTCCTGGGTGAACAGCTGACGATCCTGCGCGCACTAGGCATCGTCCTGATTGTCGGCGCTGCGGCGGTGGTGTCATTCTCGGCGGACCGTGGGTGAGGACGCTTCGCTTGGCGAGACGCTTCGCTTGGCGAGACGCGCTGCGCGCTTGGCGAGACGTTTTACTTGGCGAGACGCGCTGTGCGCTTGGCGAGACGTTTTACTTGGCGAGACGCGCTGTGCACTTGGCGAGACGGTTTACTTGGCGAGACGCGCTGCGCGCTTGGCGAGACGTTTTACTTGGCGAGACGCGCTGTGCGCTTGGCGAGACGTTTTACTTGGCGAGACGCGCTGCGCGCTTGGCGAAAGTGTTTGGGATGGGGGTGCGATCGTCGGTTGGGGTGATTGCTGACTGACGTCGCTTGATCGTGGCGGTCAGCAGGGCGGATATCTGGTTGAGTGCGTCCTGCTGGTTCGCGATGAATGGGGCGCGATTCGCGCGGCCGTCTTTCAGCAGGTCGAGGATCGCAACGCATTCCCACGCAGATCGACGTGCCATTCTATAGAAGCGGACTTTCTCCCGTGGACTGAATTCTCCGGCCCCTTCTGCAATGTTCAACGCGATCGAACTGGCCGCGCGAATGAGTTGATCCGCCAATGCCCGTTCGGGCCACTCGGTCCGCCGAACCGCAGGCAATACCTCCGCATACAGTGCGGTCGCGAGCTGGTAGGCACGCATTCTCTGGAAGTCGAATTTGGTAGCCATGTAGGGAATGTCTCACGAGCAGCGGTGTCCGGACATGCCAACTCCAGCCAACCGCATAGCCACCCACGCCATTTCGCCAAGCGCAGCGTCTCGCCAAGCCCGCAGGGCGTCTCGCCAAGCAAGGCGTCTCGCCAAGCCCGCAGGGCGTCTACCCTCTCACATGCACCGTCTCCCCCGATACTCCGCTCGCCGCTTCACTCACCAGGAACAGCACGACATCCGCCACCTGATCACGGCTGACGAATCGAGCGTTCGGCGACGACGATGCCCGGTTCTGTTCCGTATCGATCATCCCCGGCGCGATGGCATTCACGCGCACGCCGTGGACAGCCTCTTCCAGCGCGAGCGACTGCGTGATGGCAATCACCGCCGCCTTCGCCGCGCTGTACGCGCCGAGTCCCGCGATCGCCTGTTCGCCTGCGGGCGATGCGAAGTTCACGATCGCGCCTTGACCCGCACGCAGAAGCGGCAGCGCAGCACGTGACATCGTGAGTGCCGTCTCCGCGTTGATCCTCATCTCGCTTTGGAACTGCTCCGGCGTCGTATCCTCGATTGTGCCGGTGACCGTGAGGCCGCCGGCGATGTTGACGAGTGCATCGAGCCTGCCGAATGCGGACGTCGCGCGGATCACGCCGTCGACATCGCTCGGCCGCGTGAGGTCGGCGCGCACGCCGATGACGCGGTCGCGCTCGCCGAGTTGTGTCGCCAGTGCACGGATGTCATCCGTGAGCCCCACCACGACGATGCGTGCGCCCGCAGCAACGAAGCGCTGGGCGACAGCGTAGCCGAGTTGGCCGGTCGCGCCGACGCCTGTGATGATCGCGACGCGGTCGCGCATGATGCCTCCGGTTTCGGCAGTGTCGTCCTCGCGCGCGATCGGCATGAGTGCCGAGGGCACCATGAGTGCCGCCGCCGCGAAGAACACGCTGTACGCTTCGATGTCTGGAACGAGGAATGTCGTGACGACAAAGATCCCGATGGCCGCACCCGCGAGTGCAGGCACGCCGGGCCGCTGGCCGCTGCCGCCGTGCCTCTCGAGACCGGCGAGCAAGGATCCCGTGGCATAGGAAGGAAGCGCGAGCAGGAGCAGCACGGCGAGCGAACCGCCGTACATGGTGTCTCGCAACGATGGCGAGGACGACCAGCCGGCCGCGTAGAAGGCCGCTACCAGGAGGACCGCGACCAACCCGAAGGCACGCCACCGCGTCGAGCGGCTCCCGTCGTCGCCCGCCCACACACCAGCAGCCAGTGCCGCGATCGTAATCCCAAGCAGCATCCCCGTCGTCCGAAGAAAGCCATGACCCGTATACAACAGAAGCGCGATCGCCGCCGTCAGCGCGCCCATTCCCGCAAATCCAGTAATAAACCCCGCTATGCGCACACTTCTGCCTTTCGCCAAGCGCCCCACGCGTCTCGCCAAGCGCAGCGTCTCGCCAAGCGCAGCGTCTCGCCAAGCGCAGCGTCTCGCCAAGCGCCCCCGCGTCTCGCCCTCAAACGTACCCCCCCCTGAAATACATCAACGGATCCGCGTCCCTGGCGCCACCCATCACCACCCGCCCCACGAAAATGCTGTGGTCGCCACCGTCGTACTGCGCATGGAGTTCGCAGTCGACCCAGGCCAGGGCGTCATCCAGCACCGGTGCGCCCGTGACTTCGTCGTGGAACGCGAGACCCTCGAACTTCGCGTCGATGCCGGCCGCAGCGAACCGGCGGGCGATCGCCTCGCCGGTATTGTCCAGCACATTGATGGCGAAGGAGCGGCGGCTCAGGATGCAGTCGTGGGTATCTGCCTTGCGTTCGACACACGTCAGGACCAGCGGCGGGTCGAGCGAGAGTGACGAGATGGCATTGGCCGTGAGCCCGCAGGGGCGCCCATCGGGCGTACGGGTGGTCACGACCGCGACGCCGCTCGCCCAGTGCCCGAGGATCCGGCGGAACTCAAAGGAGTCGAGAGACATCGTCGCCTGTGGTGGGGGCATCTGCCACGGCCCGCAGATTGCCGTTGCCCACAGCGGTTCCTAGTTTAGCGTTCAACCATTCCACGGGGGTACCCTGCACGATGCCAGGAAGTCGGCACTGCGGATGAGTATGCACGGATTCCGTGCACCGTTCGCAGTCGCCCTGATTGTAAGCGCACTGACAGCGTGCGACAACGTGAGCTGGGGCGGTGCCGATATCGCCGTCGTACCGCCTCCGACCAAGGCGGGTGGTCCCAACCTCTCGGTTGAGGAAGAGGCCGCGATGGAGGAACTGCCGCAGGGTCCGGTGCTCTACTACGTCGCACGCAACAGTACGGGCGCTGTCATGGTACCGATCGGTGAGATGGTCGGTGACTCGTTGCGCTCGCTGCGCACGACGGGTGACGCCAGTGTGTACGCGACGCGGTTTGTCGCCGCGAATATGCGGCAGGGCCAGGAGTTCGCCCTGTTCAGCCGCGGCGCGCGCGTCGGCACCTATGTCGTCCAGTCCGCGCAGGTTCCGGAAGAGCCCGGCTGCCCGGTGCAGCCGCAGGCGCTCGGCGCACTCGAGCTGTCAGCGGGTGGCGACAGCATTCGCGAGTTCCTCGCGGTCTCCAAGCCCCACGCACCGCAGATCACCAAGCGCGGCGAGGATGTGGCCCGTTCCAATGCGATCGGCATGGTCGGCCCCATCCTGGCCGAGCGCGCGATCCGCGCACGTGGCGCGACGCTGCCCGGCAACTGGCAGGCTGCGTTCGAACAGGCGACGGCGTTCCCGGCGTCAGGCCGGTCCGGCGCGGGTTACGCCACCACGTTCCTGGTCGGCGATACGCTCGGGCCGGGCATGGACAACGAGGGCTACTCCCTGTTCATGATCATCCTGCCATCGGCGTCGCAGACGGGATATGACACGACGTTCGTCGATTTCCGGGATTACCCGAAGACGGGCAAGCAGGCACCCCGTGTCATCGACTACCTCGACTGGACGCGTGACGACCAGGTCGAGCTCGTGCTCCGGGTGTTCGGTGTATCGGACTCGTGGTTCGAGGTCGTTGCCAAGGGCAAGGACGGGAAGTGGCGCACCACGCTGCACGGCCGCTGCGAGAGCGGGGCGAGGACATCGCCGTCCGCGATCCCTGTGAACGCCGCGGACTCGGCGCGCCGCGATTCCGGCATTGTCGGAGGGTCCAGGCCCGGCGGCTGAACCGCCGGGCTTGCCCAGCCCCCCCGTCCGCTTTAACGTCCACACTACATAACACGAACGGAGCCTTCCGGAAGTCCGGTGCAAAACCGGCGCGGCCCCGCCACTGTAAGAGGCCCGGATCCCCTGTGGATCCGGATCGCCGGACCACTTGAGTCCGGCGGAGACGTCCGATAAACCACTGGGTCGCGGCAGCGCGGTCCGGGAAGGTGGACGACCCTGCCTCGAGCCAGGAGACCGGTTCCATTCGTGCCCGATGATGAAAACCCTTCCAGGGAGGGGTTCGGGCACGCACCGTCTGCGGTTTTTCCGCGCGCGCGTCCGTCCGTTTCCTGGCGAAATGGACGGATTTTTTGTTTATGCGACGCCGGACCCTCGTTCCTCGATACGCCATGGCCGCCCTGTCCGTCGTTCTGCTGACGACGGCGTGCTGGTCTGAGGACCGGCCTCTCATCAACTCGCCCATCACGGTCACCGATGACGCCGGCCAGGTCATCACGCTCGCCGCCCCGGCACGCAGGGTGATCTCGATGATCCCGGCGCAGACGGAAGTCGTAAAGATCCTGGGAGGCGTGGAGCGGCTGGTGGCGAGGACGCAGTGGGACAAGGATCCCGCGCTCGCGCATCTGCCGTCGACTGGGAATGCACTGACGCCCAGTGTCGAATGGATCGTCGGACAGAAGCCGGACCTGGTGATCGCCTGGCCTGACAACGACGGGCGAAATGTCATCAATCAGCTGCGTCCGCTCGGCATCCCCGTCTACTCATCGCGCGTCGAGAGTCTCGCCGAGATCTCGTCGATGATCACCCGCCTCGGTGTGCTGCTCGGTGAGCCGGCGCGCGCGGACTCGCTGGTGCGCGCGATCGATGCGCAGCTCGACAGTGTGCGTGCAGCGGTCGCGGGACGCGCGCGGCCGACCGTGCTCTACGCACTCTCCACCGACCCGCCCATGGCCGCCGGCGCGAGCACGTTCGTCGGCGCAGTCATCGACGCAGCGGGCGGCACCACACTGTTCGCGGACATGACGCAGCTCTGGCCGCAGGTGAGCCTGGAAGAGATCGTGCGCCGACAGCCGGACGTGATCATCCTGCCCGTCGGTGAAGCGACATCGGGTTCCGCGGTGGCGCTGCGCAAGTTGCCAGGCTGGCGCGACCTCGATGCTGTAAAGAACGGACGCGTCTATGAAGTCGACGCTGACCTCTTCCATCGACCTGGCGCGACCGTCGGCATTGCCGCACGCACCGCCGCCTCGCTGCTGCACCCGCCGCTACAGGCGGTGCGGCGCCCGGCGCTGCAGCCGGAAGCGAAGCGCTGACATGAGCGCCCTGGTCACGCGCGCACTCGCGCTCGCTGTCCTTTTTGCCGCGGCACTGGTGCTCGCGGTCGGCGTCGGCGCAGCCGGTGTGCCGATCGCGACGGTGATCGATGTCCTCGCTGGCGGTGGGGATGCGACAGCGCGCGCCATCGTGCTCGACCTCCGCCTGCCGCGCGCGCTCGTCGCGATCCTGGCAGGGGGCGGGCTCGCACTTTCCGGTGCGGTGTTCCAGGCGTTGCTGCGCAATCCGCTCGCCGAGCCGTATGTGCTCGGCGTCGCGGGCGGTGCCGCGGTCGGCGCTGTTGCCGGCGTCGTCTTCGGCGTCGCGCGCTTTGCGCCGTCGGCCGTTCCGCTGCTCGCACTCGCCGGCGCACTCGCCGCGATCACCCTCGTCTTCACGGTCGCTCGCCGCGTCGGCCGCGCGCTGGACACACGCGTGTTGCTGCTCGCAGGTGTCGTTGTCGCTGCATTCTTCAATGCAGTCATCCTGCTGCTGCTCACGTACGCTGACGTCGAGAGCTTCCGGTCCGCAGTGTTCTGGATGATGGGGAGTCTGTCCGGCTCGACGTGGGGGACCGTGGTCCTGCTCGCAATCTACATGATCCCCGCGACTGCATTGCTGTTCAGCCAGGCCCGATCCCTGAACCTGCTCGCGATCGGAGAGGACACGGCGCTGTACCTCGGCACGCGTGTGGAACGCGTCAAACTCATCGGCTACCTCGTCGCATCGCTCGCCGTCGCTGTCGCGGTCGCGGCGTGCGGCGTCATCGGCTTCATCGGACTCATCGTACCACACGCAGTGCGCATGGTGTGGGGCAGCGATCATCGCGTGCTGCTCCCCGCTTCATTCGTGGCCGGCAGCATCTTCCTGCTGCTCGCCGACACCGCCGCGCGCACGATCGCGTCCCCTGCAGAGCTTCCGGTCGGCGTTATCACGGCACTCGTCGGTGTTCCGCTGTTCGTGTCGCTGCTGCGCAGGAGCTCACTGTGAGCACCACGCCTGCGTTCGAGGCGAGGTCGCTGTCGTATGCATACGAGCACGCACACGCTCCTGCGATTTGCGATGTGGACCTCGCGATTGCGCACGGCTCTTTCTGCGCCGTCATCGGGCCGAACGGATCCGGCAAGTCCACACTGATCCGACTGTTGCTTGGTGCGGAGCCGCCTGCGAGCGGCGACGCGCTGTTCGAGGGATCGAGCGCGCACGGGTGGGACCGCGCCGAACTCGCCCGCCGCGTCGGCGTTGTCACGCAGACGGAGGAGATCGTGTTCCCGCTGTCCGTTCGCGAGCTCGTGGCGATGGGCCGCTACCCGCACCTCGGCGCATACCGCCGCGAAGGTGCCGCGGATCATGCGGCCGTCGATGCAGCGATCGCCACATGCAGTCTATCCGGACTCGAAGCACGTGCGATGAACACGCTGTCCGGCGGCGAGCGCCAGCGCGCCCGCATTGCCCGTGCACTCGCGCAGCAACCGCGCACGCTCGTGCTCGATGAGCCCACCGCAGCGCTCGATGTCGCACACGAGATGGCGATCTTCGAGCTACTCGCGAAGCTCGTCGCGAACGACGGCGTCACCGTTCTCATGGTCACACACAATATCAATCTTGCCGCGCGCTACGCATCCCATCTCGTGCTGCTCGAACGCGGACTTGTCGCCGCACAGGGTTCGGTCGCTGCAGTCGTAGAGCGCGGTCGGATCGAAACAACGTACCAATGGCCACTCCTGGTTCAGCCCTTTGCCGGACCAGGCCCCGACACCGGCGCGCCACAGGTTGCGCCACTTCGAAAAGAGGAATCGTGACATTCCGGCCCAGTCGTTCCGCCGTCGCCATCATCATAGCTGCGACCACGTTCACGTTCTCGCACGCGCGAGCTGTAGTCGCGCAGCAGAGCCCCGACACCATCCGCATCCGCGACATCGTGGTCACTGCGACGAAGCTGCCGATGCCCGCAAGCGCGACCGGACACGCAGTGACGGTCATCACGGGGGACGACCTGCGCGCCCGCGGCGTGCGGCGAGTTGTCGACGCACTGCGTACAGTTCCCGGTGTCGCTGTCGCACAGCTCGGCGGCACGGGCGCGGTTGCATCCGTATTCATGCGCGGCGGTGAGAGCGACTACGTCCAGGTCCTGGTGGACGGCGTACAGGTCAACGATCCCGGTGGCACGTACGACTGGGCGCACCTGACGACGGACGACATCGAACGCATCGAAGTCGTGCGCGGTCCCGCGAGCGTGTTGTACGGATCCGATGCCGTGGCCGGCGTTGTCCAGATCTTCACGCGCGGCGGCGGGAACGCCGCGCTTCGCAGCGCTGCCGCAGGCTTCAGTGCGGGTCAACCGCAGGCGCGTACGTTCGACGCGCGCGCGCAGTTGCTCGGCGGTCGCGGTTCGCGCGTCGGCACCGATAACACGGGCGCCGCCGCGGGTGGCAGCTATGACGCATTCGACTGGAATGCATCCCTCGCCGGAGCGTTCCCGCTCCAGTCGAGGACTGCACTGTCCTATGCCGCGACCGCATCGCAGCTCAAGTCGGACGGGGCATACGCATTCAACAACGAGTACGACAATCGCACGTTCAGCGGTCGACTCGCCATGGCTTCACTCGAGCGCGCCGAGGTCGCCGTGACGGCGCGCCATATCGACCACACGTTCCACTATCCGACAACCGGGTCGGGTGCAGTCATCGATCGCAACAAGTTCACGGACGGCACTTCACTCGCGCTCGGTGCGACCGCTGCGTACTTCCTGACACCACAGATCGAGGCACGCGCACAGCTCGCATCCTACCGCAGTGAGACCGGCGGCGAGAACCCCGCGGACGCAGCGGGTGACGGCTTCGACAGGAGCACGTCAGATGTGCGACGCCGTACGGGCGAGGTTCGACTGAATGCGTACCTCCCGCGCAGCACGGTCACTTCGCTTGGTGTGGAGATGGAGCGCCAGCGAGGCGCCACGACATTCGACAGTGATGGTGCGTTCGGTCCGTACAACAGCAGCAGCTCCGCAAAGCGCAGCAACACCGCGTACTACGCGCAGGTCGTCGCTACACCCGTGCGCGCGCTTGATGCGACCGCCGGTGTGCGCATGGATGACAACGACCAGTTCGGCCGGTTCACGACAGGCCGGCTCGCTGCAGGCGTGCGCGTCGCATCAGCCGTGAGACTGCGTGGTGCGTACGGCACCGGGTTCAAGGAGCCGACCTTCTTCGAAAGCTATGCGACGGGCTTCGCTGTAGGCGATCCCGACCTGCAGCCCGAGCACTCGCGCAGTGTCGAGGTCGGCGCTGACGTGAGCGCGGGCGGCTTCGATGTTGGTGTTTCCTGGTTCGACCAGCGATTCCGGGACCTCATCCAGTACACGTTCGCCGCGCCGGCCGGCGAACCGAACTACTTCAACATCGGCCGTGCGCGCGCTGCGGGCCTGGAGATCACCGGCCGCACAACAGTGTTGCAGACCATCGGGCTGGACGGCCAGTATACATTCGTGGACAGCAATGTGACGGATGACGGATTTGGTGAGGACCGCGCATTCCTCAGTGGCGGCACACTGCTGCGCCGGCCGACGCATCAGGCCTCGCTCACTGCGAGCGCTCGCCCGGTCCCGGCCGTCACGACCACCGGCACGGTGGTCTACACCGGCAAACGCGATGACCTGGACTTCTCCGACCCCGCCGAGTGGGCCGGCAAGCGCGTGTCGCTTCCGAGTCACGTCACATTGGATGCATCCGCCAGCTATCGCCTGCCCGCCCGCTTCGCCGGCGCCGAGCTGCTGCTGCGCGCGTCCAATCTGTTCGATGAGCGCTATGACGAAGTGTCCGGCTTCCCGGGCGCGGGGAGGGTGATCTGGATCGGTGCTTCAGTGGGCCACTGATTCAGTGGGACGCTGAGATGATGGCGCCCGCGGCGATGCACTGGCGCGCGCACGACGCGGGCATTCATTTTCATCATCGGTCATCCACCCCATCCGGGAGCCTTGATGCGACGCTTCGCACCAGCTATTGCTGCCGCCGCACTTATGACTTCATTCGTCGCGGCATTTCCGTCGAGGTCGTTCGCGCAGACAGCGACCACCGTTCCGGCATCGTTGGGCGCGACCTGGGATGCGATTGCGTTGGCCGAGAACGCGCGTGCTGCCACGCCAGCGCAGCTCCGCACACTCATCGACGCGTCGCGCCACAGCAGTGCGACGATCCGCGGTATCGGCGTGCGCGCGCTGGGCCGGCTGCAGCGGCCCGAGCTCACAGACACGATCGCCCGCGCACTGACCGACCGCGTACCCTCCGTGCGCGCCCACGCAGCTGCCGCCATCGCGCTGGCCAATGTCGGCAGTCGCACGCCACAGCACGCGCGCGAGGTCGTTGAAAACGCGCTCGCCTCCGAGCGGGATCCCGCGGTCATCGGAGCTCTCGCTGAGGCACTCGGCCGTTTTCGCAATGCAGATGCAGCGGGAACGCGCATGACGGCGGCCGTCCTCATCCAGTACGAGAACCGCGGCACGGCCGCCAGGCTGGGTGTCATCCGCGGACTCCATTTCCTGGCGAGGCAACAGCCCGCAACTTTGCGCGCCGGCCTCGATACGGCGCGCGCGACACTCCTGCGCGCTGCCACCGCGGCTCCAACAACGTCCGTGCACTCGAGGCGTCTCGCGGTCGAGTCCCTCGCGCTCGCCGGCTTCGGTAGCGATACCCTCGTCGCACGCATTCTGAAGGATCCGGACGCGGTCGTCCGCCGCGATGCGATGCTGATGGCTGCATTGCCGGAGCGTGACACTGCCGTGGCCCGCCGCATCGCCATGCGCGGCCTCGCCGACCCGCACTGGCGGGTACGACATGAAGCGCTGCGTCAGCTCGGCGCGCGCGTCGGTCCAGCGACAAGCTGCGACGTCATCATGCCGCACGCGCGCGATACGAACATCAGTCCGCATGTGCGGCTCATTGCCATCGATCTGCTCGGGGCGAGGTGCATTCCGACGCCGCAGACGGTGCAGTACCTCGACTCCGTCGTGCGTGCGTTGCCGCGTACCGCGTCGGGCGCGTCGGGCGCGTCGGCCGCGTCGGGCGCGTCGGTGGCGTGGCACGCACCGGCGCACGCGCTCGTGTCCCTCGCAGCGCGTGATCCGGCGGCCGCGCGCGCTGCAACGCCCGCATTCGCGTCTCACCCCAATCTGTTCGTGCGCACGTACGCGGCCACGGCTGCGGCCGTCACGAAGGATACCGCGGCGCTCACGACACTCGCGCGCGACGCGCATCCCAATGTGCGCACTGCCGCGGTGCAGGGATTGTCACGACTGACTCGCCACGCGAGCGACGCGATCTACCTCGAGCAACTCTCGCTCGATGACGGACAGCTGATGATGGAGGCGGCCGCGGCACTCGACAGCACAACGATGTCGGGCGTCGGCGCACGCGTGCTCGACGCGCTCGATCGTGTGACCCGGTTGCGGACCGAGAATTCACGCGACGGCAGAGTCGCACTGATCAATATCCTGCCGAGCGTCGGTGATGCATCATTGTCGGCGCGACTCGCGCCATACCTGGCGGACTTCGATACCGCCGTCGCCTACCGCGCAGCGGCCGTTCTCAACGGATGGGGTGCGTCCGCCGTGGCCAGACCGGTTCCGCTGCCACCGGAAGCGATGCCGACGTACGCACAGCTCGCTCGGCTGGCGCGCACAGAGATGATCGTCGAGATGGAGAATGGGTTGGTGTTCGAGGTGCGGCTGCTACCGTTCGATGCGCCGACCAATGCGGCAAGGTTCGCGCGCCTCGCCCGGGCGGGATACTTCAATGGCCTTACACTGCATCGCGTCGAGCCGAATTTCGTCGTGCAGGGCGGCAGTCAGAGTGCGAATGAGTACGCGGGCGACCCGCGCTTCAGTCGCGACGAGATCGGCTATCCCAACTACCGCGGCACGATCGGCCTGTCCACGCGCGGGCACGACACGGGCGATGCGCAGATCTTCATCAATGTCATCGACAACACCCAGCTCGACCCGCTGTATACGGTGTTCGCCGAAGTGGTGGTTGGCATGTCGAACGTGGATCGCATCCTGGAAGGCGACGCGATCCGCAATATCACGCTCCGTTAGCGCGGCAGCGCACGGGCTAGCGCGGCAGCGCGCGGGCCAGCACTTCAGCCGCCTTGCTCAGTTCGAGCGCGTAGTCCGCCCACCACGCGCCCGCCTTGGGGCCGCCATTGCACGTGCCATCCGACTGACCCGGCGTCTTCACCCACAGGAACGCGTCGACGAGCGTTGATCGTGTGTCCGTCGTTGGCGGCGTGCCCAGTGCCTGGTTGCGCGGATTGCACCATTCGCGCTGTGCCGACGCACCCATGCCGTTGCGGCTGGTATCGATCACATAGTGCTTCCCGCCCACCAGCTGGCTCACGCGGTTGCCGTACGCGATGTTCACCTGGTTCGACTGGAAGTTCGAGACATTGAGCGCGAAGCCGTCCGCGATGTCGATTCCCGCCTTCTTCAGGCGGTCCGCCATTTCCGCCGGTGTCTTCCAGTTCGCGTGACCGGCATCGATATACACGGATGCACGCACCGCCTTGAGCGTCTGCACCGCCTGCCGTATCAAAACATACCGCTCGTCCTTCAGACGGGCCGGCAGACAGTCCAGGGCAGACAGTGCATCAGGTTCCAGGATCACCACCGCGGGCCGGCCGTTCAGACCCCTCGCCATGTCCGTGATCCAGCGACGATAGCCATCCGCACTGCCCGCTCCACCCGCCGAATAGCTCCCGCAGTCGCGATACGGAATGTTGTATGCGACGAAGACCGGGAGCGCTCCGGCGGATGCGATCCGTGATACATACCGGTTCGTCTCGCCCCGAATGTCGCGCGACCAGTCGCCGAGCCAGATCACCTGCGGCTGGTTCCCGATGTGGTTCATCCTCGCGGCATCCGCCGGCCGCGACCGCTGCCACGCACTCGCCTGCTTCTTCGCCTCCGACGACGGGTCCACATACAGCCGCTTGCCGCGGAACGGATTCGCCTCCTGGATCAGCCCGCTCGCCGATGGGACCATCACGAATACGACCAGACACAGCGCTGCAGACGACACCACCGCGCGCTTCCAGAATGTCATTCGACGGGTCCGGTCAGACTTGTGGATCGGTGTCATGGGGGACCGTGTCATGGGGGACCGTGTCCTCCGCATCCACGCCGCGGCGCTCGAGTTCCGGCGTGTCCCCCGCGACCGGAAGTGCGCCTTCCGCAATGCCCCACTGGCGCATCATGTACGTCTGCCTCGCCAACAACACACGCCCGGCCCGGACATCGTAATGGGTCTTCACCAGCAGATTCGCCAGGTCACCGGCTGCATACAGAAGGCCCGAAAATACGATGAGACGGATGGTATCACCGACGATTACGCCTACGCCGATGCCGCCCGGCGGACGGTCCATCCACCACGCAACCAGCTGCCAGAGCGCCAGCAGGAAGATCACCGCCGCGGACAGTCGGAAGACCACTGCGGCGATATGGAGACCAGTCTGCGATTCGATGTCGTCTTCGCGGACTTCCACACCCGCGAGTATAGCCCGGCCCGATCCGGCGCGGTCGTCGCTCTTTCCCGTCCATTTCATCATCTGCCCCCTTGCTTGCTTCCACCCTGTACGACCGCACTTCCGCGCGCCTGTGCCGCCTGTGCACTTCCTGTGCTTAACGCCGTTGCCTGTCTCCGTGCACGGTATATTGTAGCTGCCCCGGCGGGCGCCAATCCCGGCTCGCGTGCAGCAGCGGCGCAACCAGCATTGTCCCCTTCGCCGGTTAGCTCTCTGACCTG
>JBBSJG010000046.1:0-19089 GCA_038257485.1 Longimicrobiales bacterium | reverse complement strand
CATGTGCTCGGGCAGTCCCGCGACGTAAGCAACGGTCTCGGCAATGTCGTCTCCACTGAGAGGGCGGAACCCATCATAGACCTTCTTCGCGCGATCGTCATCACCATGAAATCGTACCACTGAGAACTCGGTCTCGACGAGACCGGGATCGATCTGCGAGACGCGGACCGGCGTGCCGACCAGGTCGACGCTCATGCCCTCACTGAGTGCGCGGACCGCGTACTTGGTCGCTGCATATACGTTGCCACGCGGATACTGCCAGTGCGCGGCGGTGTTCCCGATGTTGATGACGTGACCACGGCCGGCCTCGACCATGTGCGGGATCACGGCGCGCGACACGTAGAGAAGCCCTTTCACATTCGTGTCGATCATGCGATCCCAGTCATCCGGATCGCCCTCGTGGAGGGGCGTGAACCCGGCAGCGAGCCCTGCGTTGTTCAAGAGGATGTCCGGCACGCCTGCGGACGCGACGAGCGTTGCGACGGCGTCGTCCACAGCGCCCCGATCCCGGACGTCGACGACCTGCGTGAACACCGGTCGGCCGTGGGCCTCCTCGATTTCGCGGGCTACGTCCTGTAGCCGATCTGCTCGCCGGGCCCACAGAATGACATTCGCACCATCGGCGGCGAAGCGCCTCGCACACGCCTCGCCGATGCCCGAACTGGCGCCTGTCACCAGCGCGCGTTTTCCCTGCAACCGCATTGAACAACCCTCCGATGGAAGTGCGACGGAGGGTAGCGACCCGCGGAGTCCGCGGCAACGGTGAGATTGAGCGGTTGCGGGGGAGCGGGCCGAATCGCATTGTGAGCGGACACTCACTCTGGAATGATCCTACCATGAACTACAGTCAGCCTGTCCGATGGACTGCCGCGATCGCGGGCGTCGCACTGCACACCGCCATCAGCGCTGGATACGTACGCGCGCAGGCAATGCCGGACGCGCCGTTCGATTCCGCATATTTCGCGTGGGAAGCAGGCGACTATCCGCGTGCGCTCGCGACGCTGGACAGATTGCTCTCCGGGGGTGCTGCTGCGCGCTACCGGACGCCGGCCGCGCTGCTGACGGGCGAACTGTACGAGACGACGGAGGTCGCACGCGATGGCCGCGCCGTACGATGGAGCGGCGACGGCATGTACGCAGCGTACGAGGCCGGCACGGGCGCCGCCACGATGACGTACATCGTCCGGGTCGGCAGTGGTCCTGTGCGCGAGGTCGCAGTGATCAAGGGCCGGGCCGTTCTGGTGTCGAACGGCGCGGCCTATATCGATGGGAACGACATCGTGGTCCGCGACCTGGGCTCGGGCACCGAACAGCGGCTCACGGGCCTGCAGGCGACGTTGCTGATCGTATCACCGGATGGTGTGCTGCACTACACGGCGGGAAGCGCCGGTAACGTACAACTCTATCGGATGGAGGGCACGCGAGGCGTGGCACTGACCGCAGGCGACGGCGCGAAGACGTCGGTGTCCTGGCTGGCCGACGGCACGCTCGTGTACAGCGTCAACGCCGAGTCCTTCGGATTGCTGAGGGCCGGCGCGATGCCGTCGTCTGCGACGATCATTGAAGGCAGTGCAGTGACGGTGTCGGCGGACCGGTCGACGTTCGCGTATCTCGCCCGCAACGGGACTGCGTACCGTATCGTGGTGGCCAGGGCGGACGGTGCGCCGGTGTTCGAAGTGAGCACGCCGTACGCGCTCGCAGCTCCTCGCCTTTCGGCGGATGGCAGGCGAGTGGTCTACCAGGCAATGCCTCGCGAGGACTGGGAGTTGTATGTCGCGGAGCAGGGCGCCGCAGCCGCGTCGACGCCAGGCCGACTGACGCACGACATCCAGCACAACCTGATGCCACAGTTCATCGATGACGCACGGATCCTGTCGGCAGCCGGCGAAGGTCGGCACCGCCGTTCGTACATCTATGATGCTGCGACCGGTGCGCGCTCGCGGCTCTTCCACAACAACACCATACGAACCGTTGCACCGGAGTACGAGTGGGCCGTGTCGCCGGACGGGAAACGGATTCTGATCGTTGCTGAGCGTGACGGCGATACGGTATCACCCGAGCGCGGTGTATACCTGGTCGACCTGACGCGCGAAGTCGCCGCATCCACAGTCCTCTCACGTGTACGTACCATGCGTGCTGCAGAACTCGACCTGCGCACACGGGGCCGCGCGATGTATGCGCCGATCATGGCCGCAGTCAATGCAGCGGTCGCGGACATCTCGAAGGATCGGATCTACGCGTATGCCAGCGATCTCTTCGCGTTCGACTCGAAGTACATCTCGCAGCCAGGCAATGCGAAAGCGATCGAGTACCTCGCTGCGAAGCTGCGGTCATGGGGCTACGAGCCGGAGCTGCAGTACTTCGAAGCGGCCGGCCGCAATGGCGCTCCAGCTGTGAGGACCGCCAATGTGATCGCGCGGTTGCGTGGTACCATGGACCAGGATGCGACGTACGTCGTAAGCAGTCATTTCGACTCGGTCCTGGCTGGCGCCGGTGCGGATGACAACACGTCCGGTACATCGGCGTTGCTCGAGGCGGCGAGGGTGCTGGCGAAGCGGCCACAGGCGAGGACCATCGAGTTCGCATTCTTCACGGGTGAAGAGGCTGGACTGCTGGGTAGCCGCGAGTATGTGAGGCGGGCACTCGCCGATAAGAAGAACATCATTGGCGCATTGAACAACGACATGGTCGGGTTCGCGAATGATCAGCGGATGGACAATACGATCCGGTACTCGAATGTCGGCATCCGCGACGTCCAGCACGGCGCGGCGCTCGGGTTCACAAAGCTGATCACGTATGACGCCAAGTACTACAAGAACACCGATGCGCACGCATATTATGATGCATATGGCGACATTGTCGGCGGCATCGGATCGTATCCGATCCTTGCGAACCCGCACTATCACCAGTCGCACGATGTTCTCGAGACGATCAACCAGCAGCTTGTAGCAGAGGTCTCGAAGGCCACGGTAGCAACACTGATGCTGCTCACTGCGAGCCCGTCCCGCCCGAGTGGAGTTGCTGCGGAACGGGCAGGCAACGGTATGCGGGTGTCATGGAATGCTGCGCCCGAATCCGATGTCCGGTCTTATCGCATCGAGTGGGGCGCGCCGGGCGCACCTGCGAGAGGTTCGTTGCGGGTGCAGGGCGGGGCAGCAACATCGGCTTCACTCGTGGGCGTCCGTGCGGGAGACGAGATCCGGGTGGCCGCGGTGAATGCGCGGGGCATGGTGGCATGGGACTGGGCAAGGGTCGTCGCAAAATGAGCCGGAAACTTACCGTCGTGCGCGCGAGTATGGAACGCAGGATCCCTCTGACCATACCGGTGCAATGATGTTCAAGACCAGCGTCGCGTCGCTCGCATTGGTCGTGTGCGTGACAATGGCTGCCCCCGCCTGGGACGGCCTGCATGCGCAGTCGAATGACGCGTACCTGAATCCTGCTGCGCGCGATCTCGTGAACGGTGCAAGGGCGAGGCGCCAGACCGTCGACCGCTCGATCCTCGAGTATCGGACGCGGTCGACCGAGCGCATCTCGGCCGGCTACAGGATCATCGGGCGGGACCGGCTCCTGTTCCGCCGCGAGACGGCTGCCGACGTGCATTGGTCGCGGACGGGTCCGATCGAGATCAAGGTGATCGGTGCACGCGAAGTCGTGCCGGTCGCAGTGCCGAATGTGCAGGTCCCGACGGACCTCAAGGGGTTCGTTCCGCACATCGCATTCGACCCCATGGACTCCGAGTTCCTGTTGCGGCTCGACACGACATCGGTGACGCACCCGCTGGGGAGTGCCGGTGAACAGAACTACCGCTTCCGAGCAGGCGACTCGACCGTGATCCGCCTGCAGAACGGTCGGTCGGTACGGTTGCGCGAACTCGAGTTCATTCCCCGTCGCAGGGACCCTTCACTGATTGCCGGATCATTCTGGCTCGATGCCGATTCCTATGCGGTGGTTCAGGCGGTGTTCAGGCTGTCGCGTGCCTTCGACTCGACACGCGATTCCGACGACGATGACAAGCCGCCGGGATGGCTTCCGTCGATGAGCGCGGACCTGTCGTATGTCGCAGTCGACTACGGCCTCTACGAACTGCGCTGGTGGCTGCCTCGCTACATGGTTGCAGAAGGCGTCGTGAAAGTGGGCAACTTCGGCGCAGTGCCGATGAAGTATGAGCGGACCTATTCCGACTACGAAGTAACGGGCGATCCCGGTGTCGCGCGCGTCACACCCGACACCGCGACGATACGCACGTGCCGGCCCGGCATGAACCTGAACATCAGCGTCAATACGTCCGGCGACCGCCGTCGCGACTCGACGGTTGTCAGCGACAGCGCGCGCGCACGCAGGCAGGCCGCGCGCGCGAGGCGGGACAGTATCCAGGCGGCGGACAGCATCAAGAACAAGCGGACGCCGTGTACGCCGCGCGAGTATGTGATCACGCAGGCCGATGACAGTGTGCTGCTCAAGAGCGAGCACCTGCCGAGCTCGATCTACGCCGGTGAGGCACTGCTGTCAGAGGGTGAAGTCAGCGAAATCACAGCACGGATTCGCGACCTGCCGAATGTGCCGTGGCAGATTGGCCGCCCCCAGCTCGCGTTCGGATTGGGTGGGCCGGGACTCTTGCGGTACAACCGCGTCGAAGGTCTGTCCGTGGGTGCGCGTGGATCACTGGACTTCGGGCGTGTTGCCGCATTGGGGGAACTGCGGTTCGGTACTGCCGACCGTGCGATCTCAGCCGAGCTTGCACTCCAGCGGGAGACCAGCGCGCGCACGTATCGGGCTGGCGGGTTCAGGCGGCTCGCGAGCGTCGATCCGCTCACTCGCCCGTTCTCTCTGAATGCTTCACTCGGCTCACTGCTGTTGGGGAACGATGGCAATCTCTTCTATCGCGCGACGGGCGCCGAGATGCTCGTGTCTCCGCTGTCATCCAGGCCGCAGACATACTCGCTGCGCGTGTATGGTGAACGGCAGAACGATGTCGACAGGAACACCAACTTCAGCGTACGAAATCTGCTGGATGACAGCTATGTCTTTCGACGTAACATCCAGGCTGATGAAGCGACGCAGTTTGGTGGCGACCTGACGCTGCGTCGGGATTTCGGTTTCAATCCGGCATCGTTGCGCGGTGGCCTCGAGGTGCGCACGCGCGCCGAGACGGGCGACTTCGAGTTCGTGCAGCCGGCAGCCACGATCCGGATGACGATGCCGTTCCCATTCGGCCTTGCATTCGGCGGCGAGGCGTCGGCTGGTACGTCAACGGGCGTGGTGCCGACGCAGAGCTTGTGGTACATCGGCGGGACATCGTCGCTGCGCGGGTATGACATCGGGCAGCTCCGTGGTGACTCGTACTGGCGTGGCCGTGCGGAAATCGCGACGAACCTGCCGCTTGCCCGACTCGCGTTGTTCTCGGACGTGGCATGGGCAGGTGATCGCAGCGATTGGAGCAACGGCAGACCATTGCTGTCAGCGGGGGTTGGCGCGAGCCTGCTCGATGGGATCCTGCGGCTCGATGTGGCGCGCGCGTTGCGCGAACCGAAGGGGTGGCGGCTTCACATGTACATGGGTGGCATCCTGTAGCGGGCGCGTCAGGAAAGAATGCCGCCGCGCCCCGTCGGGTCCATTCTGTCGTATGCGCGCCCGAGCCATACCAGCAGTAGTGCGAGCTGCACGAATACGGCAATGATCGCGGCGGCGCCGCCGGGTATGTATGCCCGCGTGCCCCACGCCGGCAACATGCTCATGGCTGCAACACCGCCGACGACGATCGGGCCGATGAGGGACAGCACGAAGAGGAGCAGGCTCGCGAATACCGTCAGCATCGCGAGACCGAACATCTCCACACCGCCGGGCTTCTGACCCGACCATGCCGGGAACACGATGGCAAAGCCGTTGTGAAATGTCATCATCGTCGCATTCAGGCCGATGAACAGGACTGCCGCGGGAACAATGAGCGCGACGATCTGCCCAGTCATGCGGATCTGCCCCGACGCGACCATTGCTACGAGGCCGACCGTGAGCAATGCGAACTGCATGAGTGTAAGCACGATGGTCGATGTCGTGATCTCTGCCGCGGCGAGCCGCGTGCCCCCGAGCGGAAGTGTCCTCAATAACTCGATACGGCGAAGGTCGGTTCGGAAGTCGTGGCGGATCCGGCCGGGCGCGAGGAACGTGATGAGTCCGCCGTAGCTCAATCCCATGATGCCGATCATGCCGAGAAAGCCGGGCCCGCTGTCGTCGCTTCCCCTGCTGATGATGACGGCCATGAACGCCGCAATGCCGATGATCGACATGACCAGCTTCGCTGCGATGCCTCGCGTCACACCGAGTACGTTCTTCCAGAGGATGGCGACGGCGGGCTCGCCCATGGCGCCCAGCGGGAACCACGGCGGCCGCACGGCCTTGCCCGCATTTTTCTCCGCGCGCGCCGCTGCCATGTTACCGGACCGCACCGCTTCCACGAGCTTCGCCCGTCTTGCACCCGCGTCCGCAGCACCTTCCTCGAATGCGGCATCCATGCGGATGACCCATACGTAGTGGGCGACTAGAATTGCGACGGCGATTGCGAAGGCGCGCATCCATCCAGCGGATGTTGTCGCATTGACTGCAGCCATCACTGCATTGAATGGGGCGAGCGCGATACTGGCAGGCGGCTCGCCCATCAGAGCCATCATCTGCGTCACGATCAGGCCGCCATCGCGCAGGTATGTCTGCACTGCGGGAATCACGAGGGCAGCGAGCACTGCAGCGAAGAGCAGTGCTGCGGGCCACACGCGACGCCACCCAGCTCGGCCCTGCTCGGCAACGCTCGTATGCACGAGTGACGAACCGAACCGGTGGAGTTGAAGGGTTGTGAGCAGTGCCCACGACGCCGGGAACCGCAGCACCAGCGGGAGCGCCGATCCGTGTGTCAGCAGACTCATGATGAATGCCGACAATAGGAGGGACGGCTGCGCGGTCATGAGCTTGAAGCGGATGAGCTGTGGGCGTGTCAGCGGGGCGGGCACGAGCATGTTCGCTTCCGCCGGTGACAGCATGATCCCGTCGCGGTTCGTGCGCCACAGCCACCATGTCGCCGCGAGGAGTAGCATCACGAGCGCGCCGCCCGTGCGCATCAGCCCGACCATCCCGCGACCTGGACGTTCACCGTCGTCCGGCATGAGCAGGGGGCCGATCAGGATGAAGCCGAAATAGAGTACGCCCAGGATGACGGCGATTGCGTAGCGAGGCGATTTCAGCCGGCCCACGAACCGCCGGACTTGGTTGCGTGTCGATGTCGCGATGAACCAGAACGTGTGGCGCAGCGGCGTGGCCATCAGGCGGAGCCAGTCAGCGCGAGGAACAACTCTTCGAGCCCACGCCCCGCGAGTTCCGGCTTGCTGCCCGCGATTTCATCGATCGTGCCCATGGCGACCACACGGCCGTGGTCGATCACCATGATGCGCGTGCACAGTTCTTCGACAAGCGTGAGCAGGTGCGAGCTGAGGACAACGGCCGCGCCGCGTTCGGCCTGGCGCAGGATCGTCCGCTTCGTCTTGCGGATGGCGCCCGGATCCAGGCCGGTGAGCGGCTCGTCGAGCAGAAGCGCACGCGGATCATGCAGCAGGCCGCATGCGATCGCGAGCTTCTGCTTCATTCCCCGCGACAGCGCGTCAGGCTGTGCGTCACGCTTGTCCTGAAGTTCCAGTTCGGTGAGGAGCTCCTCGATGCGCGCGTTCGCATCTTCGACATTGTAAACCCTCGCCATGAACCGCAGATGTTCGTGGACCGTGAGGTGATCGAAGAGCTGCGGTTCATCGGGAACGAAGGCGAGCTGCTGCTTGGCTGCGATTGCGTTCGTGGCCAGGTCATGGCCGCAGATCCGGATGCTGCCTCGCGTCGGTCGGATGATACCGACCAGCGATCGCAGCGTCGTGGTCTTGCCGGCACCGTTCGGACCCAACATGCCAACCACTTCGCCGGGCTCGACACGAAAGGACAAGTCTGTGACGGCGGCGAAGTCGCCGTAATACCGGGTGAGGCCTTCAACTTCGATCAAGCGCCCTCATTCAAGCGGGGAGTGGATGCGCTATCGCAGTGCGCGCAGCAGTGCGACGGTGACGTTGTCCCGACCGCCAGCACCGTTGGCCGCGTCGATCAGTTGCGATGCGATGTCCTGGAGGGCCAATGGCTGTGTGAGGATTGTCGCGATTTCGTCGTCTGTCATCATGCCGGTAAGGCCATCCGAGCAGAGCAGGAATGTATCACCCGGCAGCGCGTCGGCCACAATAATATCGGCGTCGCCGGGCTGCTCCATGCCGAGTACGCGTGTCAGAATACTCGACCACGGATGCACGCGAGCTTCGGCGGGGGAAAGCGCACCCGCCTCGACCTGCTGTTGGACCCACGTGTGGTCGCGGGTCAGTTGGACCAGGGCGGTCGACGTATCGGCCGGCCGGAACCGGTATGCGCGCGAGTCGCCGATATGCGCGATCAGGCAGAGCGGCTCCGACCGCATGGTCGCCAGCGCAGTAAGGGTCGTGCCCATCCCGGTTTCGGACGGGCGCTGTACCGACCTCGCCATAATCGCGGCATTGGCATCCACGAATGCAGCAGCCAGGCGGGCAGCGAGGGTATCGCGGCCGATGCGAGGCGAGGGCGCGCGCGCGAAGGCAGTCTCGAGCATCCGAATGGCCAGTGCGCTCGCGATATTGCCCGCCGCGTGGCCGCCCATGCCGTCCGCGACCGCATAGAGGCGACGGTCCGGCAGCACGAGGAACGCGTCCTCGTTCCGCCGCCGAACCCGTCCGCGGTCTGTCGCGGCTGCTGCTTCCCAATCGAGCATCATCAAGGCCTCACCTGCCATTGCGGGGGCATGGCCCTTGCCCCCACCGTTAACACGCATGAAAAATAATATTGTACTATCGATTCTGATCCTGGCGGCCGTCGGCTGTGACGGTCTGCGAGACCGCGAACAGGTCGTCGAAGAGGCGCCCCCTGCGGCTGCGGTCGCGCCGATCACGGGCATGCCGCTCGATACCGCGCTCGCCCTGCTCGATGTCGAGCTGCGCGCGGCCATTGAGAATAAGCTTGATGATACAGGATATCAGCGGTTCCAGCGCGCCGAAGCGCTAACGGACCGGCTGCTCGAGACACGATACCCGTTCCAGTGGCTCAAGGGACAGGCTTACTCGGTGGAGTCCAAGCTGCGCCAGGTGCAGGCGCTGGCCGACCGGGTCCTCGCCATGAAAATGAGCGGGGTCCCGGTCGATAGCGCCATGCCTGACCTCCAGATGCTCCGCGCCGAGGTGGTCTGGCTGAGGGAAGCGCTGCGCGGCGGAGGCGGGCCGCCACCGCCGCCGCTGGCAAAGCTGCTGGCTGGCGAAGACACCGGAAAAGCGGCAGCCCCCATTGGGGCGGCCCCCGACGTGGACGACCAATAGCTGCGCTTGTGACGGAAGGAACAAGGCCGTTCAGAGGGGGTTAGAGAGGCTCAACGCGACCACCCCATGGGCAGAGGATTTGCATCCCCTTCCAGCCTGAAGGGGGATCAAGATGGATATCCCAATGGATACACCAGAATCGGAACAAAACCAGTGACTGAAGCTCGCAAGCGGCGCCGCCGGAAAGAAGGCTACGAATTCGCGGCCGGGAATGAGGAGCGCAGCGCGCTCGATCAATACCTGCGCGAAGTAAGCCAGCACGAGCTGCTGACGGGCAAGGAAGAGATCGAGCTTGGTCATCTCGCACGCGCGGGTGACGAGGATGCCGTCCAGAAACTCGTCCGTGCCAACCTCCGCTTCGTCATTTCCGTTGCGAAGAAGTATCAGAACCGCGGTGTGTCCCTGATCGACCTGATCCAGGAGGGCAACGTCGGCCTGGTCACGGCTGCACGCAAGTTCGATCCGGACCAGGGCGTGAAGTTCATTTCGTACGCAGTGTGGTGGATTCGCCAGGCGATCCTCGCCGCCCTCGCGAACCAGGGCCGCGCCGTACGCGTCCCGCTCAACCGCGCCAGCGACCTCGCCCGCATTTTCCGCGAGCGCGAACGCCTCAAGCAGGAGCTTCGCCGGGACCCGACGCTCGAAGAGGTCGCAGCCGCGGCGCACCTGACGCCAGAGATCGTACAATCGCTGTCTACACTCAATTCGGCCGAGATCCGTCTCGACGCGCCGATCGGCGATGGCGATGACAGCCAACTCGTCGAGCGCTTCATGTCCGACGAGGCGCACGAGCCGGAGCTCGCGGTCGAGGAGCGCATGCTCGCCGAGCAGATCGAACGCGCGCTCGAGACGCTGTCTCCGCGCGATGCCCGCGTCGTCCGATTGTACTTCGGTCTCGAGGGTGGTCGCGAGCACACACTGGAAGAGATCGGCAACATGCTCGGCGTAACACGCGAGCGCGTTCGACAGTTGCGCGATCGCGCACTCCGCCGCTTGCGCGAGGGAGACCTCGGGCCGGCGCTGGAGAGCTTCGCGGCCTGATGATGCCAGCCGGTACGGTGCTGAACGCCGTGGGCGGCATCTACGAAGTACAGCTCGAAGACGGAGCTTTGATTGAGGCGGTCCTGCGAGGCCGCCTCAAACGCGATGAGAAGAGTGGTGGCCAGGTCGTAGCAGGCGATCACGTCACGTTGTCACCCCAGGACGACGGCACATTCGCCATCGAGTCGGTGGAAACGCGCAAGTCACAACTCGCGCGCAAGGCGCCGGGTGCAGGGCGGGCGCGACAGAAAGTCATTGCAGCCAACATCGATCAGGTCGTAATCGTCTTCGCGACCACACACCCCGAGCCCAACGCCCGCATGCTGGATCGCTTCCTCATCCTCGCCGAAGCAAACGACCTCAGCGCACTCATCATCCTGAACAAACTGGATCTCGTACCGGCCGAAGTGGCGCGCGCATTCCTCGCGCCGTACGAGCTCGCGGGCTACCAGACATTGATGACGGCAGCCAAGGCAGGCATCGGGATTGATGAGCTGCGAACACGGTTGTGCGGTGCGAACAGCGCGCTCACGGGGCCCAGCGGTGTCGGCAAGTCGAGCCTTCTCAATGAGGTTCAGCCGGGGCTGGGCCTGCGTATCGGCGAAGTCAGTGTAGCCCTCAATAAGGGCAAACACACGACCGTCTCCGCGCGTCTGATCCCGCTCGAGTGCGGCGGCTTCGTTGCGGACACGCCAGGCCTCAAGGAAGTCGGCATGTGGGGGATCGAAGCGGAGGATCTCGGTATGCATTTCCCCGAGTTCCGGCCGCTCATCGACGACTGTCGGTTCGGTAGCTCATGCTCGCACACACACGAACCGAAATGCGCAGTGCGCGGTGCAATCGAAACGGGCGGGGTTGCCGCCGCGAGATACGAAAGCTATTGCAAGCTTTATGAGGAATGTCAGCTCAGCAGTCATGGCGGCTAGTACAAATTGCGCCGATTCGTTCGTAGTCCTGACACGCGACAGATGGAGTTCAGCGAGGCGCGATGAGGTTCGCGAAGAGTCTGTAGGCGCCGGGGACACCGGCGGGGAGTTGGCGGAAGAACGAGAGGCCGGTGTAGATGAAGCGGCCTCTGCCGTAGTCTGCGACGAGGAGCGCTCCCTTCAGCGGCGCTTCGCCGGCATCGGCGCTGGCGAGGATGGGGGTGAACTCGCTCGCCCACTCGCCCGGGAAATACGAACCGCGTTCCTGCACCCAGCCTTCGAAGTCGGCGGCCGTGATACGATTCGGTGTGTTCAGCACGGGATGCGCCGGGTCGAGAAATGTGACCACCGAATTCTCGTCAGTGACCCGCTGCTGTGACAGCGTGAGACGGAACGGCGAGAAGTTGGTCACCTTGAGGCCACTCGACTGGTTGTACTGCATGACGACTGTGCCGCCTTCACGGACGTAGGCGAGAAGTGCGGGCATTGCAGTGGCCAGATCGTTTCGCACATTCATTGCGCGGATGCCGACGACAACGGCATCGACGCCGTGCAGTTGTTGCGACGTGATCGCAGTGTCGAGCATCCGGATTGTGTATCCCATCTGCCGCAATGCTTCGGGGATGAAGTCGCCGGCGCCGGTCACATAGCCGACGATCGTGCCGCGGGTGGCGAGCGGAAAGCTCGAAGCGCGCATGCGCGATGCGGGCTGAAGCAGCTGTACGGGGATATGCGGATAGTCGATCGCGACGCGCTGGTTGCCATAGCGCGTGCCGGCGACATCGGCTGACGCGGTGATCATCGCGGTCGCGGCCACGGCCGGCGGTGTCACGGTGAACGGCAGCACTACCGTGTCGCCGATACTGCGCAAACTGAACGGTCGCATGGCAGGAGTAACTCGCCATCCGTCCGGCACTGCAATCCGAGTACTGCCGGCGGAGCCCGCGCGCGCGGCGACCACACGAAGGCGGACAACGCGTTCAACGCCGGGCGAGAACACGTCGGTCTCCTGCATGAACGCGAGTGAGACCGGTGCGGTCACAGCGATGCGACGGCGGGTCGCGACATCGATCGGCTCATCCGCAACGAGGATGCGCTGCCCGCCGATCATGAACGCGTGCTCAATGCGGAGCGGCGGTTCGTTCTCAGGCGTGCCGACAAGCGCGGGGTCCGCCACCGTGAAGCGACCTCGCTCAGCATCCTCGCGCAGCCAGTACGGCTGTGTGAGCGGTGCACCGGTCGGCAACATTGTGCTGAGATCACGCGTGGCAGGCGAGCCGGGCCGAAGCGAACTACCGGTCCATTCCACGCCTGTCCCCGTCGAGTAGCGGCTGCCGGTCCATGTCACCGGGAAGTCCTCACGGATCGTAACCGTCGTACGTCCGGCGATTCTCTCGCCGGGCACGAACTCCGATTGCGTGACGACGGTCTCGACGCGAAGGCCGAGCGATTCGACAATGATGCGATCCAGGAGATGCCGCTTCTCGGTCACCGTGGCGATGGCGGGCAGCGAGGCGAGGCGCGTGCGCAGCTCGAGAAGCGAGGGCACAGTCGCGGCGGGATGCACTGTATCGAAGCGAGCGATGATATCATTGATCATCGACCCGATATCCGCGCCACCGGCGATGCGCGACCACGTCGTATCGATGCCGTCCATGATATCCGAGGTGACGCCGTCGCCAGCAATAAGCTGGAACGACTCGACACGCGGGCCGGCCGATGATGCGAACACGGCCGATGGCGCACCGGCCGGTGCGCCATTTGGTGTCTGACCGAACCCCTGCGTCTTGTGCATACCGCGACTGGCGGCGGCCACTGCCGCAAAGGACTCGCCGCGCACGGGGTCCGTTCCACTGATATCCAGGCGCAACGTGCTGGACGCAGCAGCATTCTCGCCACCACGTCCCTGCGTACCGCCGTTGATGAATACGCGCCTCGGCTGCCACGTCCCCAGCGAGGGGAGTTGTTCGGGGTATGCAGTGCTGTCACCGGCCAGCCGGAATGCTTCGATGGCCAGCACTGCAGACGCCGTGTGATGGCCGTGCGTGCCGCCCGGCTCTGGAGAGAAGCGTGTGATGATGACATCGGGTCGAAATGTTCGGATGACGCGGACGACGTCGCCAAGGATCTCGCGATGACCCCAAACGCCGAGCGCCTCCTGAAAGTTTTTGGAGAAACCGTAGTCGATTGCGCGCGTGAGGAACTGCTGTCCCCCGTCGATGCGTCGCGCGGCGAGGAGTTCCTGTGTGCGTGCAACACCGAGCTTCTCGCCGAGATCAGCGCTCAGCAGATTCTGCCCGCCGTCCCCTCGCGTGACCGACAGGTACGCAGTGCGGTACGCTCGACCGCGCGCGAGGTATGCGATCAACTGGGTGTTCTCGTCGTCGGGATGGGCGCCGACGTGAAGCACCGTCGCATTAACACGGAACGCGCGCAGGTCATGCATGATCTGCGCGCCAGTGACCGCGCGCTGCGTCGGGGTCTGCGCATGCAGTAACGTCGTGCTCGTTGCGGCGACGCCTAGCACAGTTGCCAGTGCGATCGTGCGGACGCGATGCATCACGTCGCATACATTGATGCTCGTCATCCAGGAACGCTTTCGTTCAATGCCGCTGTCGGTTTCTGGTTCATCGTATGTTCGAGGCCGAGCCCAAGCAGGATCGTTGCTGCAACAAGCAGCGCGGAGATCACAAAGGGGACGGCAATGATCCAGTCGAATGCGAGGCCCGCGCCAATCGGAAACAACACGCGGGCGGAGCCACCGAAGGTCTGTTGTACACCCATGTACAGTCCGCGTTCGTAACTCGGCACAACGCGCGACAGCATCGAAGTCACGCAGGGGAACGTGAATGCGGTGCCGAGTGGAATGAGCGCGACCGGGATGGCGAGTGGCAGATATGGAATGAGTCCGACCAGTGACGCCGGAATGGACGGATGACTGAACAGGAATGCAGCGGGATCGGCGAGCTTCCCGGTGAATGGGAGCATCGCGATACCGATCGCAAGCAGTGCCGACCCGAAGCGCGATAGTTTCGCCTCGCCAAACCGGTCAACAGCAGGGCCGAGTACGAATGCGCGCGTCAGCACGGAGATGACGCCGAGGTACATGAACACGAAGCCGATGGTCTTCGGTGTGAGGTCGAAGCGCGCGGCCATGAACAGCGTCAGCAGCGCGGTCACTGCACTGAATGCACCCATTGCGATTGCGTAGATCCAGATCAGTCGGGACGCGGGCTCGCCGGAGTTCGTGAGGACGTGCTTCACCGCAGCATGCGTGCGTCGGGGCTCTTTGCGTGTGCCCGCATCGGACATGTCGCGCGACTCGTCGAGGTACTTCCATGCGAAGATCATGTTGAGCAGGCAGAGCGCGGCAGCGATAAGGCCTGGCGTGGCGCGACTGATAGCGCTCGCCGCGGAGCCGAGTACAGGGCCGAGCGCGACGCCGGCATTGGTCGCAGCGGACAGCCATCCGAGACCTCGCGCGCGCTGGTCCGGTTCGAGTGTATCCGCGACATAGGCCTGGATCACGCCGACCGTACCGCCGCCGGCGCCCTGCACGATGCGCGACAGGAAAAGCAGCCAGAGCGATGTGGAGAATGCAAAGATCACGTAGGCGACGGCGGACGCGCCGAGTCCGATCATGAGCGCCGGACGACGGCCGTATCGATCCGAGAAGCGGCCCCACATGGGGGCACTGATCAGCTGCGCCATCGCGAAGGAAGACACGAGCAGGCCTACCTCGAACCCGCCGCCGCCCATTTCCTTCGCGTAGAACGGAAGGATCGGCATCAGCATGAGAAGGCCGACCATGTCGATGAATGCGGTGACCATCAACACCGTCAGCTTGCCCCTCATGGTCGTCCTCTCCCGCGCTCTCCACCGGCTGCACGCCGGGCGGCCCGCAATGTAGACGGGCGCCGCCCGGCGCGGCTAGACGCGGCACTCGTCAGGACGTGGCTGCGGCCTGCTCGACGGCTTCGAAAAGCTGGTCAAACGAGTCGATGACAAACAGCACGTCCTGAATACGGTCGATCTCGAAGTGTTGCGATGTCACGGCCTCTAGCGAGAACGGGCGGCGGTCGCACCCGTCACCCAAGGCATTCGCAGCGTCACTCGATGACGAGATCAATCCGCTCCCGTAGATCCGGATCCGGCCGCCCTCCCGGATGAGACCGAATTCCACGGTGAACCAGAACAGTCTCGCCATGCGCAGTGTCTCCTCCGGCGAGCGCGCGCCCGCCGCGAGCATGCCGAACCGCTGCAGGAAATCGGCAAAGACCGGATCGGCATGTAACGGTACATGGCCAAACACATCGTGGAAGATGTCCGGCTCAGGCAGGTAGTCGAGTTGCGACATCGGCCGGATGGTGACCGTGGTCGGAAAGACCCGCTGTGACAGACACGTGAAGAAGTCCGCGGCGGGAATGAACCCACTCACGGGCTGCGCTCGCCAGCCGGTGCGCAGCGACAGGGCGCCGTTGACGTCGTTCAGGTCCGGCACACCGTCCGGCGCCAGACCGATCGCTTGCGCCCCCTCGAGGAAAAGACGACTGCCCGTCGCCTCCAACTCACGCATACGTCGGTCGTACAGGACAGACCAAACCGCATGATCAGACGCAGCGTACGAAGCATGATCCTGCGCAGTAAAGTGTTCCAGGTGCGGCAACGCTGCGACTGTGCTCATCAGACGATCCTCCGGTCAGGGACAAAAAAACGGCCCGTGGAAAATCCACGAGCCGCAGGGCACAACAGGGATGCGATTGAACGTCAGCTACGCATATGCTCCGCCGGCCAGCCCGTGGGTCGGGTGGCGTATCGATAGGAGCGGTAGGCCTGCGCGTTGGCGTTCATGATGAATTGAATAGCGGCTTTACCGCCCCGCGTCAACGGCTCGGCCCGCGATGTGATGCCAGCGGGTACACGCCTTGCCATTGGGGCGGAGGCCGGAGCGATGCTGCCGTTTGACGCGCAGGTTGCGACACCCCGACTATTGGATCCATGTCATTGAACGATTCCGATGGGCGCCGACGTGATGTGCCCTTTGATCGCAGGCCCGCACCGCTCGTCTACGGGGCACTGATCCTCGGCTTGGCAGCAGCAGGCCTTGTCACCCTGCTGCTGGAGGACATGCTCCAACGGACAAATTTCACTGCGTTCTGGCCCGTTGTCACCGGCGCGGCGTGGTTCGGCGGTCCACTCGCAGGCGTGGTCGCGTCGATCCTGAGTGTTCTGGTCGTCAACTACATCATGGTCGCGCCGATCGGTTCACTGTCGATCATTTCTGCGGCAGATCTGCTGCCTCTCGCAATGTTTCTGAGCATGACGCTGGTGATCAATGCACTGGTGGGCGCGGCGCGAAAGGCGGGCGAGCGGGCCGTCGCGGCGGTCGCGGAAGCGGAGGAACACGCACAGCGGCTGGATGCGCAGGCAACGCAGATGGCACTGCAGCTGGAAGAATCGCAAACACTGTCGGAAGAGCTGGAGCAGGCGACGGAAGAGCTCGAGGAGCGTTCGTCCGTCGCGGAAACCGCGGATCGGTTTTCGCGCAGCATTGTGCAGAGCATCACGGACCCGTTCGTCGTCTACGACGCGGCGTGGCGGTTCCAGTTCATCAATGCCGAAGCGCAGGCGTTGTTCGAGCGAACCCGCCAACGCGATCTGCAGGGTCAGGTGTTGTGGGAGGAGTATCCTGATCTGATTGGTGGACCGTTCGAGGTTCACATGCGTCGTGCGGCGGAGGAGCGGGTTCCTGCGTCCTTCGAAGCGAGGAGCGAATCGGGCACATGGACTGCGACGCATTGCTACCCGCTTGCGGATGGCGGTATGGCTGTGCAGTGGCGGGATATCAGCGAGCGGAAGCGATCGGATGAGGCAGAGAGGTACCTGTCGCTTGCGACGACCGCACTCGCATCCTCGCTGGATAGCGGCGAGACACTGGCGAGGCTCGCGGCGATCGTGGTGCCGGAGCTCGGCGACTGGTGTTCAGTGCACCTGCAGACAGAGCGAGGGATCGAACAGGTTGCAGTCGCTCATGTGGACGCGAGCAAGATCGAGTTCGCGCGCGCGTTGAACAAGAAGTATCCGACGCGCGGTGACGCGCCGACCGGTGCGGCGAATGTCATGCGCACCGGCGTCCCGGAGGTATATACGGACGTGACCGACGAGATGCTCCAAATGGGTGCATTGGACGAAGAGCATCTGCAGATCCTGAGGACGCTCGGTCTGCGTTCTGCGCTGGTCGTCCCCCTCACTGCGCGCAGTACTGTGATCGGCGTTCTGACGCTCGTTGCGGCAGAGTCGGGCCGGCGGTATACGCAGGCGGACGTCCCGCTGGCTCTGGAGATTGGCAGACGCGCTGCACTCGCCGTCGAGAATGCGCGTCATCATGAGAGCGCACTGGAAGCGAAGGCTCACGCTGAACAGATGCAGATGCAGGCGGAGAGTGCGAACATCGCGAAAACGCAGTTTCTCACGAGCATGAGCCACGAGCTGCGCACGCCGCTGAATGCGATCGCAGGCTATGCGGACCTGATGAGTCTCGGCATTCACGGGCCGACGACCGAAGCGCAGCTCGAGGATCTGGAGCGTATCAAACGCAACCAGCGCCATCTGCTCGGGATCATCAACGACATCCTGAACTTTGCGCGGCTGGACGCTGGCCGTATGGAGTTCCAGGTGGTGGACGTGTCGGCGTTCGAGGTCGTGGACGAGCTGCATCCGATGATCCGTCCACAGATGGCCGGTCGGGATCTCCAATTCGACGTGGTGCCGATCGATCCGACCCTGGTGGTGCGGGCCGACCGCGAAAAGCTGAGGCAGGTCCTGATCAACCTGCTGTCGAATGCTATCAAGTTCACGGAACCGGGAGGTCGCATCTCACTGAACTGCTTTGCCGATACCCATGTGGTCGAGTTCATCATCAGGGACACCGGGATCGGCATTGTACCGGAGAAGCTCGAGTCGATCTTCGAGCCGTTTGTCCAGATCGACCGATCGCTGGCGCAGCCGGTCGAGGGTACCGGCCTGGGCCTCGCCATCAGTCGCGAGATGCTCAATGGCATGGGCGGTAGTCTCAGGGCATCCAGCGAAGTGGGCGTCGGATCGACCTTCACCGTGACGCTCGCCAGGCCCTCCAGCATTGACCCGTCCACGGGCAATTGACCGCGGGGCCCTGCCGAATTGGCGTTGGAGGGGTACACAGCTGGAAATATGAGCGATTCTGGAATTTCAGGGGATGTCTGCATGAGTGAAGAAATGGTCGGGGAGTTGGCGGGATTCACGGATCTCGGCCTGCGGCCTGAGCTGCTGAAGGCGCTGTCCGCGCTGGGGTACGAGGAGGCGACGCCAATCCAGCGTGAGGCGATCCCGGCCCTCATCGACGGCAAGGATCTGCTCGGTCAGGCAGCGACGGGAACGGGTAAGACCGCGGCATTCGCGCTGCCACTGCTGCAGCGGTGGTCTGATGCGCCGCGGATGGACACTCCGTCAGCCCTGGTGCTGGTGCCGACACGCGAACTCGCCATGCAGGTTGCTCAGGCCGTGCACCGGTACGGCCGTGATCTCGGCGTCAGGATCCTCCCGATCTACGGCGGCCAGCCGATCGTCCAGCAGCTTCGCACGCTGAAGCGAGGTGTGGATGTCGTGGTTGCGACGCCAGGTCGCGCAATCGACCACATCCGTCGCGGCACACTCGACCTGAAGTCCAT
>JBBSJG010000045.1:0-19229 GCA_038257485.1 Longimicrobiales bacterium | reverse complement strand
CTGGCCAATGGCATGCTGGGCGAGGTGGGAGATCGGGGCAAACGCATGCTCGACGTCGCCATCAGCAACACGGACCGCCTGGTTCGCCTCATCAACGACATTCTCGATGTCGAACGCATCGAGTCCGGATCCGTCCCCATGTCCAAGCAGCGCATCCGGCTTTCGGAGATCGAGCGGCATGTGGACGGCCTGATGCGACCGCTCGCCGAACGGGCCAATGTGAACCTCTCCATCACGACAGGTGACATCGATCTCAACGCTGACGAGGATCGCATCGTCCAGATGCTCACGAACCTGATCAGCAATGCAATCAAGTTCTCGCCACCGGGTAGTACGGTGAGGGTGACCGCAGACCGTGAGGGCGAGGACGTTCACCTTCGCATTGTTGACGAGGGACGCGGCATTCCGGCGGACATGCTGGAGACCGTCTTTGCGCGGTTCCAGCAGGTGGACGCGTCAGACTCACGCGAAAAGGGCGGCAGCGGCCTCGGCCTCGCCATCAGTCGCGGGATCGTCGAGCAGCATGGCGGCCGGATCTGGGTGGAAAGCGAGCTGCACAAGGGTTCGACGTTCCATGTGCTGCTCCCCTCGCTGCGCGAGCAGGCGGTCCCAACGCCGCTCATCCTCGGCGACATTGCGAGCAGCGAGGGCCCGCTGGTCCTGGTCTGCGATGACGACGCGGACGTGCGCACCGTCCTGTCCGCCATACTGGTGGAGCGGGGCTACCGCGTGATCACGGCCGAGAACGGCCTGATGGCGCTCGAGCTCGCGGCGATCCATCGACCCGCCGTGATTCTCCTCGACCTGTTGATGCCCGGCGAGTACGATGGCTGGCGGACCGTCGGCGCACTCAAGGACAAGCCCGAGACGTCCGATATCCCGATCCTGATCATCAGTGGGTCCGACGACGGCACAAAGGATCCGGACGGCAGCCCGGCGAGGATGCGGAAACCCCTCGAGGAGGTGTCCCTCGTTCGCGCCATCGAGCGGGCCCTGCAGCAGTGGGGTTCCGGTGCCACCATCCTCGTGGTCGAGGACGACGACGATTTGGCGCGCATCCTGATCGAGTTCCTGCAGACGCACGGGCTCGCCGCCGCGCACGCGCGCGACGGCCGCGAGGCCGTACGGATGAGCCAGCAGCTGCAACCCTCCCTCATTATCCTCGACCTGATGCTGCCCGACACCGACGGGTTCGCGGTGGTCGACTGGCTGCGTCAGCATGACCGTCTGAGGGACGTTGCCATCATGGTGTATACGGCAAGGGACCTCGATGAAGAGCAGCGCGCCCGACTGGGGTTGGCGCCTGAATTGCTCTTCACGAAATCACGCATGCCACCGGAAGAACTGGTTGATCGCGTCGCCGCAATGGTCGGACGCATGACATGGGGCAACGACAAGGGCGGATCATGACACGACGTATTCTGCTGATCGAAGACGAGGACGACATCCGTGAGGTGGCACAGGCATGCCTCGAGCTCACGCGAGGCTGGGAAGTGCATGCCGCCAACTCCGGAAACGCCGGTCTCGCGATGGCGCAGGACGTCATGCCCGATGCAGTCCTGCTCGACGTTATGATGCCCGGCCTCGATGGGCCCGGCACGCTCACGGCGCTCCGCGCAAATCCTGCAACGAGCCACATCCCCGTGATCTTCCTGACCGCGAAAGTGCACAGCTCCGAACGTGCGCGATTCATGGATCTCGGCGCGAGTGGCGTGCTTGCCAAGCCGTTCGACCCCATGACCCTCGGGGATGACGTGGCCAGGTTGCTGCAATGGACCGATTGATGGAGCCGGAGACGCCCGGTCTGGACGCTGCGATCGCAGCGATCTGGAAGAAACACCGCGAGCTGATGTTCACACGCATGGATACGATCGACGCAGCGCTGTCTTCGGCTGCCGACGGAACACTCGATGCCGACACGCGGGCGGCAGCGCATCGCGATGCGCACAAACTCGCAGGGGCACTCGGCACGTTCGGACTGCATGAAGGGACCGCCCATGCGCGCAGCATCGAACACGCACTCGATGGCGACAGCGTCATCGACTTCGGATCACTCCGCGAGAATGCGCGAGGATTGCGCGCCGCGCTCGAATCGCGCGCATGATCGCGCGACTCACCGCATCCGCACTACTCTCGTCGTGCATCCGGGTCGTGCCACTCGTCCTCGCCACGACCCTCGCTGCCACGGCCTGCGCACGGATTGGGGATCCGCCGGTCCAGACCGTCACCCCCGCCGCCGCGCCGGCCGCAAGCGCCGCACCGGCAATCCCGATGGAATTGCACTGGTTTCGCAATTCTGCCGAGTACCGGGCACTCACCCTCAGCGTCTACCGCAGTGCGGCGGCACGTGCCGCTGAGCTCGCGCGCGGCCTTGCGGCCGGCAGCTGGGCCGTCATCCTCGATGTCGACGAGACATCGCTCGACAATTCCGAGTATCAGCGTCGTTTGGCCTTCGCCGGCCAGCGACTCACCGATTCGACGTGGTACGCGTGGATTCGCGAGAGCGCTGCACCGGCAGTACCAGGTGCCGTCGAGTTCACACGAACCATCGCGCAGCTCGGCGGGCGAGTCGTCCTGGTCAGCAATCGGGATGACGTGGTGTGTGATGCGACACGTGCAAACCTGCGCGCGCGTGACGTCACGCACGACCTGGTACTGTGTCGCGTAAACAAGCTCAGCGACAAGGGGCCGCGCTTCGGGGCTGTCGAGGAAGGGACCGCGGGGTTGCCACCACTCCGCATCATCATGTGGATCGGTGACAACGTCCACGATTTCCCGGGCCTGACGCAGGCCGTGCGCGCAACACCGGGCGCGCTCGACCTGTTCGGCAGCCGCTACTTCATGCTGCCCAACCCGCTCTACGGCAGCTGGGAATCCAATCCGCGCAATTAAGCATCAACGGCGGAACAGGTACGCGAGCTTGATGAACAGACCATCACTCATGCGTTCGAGACGGTCGAGACTGAACGAACGGCAGCCCGTGATCGAACCGCACCCCGTATCCGCGCGCGAGCTGCCGTATCCGAAATAGGCGACGGTGCCGGGCGTCGGCTCATACGCGGCAAGCAGGTCGACGCGCAGGCCGTTCGTCTCCTGCGCCGGTACCGCGACCGTTCCGCGACGCAGCGGAGCACCCGTCCGCGCATCCTGCAGCGCCGCTCGCCGCTCCATCCTGTACTCGCTGATCGCGCGGAAAAACAGTGAGCGACGGGGCTGGAACTCGGCCTGGAGTCGCGGAATCAATGCATGGGCGAACTCACTGTCATCCCGCTCTCGATAAATGCGCTGGTAGCTCGTCCCGATGGATGCGCGCGTGACGCTGTTCGGGCGAAGCGACAACGACACCTGCGCTTTCGTACCACGCCCCTTCGACCCTTCCTGGAAGATCGGCGTTCCCCCATGGCCGATCGATGCATCCGCATTGAACCGCTGGAATGTCGGCGTCGCAACGCCAATGCTGAACCCCGTCGCGACGACTTCCTCCAGCGGCGAGTACTGCGTGCCGACCGGGCCGATGCCCGTGTTGTACGACGCATAATCTGCCGGGTCCAGATCAACCCCATCGCGGTTCAGCCCGAGCCTCGCCGTCCAGCCGCCGCGGAACCGGAAGCTCGTCGACAGGGTGCCTGACGTTTCGACCGGCGACGCACTCGCGAAATCGTCATAGTCCCAGACCAGCGTCGGGCCGAAGAACGTGGTGATTGTTTCAACCGCTGCACCCGTGTCGCCATAATACGTGAAGCGGTTGAACGCTGCTGCACTGATGACGTTGTTGCGATTGACGAATCCCGCACGCGTGATGAAGTCCGGACTGATGCCGTTGAGCTTGTAGTTGAATCCGAACATCCGACCGGTTCGGTCGAACTCGAGCTTCCAGATCTCGCCATCCTTGCGCGCCCCCGCGATCTCACCGCCGGGCGTTGTCGCTTCGCGCGTCCAGGAGCCGCCTGCCTGCGCCTCGAAGTAGTACAGCTTCCCGAAGACGATGCGCGTGTCCGCCGCCAGCACGCGGTTGTAGGCAGGCCCGCCCATCAGGCTGCGATCCGTAGCCGTCAGACCCACGAGCGAGTTCGCTCCGAAATCACGTCGCAACCTCGCCACATTGAACAGTGCTTCATGGCCACCGGCACTGCCATCGCGCACGCCGTCCGCATCCTCGTCGAGCGCAGTGAGGTGTGCGACGGCGATCGGGCCGAGCTTGCCTGTCACTTTGCCGCCTGCGATCGGGTCGACGATCTGGCGAGTGTAGACCAGCTGGTTCGGTGTATTGAACAGCTCGATGCCCTCGAGGAAGAACGGCCGCTTCTCCGGGAAGAACAGTGCAAATCGCTCGTTGATTGTGACTTGTCCGGCGTCGCTCTCCACCTGGCTGAAGTCCGGATTGATCGTGGCGTCCAGCGCGACACTGCTGAAGGACATCTTCAGGTTGGCGCCAACATCCCGGCCCGTGCGCTCGCGACGGAAACCCGTGGGCGTGACGCGACCATTCGATGAGGCCGTGAAGAACGGCTGCCCCTCGAGGACCATGCCTCGCTCGAGACCGTGCAACCCCGCGATCGTGCCGGCCTGCACCAGGTAGCTCGCACTCGCACGACGTACGTCCGTCCACGTGTCGCGATATCCCGTCCGCTGCGTCACACGCTCCACCTGCAGACCCCAGTTCTGCTGCGCCGACGTCGGGAACCGCAGCGTCTTGAAGGGAATGCGCACCTCGACGATATACCCGTCCTCCGTCACCCGACCCGCGGACTCGAAGAGGAAGTCGGGATTCGTGTCGATGTTGCCACCAAAGATGCGGCCCGCACTGGCCGCACCTTCCGTCCGCACACCGTCCATCTGCACGCCCAGCGCATTGACGCCGAACATGAAAGCACGACGCCGATCGGCGAACGTGTCCAGGTAGATGACGATGTGATCCTCGCCATCGATGTTGTCACGGTCGGCGCGCGTGGCGCGGATCCGGCCCGGCTGCGTGTCATAGGCACGGATGCCGAAGTAGATGGCGTCCGGTGCGTACCACACACGTACATCCGTGCGCTCCTCGGCAGGACGGCCATCGGCGGGCTCGTACTGGTGAAATGGGCCGAGCGCCGTCGCCTGCTGCCACGCCGCCTCGTCCAGCACCCCGTCCACCACGACCGGCGCCTCGATGCGAGGTGCGGTGATCGAGGGCGGCGCTCCCTGCGCTGGTGCCTGGAGCAGGAGGGCGAGCAGTGCTGTCTGAATCATGACCGTGTCCCTTGCGTGGTGGCGAATCGCGTTCCCGTCGCAATACGCTACCCTTTCAGCCCCGAAACATGCAACCCGAGGCCATTGACGGGGCACGCCAAACGCAGTTGTTTCCGTCTTCGTCCGCACACGCAGTGCGGGCTGCGTCCGGAACGAAACGGTGGCGGAGACAGTGACCGAACACGACACGGGCCCGCGGGCCGGCACAGACTTCATTCGAACCATGGTCGCTGAGGACATCGCTGCGAACACGCATGGTGGCCGCGTCGTCACGCGATTCCCGCCCGAGCCCAACGGCTACCTGCACATCGGACACGTCAAGTCCATCTGCCTCAACTTCGGGATCGCCGCAGAGAACACGGGCGGCCAGTGTCATCTCCGCTTCGACGATACCAATCCGGAGACGGAAGACGTCAAGTACGTCGAGTCGATCAGGACCGACGTGAAATGGCTCGGCTTCGACTGGGGTGAGCACCTCTACTATGCGTCCGACTACTTCGAGCAGATGTATGCCTACGCGGTTGCACTGATCGAGGGCGGCAATGCATATGTCGACAGCGCGTCGGAGGAAGAGATCCGCGAGGCGCGCGGCACCGTGATGCAGCCAGGCCGGCCCACGCCATTCCGCGACCGCAGCATCGTGGAGAACCTCGACCTCTTCGCGCGCATGCGCGCTGGCGAGTTTCCGGATGGTGCGCACGTCCTGCGCGCGAAGATCGACCTGTCGTCCAACAATATGCTGATGCGCGACCCGGTCCTGTACCGCATCCGCCACGCGACGCACTATCGGACTGGCGACAGCTGGTGCATCTACCCGCTTTACGACTACGCGCACCCCATCGAGGACGCTATCGAATGCGTCACGCACTCGCTGTGCACACTCGAGTTCGACAACAATCGCGAAGTGTACGACTGGATCGTCGACCGCCTGCCGCGCGACCCTTCGCATCGATTCCGTATCCGTGAAGGGTGCCGACCGCAGCAGACCGAGTTCGCTCGCCTCGCTCTCGACTACACCGTCATGAGCAAGCGCAAGCTGCTGCAGCTCGTCAATGAAGAGCTCGTCAACGGGTGGGACGACCCACGCATGCCGACCGTCGCCGGGATGCGCAGACGGGGGCTCACCCCGGAGTCGCTGCGCGCATTCGCCGAGCTCGTCGGCGTAGCAAAGGCCAACTCCCGCGTCGATATCGCGAAGTTCGACTACGCAGTCCGCGAGGACTTGAATCCCCGCGTGCCACGCGTGCTCTGCGTGCTCAAGCCGTTGCGCGTCGTCATTACCAATTATGATGCCGACCGCGTGGAGCAGCTGACCGCACCGTTCTACCCGCACGACGTACCGCTCGATGGCTCGCGTGACCTGCCATTCGCCCACGAGATCTTCATTGACCGCGACGACTTCAGCGAGGATCCGCCCAAGGGCTATAACCGCCTCGCCCCGGGACGCGAGGTGCGGCTCCGCTACGCCTACATCGTGCGATGCCATGAAGTGATCCGCGACGATGCCGGCGACGTGGTCGAGCTTCGCTGCACCTATGATCCCGAAACACGCGGCGGTGCCGCCGATCGCGCAGTCAAGGGCACCATCCAGTGGGTTTCCGCTCAGCATTCGGTGCAGTGCGAGGTACGCGTGTACGACCGCCTGTTCCGCGTCGCGGACCCGGACGCCGAGGCCGAACGACTCGGCGTCGACTGGAAGACGTTGCTCAACCCGCAGTCGCTGGTCGTCGTGCACGACGCGCGCATCGAACCCGGCGTGCGCAATGACGCCCCCGGCACTCGCTACCAGTTCGAGCGCATCGGCTACTTCACCAGCGATGCGGTCGACTCACGCGAGGATGCACTGGTGTTCAACCGCACGGTTTCACTGCGGGACTCCTTCGCGAAAGCGGCCCCCGCACCACGCGCCGATACGCCGCGCACAGATACGCCGCGCACGGGTGCGCCGAGCGAGCATGCCGCGGGTGGGACAACGACCACACCGGCCGCACCGCACGCGCGTTCGGCGGAGCTGTCACGCCGCATGGCGGCGCTTCACGAGGAACATGGCATCGACCGCGTGCAGGCCGATATCCTCACACGGTCGCATGCGACGGCGGACCTCTTCGACGCAACCGTTGCCGCTGGCCGCAACGGCGGTGGTGCGGTCACTGCAGCCGCGGTCGCCAACTGGATCGTCAACGAGTTGCCCCGCGTGCAGCGCGATCGCGCATTGACCGACCTCGCCCTGACGGGCAGCCAGCTCGCTGCACTCATCGGCCTGGTCGAGCGTGAAGAAATCACCGCATCCGTCGCGCGGGACCTGCTCGCGGAACTCGCGGACGCCGGCGGCGATCCTGTCGCCATGGTCAACGGCCGCAACCTGCGCCAGATGGGTGATGCATCCGAGATCGAGCCACTCATCACGTCACTGATGACTGAGTACGATGACCGCGTGCAGCAGTACCGCGGTGGTCGGACCGGCCTGCTGGGATTCTTCGTCGGTCAGGTCATGGCGAAGACGCAGGGGCGTGCAAATCCCAGGATGGTGGGAGACCTCGTCCGCAAGCACCTGGACGGCTGAGGCAAAGCCTACGCGCACTCGAAACTGGATCAACCAATATGCGCTCACTGCGGGCGAGCTCGGCGCGTCAGCCTCGCAGACCATCATGGTGGTATTGCTCCCGCTCATGCTCGCGCATACGGGCCGATCCGCGATCTGGATCGGATTCGCCGTGGGCGGCGAGGGGATCTTCGCGCTGATGGTGCCGTGGTGGGTCGGCGCCGCAAGTGACCGCCTGCCTCCGAGTCTCGCCGCGCGATTCGGACGCAGAGGATTTTTCCTGCTGCTTTCCGCGCCACTCATGGCGGCAGCAGTCATTGCCGCACCGTTCTTCCACAGCTTCTGGACACTCGCAGGCGTCGCATTCGTTTTCTTCGCCGCCCTCCACGGCTACATGACTCCGCTGTGGACCATTATGCTCGATGTGGTCGAAGACGCGGACCGCGGCCGCGTGCAGGGCGCGCGCAGCATCCTGCGGGCACTCGGCCTGGCGTACGGGCTCGTCGGCGGCGGGCTCCTCTATTCACTCTGGCGCCCCCTCCCCTTCATCCTCGCCGCCGTCATGCTCCTCGTCACCACCGGGATCACATGGTGGGCCGACATACACGCACGGCGTGAAATCGAGGACGTGCGCAGTGTTGCGGTCCCGCTGCGACTGACATGGGCCCACATGCGCTCCAGGCCCGCCGGTGTCTGGTTCCTCGCCGTCAACGCATTCTGGAATGCCGCAATCGATGGCGTCCGTCCGTATCTCTTCATCTTTGCAACAGTCGTCATCGGCATCTCCGTCGCCGAAGCCAGCCTGATGCTGATCCCCGTCGCGCTCGCGCTGACCGCAGGTTCGATCTTCTATGCGTGGGCGGACCACCGATTCGATCGCGGGCTCCTCGTCCAGGCAGGCGCAATCATCACCACGATCTCGATGATCATCGGCATCTTCATGCGCGATGTGCCGCTCTCGCTGGTCGGTCTTGTCGTTGGTGGATTGGGTATGGCGGCCATCGTGACCCTCGGCTATCCGCTCTTCGCCAACCTCATGGGCGAGGAGTCGGCAGGACAGTTCACCGGACTTTATGTGATGAGCGTCGGCCTCGGACGCATCGTTGCGCCAATGATCATCGGCGCCGCCGTCGTCTTCGGCCGACCGCTGTTCCCCGAGGCGCAGGGTTACCCGATGATGTGGGTCGTTGCAACGCTCTTCATGGTCCTCACGATCTTCACACTACGCCACGCCTTGCGCATCTCGCGACGCGCCTGAACCGCCAGCTTCGCCCTTGCTGCGGTTTCACACGAAGAACGGAGAAGTTTTTACGGAGAGCTTGCCGTTTAGATCTTCTCCGTTCTTAGCGTGAAACTGCATGCAAGCTGTTGAACGGTAGTTGTCGCGTTACTTCAGTGACTCCGGCCGGATGCCGATCGACACGCCGAGGTTGAACGTTATCAGGTTTGCATCACTGCGCGTTGGCGTGAACGAAATGCTGCCATCCGGGTTGTCGTGGATGTCGCCCTGCTTCAGGTATTCAACGGAACCGTTGCTGTTATAGCGTGCGCCGAAGTCGAGGCTGACCGGCGTCTTGCCGCTGGACAGGCGAACCAGCATGCCGCCGCCCGCGACCCACTGCATCGTCGCGTCGCTGAAGTTGTTCGTGCTCGCGAAGTCTTCGTTCCCGCTCGATCCATTAACACTCGATGTCGTCGAGAAGTAGCTGAACCCGAGACCCGCATGCACGTACGGCCGCAACGCACCCCGTGGCACCATGAGCTGCGGGCCGATCGTGCCCTGGAAGATGCTGTTCGTCGTGCTCAGGTCCAGCTCGATGCGGCAGCCCACGCCGCCGCCGAAACACACACGCTTGGTCTCGGAACCGTACACCAGGAAGCCGGCATCTGCGCGGATCGCAAGCGGACTCTCGTGCTTCACCGGCAACACGAAGTTCGCGTTCAGGCCGAACCCCGCATCGATGTAATCCTGGAAGTCACCCGTCGGCACACCTACAATGAAATTCACACCCGCCCATCCCGCGATGGGCTTCAGGACGTCCGCATCCTGCGCGGCCGCAGGTGCGGCAGCCATCAGGACGGCAGCGCATGCTGCAGGTGCCGTCGCCATAAAAAACGTCAGTCGCTTCATCACAACCAATCTCCTTCGCACCGAGCGCACGCGCCCTTTCATGAGTATTCCTGCGCGGTAATAACAACGGCCGCACTCCCGTTGTTCCTCGTTCAACCAACGTTTGATTCGATGCCGTGGTTTCAGACGTCGTCATCAAACAGGCCGTCGTCCACCAGCGACTCCTGGTAGAGCATCCCGGCAAGGACGAAACGAGTCAGCTCGTCCACCGCGTCCGCACCCGGCGGTGGCCCGGGGAGCATGCACCGGTTCCACATCAGCATGCGCGCACCCAGGAACGACGCCAGCGGTCCGAACATCAGGTCCTGTGTCGGTTTGCGCGGCAGGATGCCAACACGGACACCCTCCTCCAGCACCGCCCGAACGACGTCGAAGTACGCGTCGTCCTGCCGCGCAAATGCCGCCTTCGCTTCGGCGCTCAGCCCGTCCCGGAACTCGTCGCGACTCGCATGCTGCACCAGCCGACGGTGCTCCTCCCCCACGAGGCTCATCTCGAATGTCACCGCGATGATGGCCCGCAGGCGCCGAATCACATCCTGCGATCGGTCAAGCTGCTGCAGCCGCTCGATCCAAACCGCCTGGTGGTCCAGTACCAGGCGCGCATAGATCTCGTCCTTGCTCGCAAAGTGCTTGTAGACCGTCCCCTTCCCGATTTCCGCCCGCTCGGCGATTTCCTCGACCGTGACCGAGTGCCACCTGTCCGTCTTGAAGAGGTCGATTGCGGCGGCGAGGATATCGTTCTCGCGGCGGATGAACTCTCGATACTTCCGTTCAGCGACGCCCATGATTGACCAACCCCCTAGAAGTGACCAATCACAAGAATATGACCGCTGGTCACAAAAGGGCAAGGAAGTCGTGGACGGCCCCGGCAAGGCCGCCCACGCCGAATCCTAGAGGCGGTCCTGACGTTCGGGCGGCGGATCCAGGAGAACGGGCTCCGGGGTGACGTCGATGATCGACACGTCATCCCCCGCCGGATGCTCGGCCGGCAGGTTGTACTCGGAGCCGTGGGCATCGACATCGCCGCTGTCGACGATGACGTGCTTGCGGTCACGGTCCAGCTGAGCGTTCCGGAGTGCGAGCTCGATGCGACGGTCGCTGTTGTTCATGGACACCTCCATGAACACGACCTCGCCGGATTCGGGGTCCACCATCAGGTCGTCGACCTCTCCGACATGCCGACCATTGAGGGTGCGGACTTCCCAGCCGCGGATGTCGGGCTCGCCGCGGGCGACGCGGAATTTCTTGAGGTCGCTCATCCTGTGGAGGCCGCTGCGCCGGGGCTCCGGCCCGATGCCTGCGGAATCGCGCTTCAGCCGATCCTTCTCACCCATCTGTTTGCTCCGTTGACCTGAGATGCAGGGCATCGATCGGTCCGCCCCTGTCCGCTGGTACCGCAATCCTGACGCCACTACTCCCCAACCGTGTGGATGCGGCTCATATTGCATGCATCCATCCATCAGGAGATGTCGATGAGTATGTCACGAGGCGCAGACGGCGTTGTCGTCACGAGTTTCTACTGCGGATGACGGCGGGGAGTGAAGTGCGCCGGCAGTTGCATTTGGCGACGGTTGCCATCTGTGTCATCTGCCTGCCGATCGGGATTGCAGGTTCGGCATGCACACGCGACGACTCACGCGCCGACACGTCCGCCGTCAGGACGAGTGCCGATGGCGACAGCGCGATTGCGACCGCAACCGGCGGGCCGACGGCGCGTGACGCGGCGACGAGAAGTGCCGCGCAGCAGGCAGCCAGGCTGATCCCCGCGAATGCAGGACTTGATCGCGTCGCGGATGTCATGCGTGACCCACGGCGCGACGGATCGCCGGGCGACACGATGCTGGGCGGGATGATCCAGCGCGGATATGACATCATGCGGGACACCCGCAAGCACGCGCCTTCGTACTCCGGCAACGCGCTGTCGTGCGCAAATTGTCACCTGAATGTCGGGCAGAAGGATGCTGCGTGGCCGCTCGTCGGTGTGTCGACGCTGTTCCCGCAGTATCGGGGTCGAACCGGCCGCCTCATTACGCTTGAGGACCGTATCCGTGACTGCTTCGAACGCAGCATGAATGGTACGGCGCCGCCGTACGGGAGTGTCGAACTGCTGGCAGTGAGCGCGTACCTTGTCTGGCTGTCGGCCGGTCTGCCCGCTGGTGAGGAGCCCGCGTGGCGGGGTCGCAATGAGATCCCCAGGGCGCAGCAGATCGCGATCGCCGATCTCGATGTCTCCGCGGGCAAGGCTGGCTATGAGCGGACGTGCGTCGCATGTCATGGCGTCGATGGGCAGGGTGTGAACCTCGGGGTGATTCACGCGGGACCTCTCTGGGGTCCGCAGTCGTGGAACGACGGCGCCGGCGCCGCGAGGATCTACACGCTGGCAGGCTTCATCCGTCACGCAATGCCGCTGACGGCGCCCGGCACAATGACGGACGCCGAAGCGCAGCATATCGCGGCATATATCAATTCGCAGGAACGCCCTCGCTTCGCGAACAAGCGCGGCGACTACCCGGATGGCCGCGCGCCGGTGGATGCGGTCTACTACCCGCGCTACACGACACACCCACTTCGCCGGTGACATCGGCGGTTCAAGACCCCACTTGTCAAATGAGGTTATGCCATGCGCCGGATGACACGGTTCTTCACATTGTTTCTAGCAGCCCCACTCCTCGCCGCGGCTGACGCGTCAGTGTATGCGCAGGCTGCTCCCGCGTCGCCGGCACGCGCGCCGTTCGCGCTCGTGCTCCATGGCGGCGCGGGCACGATCTCACGCGCAACCATGACGCCCGAGTTGGAGAAGGAGTATCGCGCAGCACTCACGCAGGCGCTGGTCGCCGGCCACCAGGTGCTGGCAGGAGGCGGGTCGAGTCTCGACGCAATCGAAGCGGCAATCCACATCATGGAAGACTCGCCGCTGTTCAATGCCGGCAAGGGCGCGGTATTCACGAGCGCCGGGAAGAACGAACTGGACGCGTCGATCATGGACGGGTCAACGCTGCACGCAGGATCCGTCGCGGGCGTGATGCACGTGCGCCATCCCATCTCGCTCGCGCGCCTCGTCATGGAGAAGTCACCGCACGTCATGATGGTGGGTTCTGGCGCGGAAGCATTCGGGCAGCAAAACGGAGTAGAACTCGTGCCGGAGAGCTACTTCTTCACACAGCGTCGATGGGACGACCTGCAGCGCGTGCAGGCCGCCGAAAAGAAGGGCGACGATGCACCGCGTGATGCAAAGTTCGGCACGGTTGGTGTCGTCGCACTCGACCGTGCGGGGCGGCTCGCCGCGGGAACGTCGACCGGCGGTATGACGAACAAGCGCTGGGGCCGTGTCGGTGATGCGCCGATCATCGGTGCGGGCACGTATGCGAATGCACGCTGTGCAGTGTCAGGCACCGGCCATGGCGAGTTCTTCATTCGCAACAACGTCGCATCGGATATCTGTGCGAGGGCCGAGTACCTGCGTGAAACGCTTGAGCAGGCGGCAACGCATGTGGTGATGGATAAGCTGGTCAGGCAGGGCGGCGAGGGTGGTGTGATCGCGATGGACGATCGCGGCAACTGGACGATGCCGTTCAACTCGAGCGGCATGTATCGCGGCCACATTGGCGAGGACGGCAAGCCACAGGTATGGATCTACCGGGACGAATGATCCGTGGGCTGCGTGGTCGGCAGGAGTACGGTGAATGTGGTGCCGACACCCTGCCGACTGTCGACCTCGACGCCGCCGCCCATGAGTGCTGCCAACTCGCGCGTGACGGCGAGACCGAGTCCGGTACCGCCGACTGCGCGCGTTTTCCCTTGATCGACCTGCCAGAACGGTTCGAAGATCCGCTCGAGATGATCGCGCGCGATGCCGACACCTGTGTCCTGCACCTGCAGCTCGACCATGTTTCCGCGTGTCCGCGCGCGCAACGTGATCGACCCACGGTGCGTAAATTTCGTCGCATTCCCCAACAGGTTCACGAGAATCTGCCGCAGCTTGCGGGGATCCGTCACGAACTGGATAGGTTCGGCCGGGACATCAATAACGAAGCGCAGGCCGCGCGCGGCAGCGAGCGGATCCATGACAGCCTGCACCTCTTTCATGACGCCGGACAGCTCGACGAGCTCGTAGCGCAGGCGCTCGCGGCCGGCCTCGATGCGTGCGAAGGTGAGGATTTCCTCGATCAGCTGCAGCAGGTGCTTCGCACTGAGGTCGATGCGTTCGATGTGGGGACGGATGGGTCCCGGCAGTTCCTGCGGGATGCCGAGCAACAGCAGTTCCGAATACCCGATCAGCGCATTGAGCGGTGTGCGCAGCTCATGCGACATCGTGGCAAGGAACGTTGATTTCGCGTCACTCGCATCCACAAGTGCCGCATTGACCGCCTCGATCCTGGCCAGTGCCGCACGCAACGACAGCTCCGTTTCCTTGCGGTGCGTGATGTCCTCGTGCGACCCGAACCATTCACGCACGCGCTGCGTTTCAGGGTCGCGGACCGGCACGGCGCGCATGCACATGAATGCGTAGCCACCGTCCTTTCGTTGAAGTCGGTGTTCCATCTCCGCGGGCGTCCCGGATGACACGGCGGTGCGCCACGCCGCGGCGCTCGCAGCGCGATCCTCCGGATGTACCGCATTCAGCCAGCCGAGGCCGCGACAGGCTTCCATCGACTGCCCCGTGTACGCCTCCCAGTCGTGCTGCTGGCGCTGGAACTCACCCGACGGATCGGCGTCCCAGACGATCGTCGTCATCGCGCGCAACAGTGCGGTCGAGCGCTCATCCCGCCCGTCGAACCATCGGCGCTGTGTAGACTCCAAACTCCCTCCTTGCCGGATCATTCGGCGCACCCCCCGCGCCCACGCATGTCCCGGACCTCGCGGTAGCGCGGTCGTGCGCGCAACTCCTAACACAACTTGAAGTTAGCCGATTCTTCCAGGATCGCACCAGCCTCCGTGGCACGCCCCCCTTGTCCGCGTCTGACTGCTCTTCCTATGTTGGCCCCATGAAGGTGCTGGTTGTTGATGATGACGCTACGATCCTCGAATTCATTCGACAGGGTCTCACGGCCGATGGCTATGTGGTCGAAACCGCTCTCTCCGGGACGGACGGCGCAGCACTCGCACGTCGGACGGCATTCGATGCAATCGTTCTGGACCTCGTGCTCCCCGACATCTCGGGCTTCGATGTGGTCGAACAGCTGCGCGCCGAATCCCGCTCGGTTCCCGTGCTGATGCTGACTGCGAAGACCGGCATCGACGCGAAGATCCAGGGGCTCGACGCAGGCGCGGACGATTACCTCACCAAGCCGTTCGACATGGGTGAACTGAAGGCCCGTTTGCGCGCCCTCACCCGCCGGGGCGCAGCCAACCGCACCGACGAGCTGCGCATCGGATCCCTGACCCTCGACCGGATGGCCCACGAAATCCGCAACGGCGATCACCGGATTCGCCTGACCCCCAAGGAATTCCGGCTGCTCGAATACTTCCTCCTTCACCCGGATGTCGTCGTCACCCGCACCGACCTGCTCGTCAATGTGTGGGATATCAGCTTCGACCCTGGCTCCAACATCGTCGACGCGCACGTCGCCCGGATGCGCAGCAAGCTCCGCCTGGAGGCCGGCGCGCCCCAGCTCGAAACCGTGCGAGGCCATGGCTTCAAGCTCGTCACGGCCCCAATCGACGCCTGACTCTCCCATGCGTAAACAGGTGACAGCGAGCGTCCCTTTCAGGGGACGGACCGCCTCGCAAAACCTCCGGTCGATCGCCCTCATATAGTTCGCTGAATCATTGCACCCCAACATTATTTAGCGGTGGACTGCGTCCCGGGCCGGGTCGGCACGGATCCTGATATGTATCCCTGCCATAGTGCATCACTTTGCGGGAGGACAGACCATGTCATTGAATCTTAAAGTGCTCGCCCTGGCTGCCGTCGCAGCCGGGTTCAGCCTGGCCGGATCCGCGGATGCGGGAGTGGCCCAGTCCAGTCAGGGCCGCGGCAACGCGCAGGGCCAGTGGGATCGCAATAGCCAGAAGGACAAGGACAAGCAAAAGGACAAGGACAAAGTCGTGATGTCCCAGCGTGAACGTGAGGCGAGGGCGCGCATCGAGCGGGAGCGCGTTATTCGCGAACGCGATCGGCAGCGCCAGGTGGAACGCGACCGTGGCGAGCGGAACCGCGTCCAGACCCGCCAGGTGAGCAAGAACGGGAAGGGCCCGTCGTTCTGTCGCTCCGGTTCAGGTCACCCCGTATACGGCCGTTCGTGGTGCCTCGACAAGGGCTTTGGTCTTGGCGATGATCGCTGGGGACGGCAGGGCGGCGACTGGGATGATGTTGTCTTCGGACGTACAGGGCGCGCATCCAGCCGCACGGGAACCGTCAGCAGTGGAACCCTGTCCGATATTCTGGGTCGCGTCATATACGGCCGTCTGCAGCAGCAGTCATCCCGCGTTGGTGGGGCTCCGCTGACCGGTCGCTGGCTCCAGAGCAATGACGGCCCACTGGTCCTTCAGGTCCAGTCCGGCAGCCGTCCGCTCGCGGAGTTCGTGGACCGCAACCGCGACGGCCGCACCGATGTCGTGTTTCTGAATCTCGGCCGCTGACCCACCGGCGGTCCGCGCACGCCGTAAGCACCGGAATACACGAATAACACGGAGTGCGGATGCGTATACCAAGGAAGATGATCCCGTTTGGGATCGGCGCAGTGATCGCGACAGGCGTGATTGCGATGCAGATCCCGGACGGTGCGATTGCAGGAAGAGACAGCAGCGCGTCGGCGGGTCCGGCCCCGACGTCGGAGTTGGGTGCATTGGCGTTGAAGGTGAGCCTCTCGGCACGCGAGCTGTATGTGATCGACAACGGCGAGGTGGTGCAGACGTACGCGGTGACGGTCGGGACGTCCGCGCACCCCACGCCCAAGGGTGGATTCGGGATGAAGCGGATCATATGGAATCCTCGCTGGGTTCCGCCGGACGAAAAGTGGGCGAAGGGCAAGACGGCGAAGGGTCCTGGCGAGCAGGGCAACCCGATGGGGAAGGTGAAGGTTTTCTTCAAGGAGCCGGACTACTATCTCCATGGGACGCTGAATACCTCCGAGCTCGGTACTGCCGCGTCACATGGCTGCATCCGCCTGCGCAATGCCGACATCATCGAACTGGCGACGTTGTTGATGGAGCGAGGTGGAGCGCGTGTGGAGCCGGGGTTCATCCGCCGGATGGTGAACGCTGCACGCTCCACGAAGGAAGTTCGTCTCACGAACGCATTGCCGCTCACGATCGAATCGTAGCGTTGCGCCACATCGTCGCGCGGTAGAAGCCCGCGGCAGAAGCGCGCGGTCAAAATGGGAAAGGGTCCGGCGGAAAACCGCCGGACCCTTTTCCATTTTACAGCCAGGCCAGCAGGCGATTCTTACTTTTTGATCAGTGCCTGGATCTCGGCCGGCAGGGCGAACTTCCCGGCGTCCACAGTGTTGACCTCGATCTTCGTCATGGTCATCTCCTGCTGTCCCATCGGTGCCGACATGATCATCTGTGTCGGGAACATGACACCACCGAACGCGCGATAGTCACGCAGGAAGGTGTACGTTTCGCCGACTTCGGGTGTTGCCGCGAGGGTCGCGATCAGCAGGTGCGAATCGACCGCATAGCAATCGAACGATTCGACATCCTTGAGGTTTACGACCCTCACCTTGTAGCACTCCTTGCCGTCGAGAGTGCTCTTCTCGATGGTCTGGATTGTCTTGTACCTGGCGGTATCGCGCAGCATGCTCTCGAAGTCGGCGCCATCCTTTGCCGCCGCGAGCATGTCACCCTCGAGCAGTGTCGGTCCCGCCATGGGATTCATCATCCAGCCGACCGTCCCGTCGAAGCCCTGCCGCAGTTCCATCCCATTGGCGGAGATGAGCGTCACCGACTTGTTGGGGCGCGCGCTGAACGACTCGAACTGAACGGGCATCGGGCCCATGTTCATGGTGCCCACCATGTGAATCGACTGCAGCTTGGCAAATGCATCCGCGCCGCCGATCGCCTTGTTGAACTGCGCCATGAGAACGCGCCCATCGGGCAGCGCTGCTGCTGCTGTTGCCGGCGCTGTGGCGGTCTGGCCGGCAACGGACTCCGGCATCGCCATGAACACGCATGCGCTGCTGACAGCGGCCATGGTGACGGCGATGGAGCGTGTGCGCATCGGGTTCGATCGGTGCTGCATCTTCAATCCTGGCGTAAGTGTTATTTGACGAGCGGCTTGATGGCCGGCGGCAGCTCGAAATGCGAAGCGGGCACGGTATTCAACTCGATCTTCGAGAGGGTGACGACCTGCTCCATGCCGGAGACCTGGATCACGAGCTTCGTCGGGAATTTCAGGCCACCGAACTCCTTGTAGTCACTCGCAGTCGAAATTGTTTCCATCGGACCGCCAGCGGTCGGGCGTACCTCGGACGTTGAAACCAGCAGGTGGTCTTCCACGCCGTAGCAGTCCACGCTCTCGCGGCCACTCGTGAGAACCAGCTTCACCTTGTAGCACATCCGTCCGTCCATCGCCGTCTTCTCGAGTGTCTCAATGGACTTGAACGCGGCCGCATCGCGGAACTGCGCTTCAAATATGGCGTCCTCGAGTGCGGCGGTCAGCTCGGCGCTCTCGAGCAGACGCGCGCCCGCCTGCGGATCGATCGACCATGCGACCTTGCCGTTCGCTCCGCTCAGGATGTCACCATATCCGGGGACGTTCACGTGCAACGTATTCATGTTCGGCCGTGCAGTGTGGATGGCGAGTGTGCCGCCCATGCCGGCCGCCGGCATCTCGAAGGTTCCCGACATCATGATCGAGTTCACCTTCGCGAACGCGTCCTTGCCACCGATCGCCTTATGGTAGTCTGCCAGCACCGTCTTCCCGTCGGGGAGCGCTGCTGTCTGTGCATTCGCGGCTGCCGGCATAGCTACGAGTGTCAACGCCATCAGTACGCCACGCGCACGCGTGGTCATGGGGTGCAAATTCATTGCGGTTCTCCTGTAAGCGAAACGGTCGGGATGGACCCTGAGTTTAACAGGGATGCCATCGGCGGGTGAAGTGGGTCACGCCTGTAGGAGCTCCTGCAGGCGGTCGCGGTATCCGCGACTGGATGTGAGCCGTGTGCCATCCTGCAGGATGAGCACGTAGTCACCCTGGAACAGCGGCTCCAACTCCTTGATCCGGTCGAGCCGTACGATCGTGGACCTGTGAATGCGTACAAAGCGGCTCGGATCGAGCCTGGTTTCCAGGTGCGTCATGGTTTCGCGCAGCAGGTATTCCCTGCCGCCCGCGTGAATGCGCACATAGTTCGAAGCGGCCTCGAGCCAGTCCACGTCCTCGAT
>JBBSJG010000044.1:0-19236 GCA_038257485.1 Longimicrobiales bacterium | reverse complement strand
CGGCGCGTGCGCGCGCTTGCCGTCGCATTGGACAGCACGGTGTGGGCTGCAACGGAGGATGGCATCTTCGTCGACTCCACTGGCACATCCGCGTTCGTTGCGGCGAAGATCAATGTACCCGGCATGGCGAAGATCCCGGGCGGCGTGCGCGCATTCGCGCAGGGCGCGGCGGAGCTGCCGCCTGCGATTGCGACGTCGTATGGCATGCTGGCGCGTGAAGTCGGTGACCAATACCGCCTCTACTATCTGCCGGCGGGCGAGATCTTTCGGCCGGCCGCGGACATCTGGTCGCTTGCGTGGGTCGGACCACCGTTCTGGCCGATCGGCGGATCCGCCGGCGGTCTTTCGCGTGTGCTGGCCGGGGAGACTCCGACGCGTCCGCTCGACCTCGTGCCTGCAGCACCGGCACCGGCCGCACCGTTGCACCAGTGGTTCCGCCGACCGATCGATCCGGCGGAAGGCAATCCGTATATCGACGCAACGTATCGGTACGGCTCGACGATGGCGGGCAACCTGCAGCAGCACCAGGGTGTCGAGTTCAACAATCCTGCGGGCACTCCCGTCCGTGCTGCAGGCGACGGCGTCGTCGCGTTCGCCGGCAAAGCCGAACAGGGCGCCAATACCGTCGCAATCCTGCACGACCAGCGGTTGAACGGGCAGTTTGTATACACGACGTATTTCCACAACACCGAACTCACCGTGCAGTCTGGCCAGAAGGTTCGTGCAGGGGACGTGATCGCGCGCGTCGGCAACACAGGACGTGCGGGGAACGATCATCTCCATTTCGAAGTACACGTCGCACCGACATCGGACTCGTCGAAGATCGTCAATGCGACGGAGCGGTTCCCTGCATACTCACGCAATCCGCAACTGTGGATCGAGCCGGTTCCCGGAACGGGCATCGTCGCGGGTCGTGTAATGGACGGCGCGGGCAACCTGGTGCAGGGGGCGCGCGTGCACGGCCTCGTCCAGGCGTATCCGACGGAGACGCCGTTCTCGTACGTCGAGACGTACCGCGACCGTGGGCACAGCGACCCTTCGTACAACGAAAATTTCGCGGTGGGTGACATTCCGCCGGGCGACTACGTGGTCGGCGTCGACATCGAGGGCAAGCGGGTGTGGCGTCGCGTGCGCGTAGAGGCGGGGAAGGTGACGTTCGTGGAGTTCGCGCCGGCGGGCTAAGCCTGGGCGCTTGAAACGGATGCGCGCGTTCTAACAGCAAATTGGGAGGGTTGAGCGCATGCATATCCTGTTGACGGACGTCCTGACATGCCCGCGGTGCGGGCCCGGTTTCGGTCTGATCCTGTTAGCCGACCGGATTGAGGATCGCCGGGTGAAGGTGGGCCGTCTGGGGTGCCCGAACTGCCGGGAGCAGTATCGAATTGGCGCCGGCCATGTCGACCTTTCCGGCGGTGTGATGGCGGCCGCGGCGGCCGACCCCGCCGCCGCGCCGTCGGCGGACCGTCTGTCGGCGCTCCTGGGAGTTACGCAGGGTCCGGCATACGTGCTGCTGGCGGGAACGGCGGCGGATCGTGCGGAGGGCGTGCGGGACGCGCTGGAGGACGTAGAGGTGATCGCGCTGGTGGATGCACCGGCGGGGTCATCGGAGGACGAGCCGGGTCTGAGCCGGGTCGTTTGCGCGGGAGTGCCGGTGGCGACGGGAAAGATGTCCGGTGTGGCGGTGACGGGTCCGCGGACGGCGGCGTTGATGGCGGAGGCGGCGCGGTCGGTTCGTCCGACGGGTCGCCTGCTGCTGGACCCGGCGCCGCCGGGTGCCGCCGACGCGCTATCGCGGCTGGGTCTGCGGGTGCTTGCAGAGGAGGGGACCGCGCTGTTGGCGGTGCGCGGCTGAGGGGTCGGATATATCTTAGGTGCTGCATCCACTTTCCCGCCGAGAAACCATGCCTATGGGCATCTGGAAGAAATTGTTCAAGGACGAGCGCACCGGGCCCGACTACTATCGGGAGGGCCTGGAGCTGCTGCGGTCCGGGAAATATCACGAGGCGCTGACGTCGTTCCGTCTGGCGCTGCGGGACACGCCGCGGGATGTGGCGGTGCTGCAGCAGATCGCCATTTCGTATACGCGGATCGGGATGACGGAAGAAGCGGCGAAAACGTATCGGCAGGTGCTGGCGACGGACCCGTCCGCGTCGGGTGCACATTACGGCCTTGCGTTTCTGTCGTTGCGGAATGGTCGTCACGAGGATGCGGAGTCGCACTTGCGGTCGTTCCTCGAGTTGGCGCCGGAGGGACCGGATGCGCAGCGACATGTCGCGCATGCGCGAGAGACACTGGCGGAGCTGCGCGGTGAGGCAGCGGGAAGCGAAGGCGTGAATGGCTGACGTGACGGCAACACTCGCGTGGGCGGGTGAAGGCCTGAAGTTTGACGGCGGTGCGACGGATGGACCGCAGATTCGGATGGACGGCAGTGGTGTGACGGGGCCGTCACCGATGGCCGTGCTGCTGCTGGCGTTCGGCGGGTGCATGGCAGCGGACATCGTGGATATCGCGAGCAAGGGACGCACGACGATGACCGGACTCGACGTGGGGCTCGAAGCGGATCGTGCGGCGGAACCGCCGCGCAGGTTCACGCGTGTGGTGATGCGTTTCACGGTACAGGGCGCGAATGCCGCGGACGAGCCGAAGTTTCAGCGAGCGCTCGATCTGTCACGCGAGAAGTATTGCAGCGTGATGCACACCCTGCGTAGCGACATCGATCTCGATTTCACGATCGTGCTGGCCTGACGTATGGTGCGTCTACTGTGAGCGCGGTCGAGTCGGGAGCGAAGGCGGCGGGCCGCATGTTCGCAGCAGAGCCGGCTGACCTGCCTGAGGGCACACTGGTCGAACTGTTCTTCGGTGCCATCGCGAAGGGTGGCAGCAACGTAGCGCAGATGTACGACGACGGTGGCACGTGGCGGTCGATCGAGCACGACGCGATGTATCAGCGTGTGCGCCGGATCGCGGCAGCGCTGGAAAATCTCGGGCTCTCGCGCGGCGACAATGTCGGACTGCTTTCGGAGAATCGTCCGGAGTGGGCGCAGATCGACTACGCGGTGATGTGCATGGGGGCGCATACCGTGCCGCTCTATCCCACGCTGCCGGCAAGCCAGCTCGGGTTCATCATTGGTCACGCCGCGACGCGCATCGTTTTCGCGTCTACAGCAGAGCAGGTCGCGAAGCTGCTCGAGGTGAAGGCATCGCAACCGGGCCTCGAACACATCATTGTATGCGACGACATTCCAGCGCAGTCGGGTGTGCGCACACTGCGTGAGCTGCTCGACGGAGTGACAACGCTGCCGGCGGATGAATCGTTCCGCGCCCGCGCCCTGGAGGCCCGGCCGCACGATATTGCGACCATCATCTACACATCGGGTACGACGGGTGAGCCGAAGGGTGTGATGCTCACGCACAACAACCTCCATTCGAACGTTGTTGCGAGTCTGCGCACGGCGGTGGACACCGGACCCTCGGACATCGCACTCAGTTTCCTGCCGTTGTCGCACGTATTCCAGCGCATGGTGGACTACGCCATGTTCTCCAGTGGTGCGACGATTGCCTATGTGTCGGCGATCGACAAGGTGCTGCCATCGATGGCAGCGGTGCGTCCGTCGGTAGCGGTCGCAGTGCCGCGGGTGTACGAGAAGATCTACACGGCTGTGCTGAGTGGGACGGGTCCGAAACGGAAGCTCGTGCTGTGGGCGAGGCGGATCGCGCTCGAGTGGACCGAGCAGGCGTTTGCGGGGGGGAAGCCTTCGTCATGGCTGAAGGCACAGCATTCGTTGGCGGACCGGCTGGTCTATTCGAAGCTGCGGAAGAAGCTGGGCGGACGCATGCGGTTTTTCGTTTCCGGCGGCGCTCCGCTCGCGCCCGACATCGCGCGCTTCTTCTATGGTGCCGGGATCCTGATTCTGGAGGGCTACGGCCTCACCGAGACATCCCCGGTGACGAACGTGAATACGCCGGCGCAGCTGCGGATCGGTACTGTAGGCCGGCCTGTGCCGGGGACGGAGATCCGGATCGCCGAGGATGGCGAGATCCTGGTGCGCGGGCCGCAGGTGATGAAGGGCTATTTCAAGAACGAGGCGGCCACTGCGGAGGTGATTGACTCGGAGGGCTGGTTCCGCACGGGCGACATTGGATCGCTCGATGCAGACGGGTACCTCCGGATCACGGACCGCAAGAAGGACCTGCTGGTGACGGCCGGCGGTAAGAACATTGCACCACAGCCCATCCAGAATGCGGTGAAGGGGAGCCGACTGATCAGTGAGGCATTGATGATCGGCGACCGACGGGCGTACCCCGTGCTGCTGGCCGTGCCGAACTTCGACAACCTGATCATCTGGGCAGGCTTACACGGTCTGCAGACTACGGACGTCGAAGCGTTGGTGAAGGAGCCGGCAGTTCGTGCGAAGTACGAGGAGGAAGTGGCAGCGAGGACCGAGTCGTTCGCGCGCTACGAGCGGCCGAAGAAGGTGATCGTTCTGCCGCGCGAGTTCAGCATCGATGCGGGCGAGATCACGCCGAAGCTGAGCATCAAGCGCCGGGTGGTCGAGGAACACTACGCGCAGGAGATCGAAGCGATGTATGCGGAGCCGTCGCCGCCAGATCATGACTGAACGGTTGCACCCGTCGCACCCGTGGTCGTCCGCGCGTTTCACATGGATTCATGAGCCTACACAGGAAGTTGAAGAGGGATAGCGACAGGTATGCGCAGCAGAAAGAAGTCGCGGGAAACGGCAGGGGTCCGGCCGGGTCAGCACCAGTCGGGATCGGACGAAACGACGGGGACGTCGGCTGCGTCGGCAGTGCCGGATGCAGCGCCCACGCCTATCGATGCTCCGCCCACACAGGCATCCGATGATGTAACGGCGGCTGACACACGTGCGAGCGAAGTGATGGACGATCGCCCGACGGATAGCCCCACGGTCGAGCCCCCGCCGCCGGCCATCGTGGTCGAGGCACCCGAGCCGGCGGAGCCGACTGACGCACGCGAGTTGTTCGCACATCTGAAGCAGCGTGTGCTGGAGATGCCGAACGACGTGAATTCGCGGCTGCGCCTGGCAGATCTTCATGACATGCGGTCCGAGCCGTTGCTGGCCCTGGAACAGCACCAGGCGGCGGCTGCGATCGATCCGTCGAATGCTGCAGTGACGTTGCGTTATGCGCAGGCGCTTACGGACCTCAACCGTTTTGCGGAAGCGGAGCGCGAGCTTCACCGTGTGCTTAAACTGGAGCCGGACCATGGCGGGCTGCACCTGCAACTGGGCACCATCAGCTACCGGCGGGGCCTGTATTCGCAGGCGGAAGTCGAGTTGAAGCGTGCGATCGAGTTGATGCCTGATGCCGCGAGTGCGTACTTCCATCGCGGCGAATCGCTGAACCAGTTGAGCCGTCTGGACGAAGCGCTGGACATGCTGGAACGCGGTGTGGCGCTCGATCCGAACTACTCGCGCGCATACTACATCATGGGGATTCTGTACGACCGGAAGAGTCGTCCGCAGGAAGCCGGTGCAATGTACAAGAAGGCCCGAGAGGTATCCGGAACGTGATCTCCATCCGCCTCGCGGATCTCGCGGAGGTCCGCGCGGCTGGCGTGGTGCGTCCGGTGTCGGCCGAATGGCAGGCCGTCACGTCGGCGATGCGGCGGCTGGAAATGGCCGCCGGTCCTACCCTCGACGAGCAGTGCAGCCGCCTGGGCGAGCTCCCCGTCGGTTCTGCTGCGATCACGACAGCAGGCGATCTCCCATTCCAGTTCATGGTGCACGCCGTCGTGCGTTCCTGTGACGAGCAGGTCTCGGCGTCCTCGGTCCGACGCGCATTGCGGAACGCGCTCCGTCGCACGGAGGAGTGGGGCATGGAGGACATCGCGATTGCACCCTTCGGTACGGGTGCGGGCAACCTCGATGCCGATGATGCCGCCCGCGTGATGATCGAAGTGCTGCACGAGCACATGAATTCCGCCCGCTACCCGGGCCGCGTGGAAATTGTGGTGGACTCGGAATACGAGCGTGAGGCATTCGCGCGTCAGCTCGCGGCGCAGGCGCTACCGAGCCTGTACGATCCGGGCGAGGATGTCGGTGAACCGCAACATGGATCGAATGGAGAGACTGCCTCGTGAAGTTGCGTACAGTGGTCGGTCCGACAGTGATTATCATCTGGGCGGTAGTGCTTGGGATGCACGTGCGTCGCGAGTACTTCAAGTCGGCATCGCTCGAGCTGGAGGAGGGTGCTCGGACACTGGCGCCCGGACGGTTCTGGTACGCGGTGCGTATGAATGATGTAACGATCGGTATCGGGTCATCGCGCCTCGATACCGTGGCCGGCGGCTTTCAGTTCGATGACGACCTGACACTCGACGTTCCCGCGCTCGGGAAGGTGCACCGTTCGCGAGCGGTCACGCATCTCGCGCTCTCCAAAGATCTTTCGCTGGAATCGTTCCGGTTCGATCTGCTGTCGGAGATCGGCACCTTCACGGTGAGTGGCCAGGCGAGGCCCGACAGCACAATTACGCTGATCATGGATGCGGGCGGCGACAAGCAGGAGACGAGTGTCAAGGCGGACCGTGGCCTGCTGCTGGACGCGGCGATCCCGCTGCGCCTGGCGGCATCCGATGGGTTCGTCCTGAATCGCGAGTTCACGGTGCGCGTGTTCGATCCGTCGGCCATGGCTGCACGCGATGTCACGATGAAGGTTACGGCGAGGGACACGCTGGTGATCCCGGACAGTGCAATGGCGGACGCATCGGGGCGCTGGAAGGCGAGCCGGTATGACAGCATCCCAACATGGCGTCTCGACCAGCGGTTCGGCGGTGTCGTCATCTCGACATGGGTCGATGACGACGGCCAGATCGTGCGCGCGACGAGTCCACTCGGGTTTACGATCGAACGCACATACTACGAGCTGGCACAGCAGGAGTGGCGGGATGGCCGGAAGAAAGGTGCGCAGCTCGCGGAGGGGTATGGCGCACTGATCCAGGGCACGGCGATCTCCAGTAACGTGGATCTCGGCACGGTCCAGGATCGGGATGCACTGCGTGTCCGGCTCGGCGGTGTCGACCTGGAGGGGTTCGACCTGCAGGGCGGCCGCCAGCGCCTCTTCGGTGACACGCTCCTCATCACACGCGAGCGCACGCTCCCGACACCGGGCTATCAGCTGCCGTACAAGGCGCGCGGCGGTGCGGACTCGATTGCAGTAGAACTCGAGGCGAGTCCGCTCATCCAGATTGCGGACCCCGAGATCATCGCGGCATCACGTCGCATCGTCGGCGATACCAAGGATCCGGTCGAGGCATCCCGTCGTTTGACGACGTGGGTCTACGAAAAGCTCGAGAAGGATGTGACACTGAGTGTGCCAAGCGCGCGCCAGGTGCTGGATGCGAAGAAGGGTGATTGCAATGAGCACACTGTGCTCTACGTCGCGCTCGCGCGCGCGGCCGGCCTGCCTGCGCGCACTGCCGTCGGCCTCGTGTATCTGCGCGGTCAGTTCTACTACCACGCCTGGCCCGAAGTATGGCTTGGCGAATGGGTCGCGGTGGACCCCACACTCGGCCAGTTTCCAGCAGATGCCAGTCACCTTCGTTTCATCCTCGGTGGTCTCGCCCGTCAGGTCGAGCTCATCCGGCTCATCGGTCGTCTACAGCTCGAGGTCATATGATCCGTCTCGAGGGCGTGACGAAGCGCTACGGCAAGTTCACTGCGGTCAAGCCGCTCGATCTGCACGTAAAGGCGGGTGAACTGTTCGGCTTTCTAGGGCCGAACGGTGCTGGCAAGACGACGACGATCCGCATGGTGGTCGGTGTGCTGCGGCCAACTGCAGGATCCGTGTATATCGCGAATCAGGACATGCTGCGTGACCCGGTCGCTGCGAAACGACACATCGGTTACATCCCTGATCGGCCGTCGCTCTATGAAAAACTCACAGGCGGCGAGTTCCTGCGTTTTGTGAGCGGGCTGTGGGGCCGTGAAGGAGCGGAGGCCGAGAAGCGTGGCGACGAACTGTTGCGCCTGTTCGACCTGCATGCGTGGAAGGACACGCTGATCGAGAGCTACAGTCATGGTATGCGCCAGAAGCTGCTGATCAGTTCTGCACTCGTGCACTCGCCGGATGTGATTATTGTCGATGAGCCGATGGTGGGTCTGGACCCGAGGGGCGCCCGTCTCATCAAGGATCTGCTGCGCACGTTCGTCGCGCAGGGTGGTACCGTATTCCTGTCGACGCACACGCTCGAAGTCGCGGAGACGCTGTGTGACCGGATCGCGATTCTCAACCAGGGCCAGATCCGCGCGATGGGAACGATGCAGGACCTGCGCGCGGAAGCAGAATCGGGCGGTGGCGGTCTCGAAGAAATCTTCCTGAAGCTCACGGGCGGAGAAGACGTGCAGGAGCTGGTTGCGTCGCTGCGCGATACATCGGCGTCGAGCATTCTCAGCCGGTCCGGGACAAAGCCGCCGGCAGGCGGAGCGGGCGCGTGATCGGGTTCGGTTCGCCATCGACGCCGTGGCGGGAAGCGGGGGTGCTGCACCTGGTCGGTCCGAAGTGGCGCATCGCGCAGCGACGGATGGGCGAGAGCGGCAGTGTCGCAAGGACCATGACGCTGGGTACGGTGGGTCTCGTGTTCTGGGCGGTGCTATTCGGCCTCGTCTATCGCATGCTCGGCTACTTCCGGAGCACGGCCGGGATCGGTGACCTGCTCGCAGGCAAGCTGCTCGGTCTCATCCTGCTCGCGTTCCTCTCGATTCTATTGTTGTCGAACATCATCACGTCCCTGTCGTCCTTCTTCCTGTCGCGCGACCTGGAGCTGCTTGCAGCGTCACCCGTCGACAGTCTGCGCGTGTACAGCTCACGCTTCCTCGAGACCGTCGTGAATTCCTCGTGGATGATGCTGCTCGTGCTCATCCCGGTCCTGTGCGCGTACGGTGTTGCATACCGCGCCGGATGGTCGTTCGTCGCCGTCGGGATGTTCGCGCTTGTCTGTTACCTGATCCTGCCCGCTGTCATTGGAACCGTGCTCACGCAGGTTCTCGTGAATGTGTTTCCTGCGCGGCGCGCGCGCGACCTGCTGGCGCTCATTGCTCTGCTCGGTGCGGCGGCGCTCATTGCGATGTTCCGACTGCTCAAGCCTGAGCAGCTCGCACGGCCGGAAGGCTTTGCCAACCTGGTCGATTTCATCGGTGCACTGCGTACGCCGCAATCGATCTGGCTTCCGAGTGAATGGGCAGCCCAATCGATCCTGGCGCCGCTGAATATCGGCGATCGTCCCGGCGACTATTTTCCGCTGCTGCTGCTGGCCACGACGGCTGCGGCGTTCCTGGTCTTCGGCGCGTGGGTGCACGGCAAGTTGTATGTCGAGGGTTTCAGTCGCAGCCAGGAGGGTGCGGAGCTGAAGGAAGGCGAGGGCGCAAAGCGACGCCGTCGCATCGAGGACGTACTGGGGCGCGTACCGCTGACGGGTCGATCCCTCATTGCAAAGGACATCCGCACGTTCTTCCGGGACACCACGCAGTGGTCACAACTCGTGCTGCTCGCCGTGCTCGTCGTCATTTACATCTATAACATCAAGATGCTGCCGCTCTTCAGCGGTGAGGAGGTCGGATTCTTCCTGGTGAATGTGGTGTCCTTTATCAACCTGGGGCTGGCCGGCTTCGTGCTCGCGGCCATCGCTGCGCGTTTTCTCTTCCCGGCCGTCAGCCTCGAAGGGCGCACGCTGTGGCTGCTGCGATCGTCGCCGCTCGACCTGCGACTGCTGTTGTGGAGCAAGTACTGGGTCGGCGTGGTGCCCCTGATGGTGATCGCGCTGTCGCTTACCATCGGGACCAACATGATCCTGCGCGTATCAGGGTTCGTCATGTGGTTGTCGGTGATCACCATCATCGTAATGACGCTGGCGATTTCAGCACTCGCGCTCGGATTCGGTGCGCTGTTCCCGAAGTTCGATACCGAGAACCCCGCCGAGATCCCGACCAGCTTTGGCGGTCTCGTGTTCATGATGGTGTCGACGACATATCTCGGATTGGTCGTGATGCTGGAGGCGTGGCCGGTGTATGCGATCCTGCAGGCGCAGCAGAATGGCGGGATCCGCGGTGGCCAGATCACGATGCTGGTGGTGTGCCTGCTGTTCGTAGCCGGCATCTCGGCGATCGCGATCTTCCTGCCACTTGCCGCAGCAGTGCACCGGGTGGAAGCGCTGGACCGCTGATGACGGACCGCATCAATGCCGAACTCGCGATCGCTGCAGCACTCGCGGCGGGCGACGGCATCATGCGCGTGTTCGGCACGGACATGGAAGTCACGCACAAGTCGGCAGACCAGCCACTGACCGAGGCGGATCTTGCCGCAGACCGCCTGCTGAAGCGCATGCTGATGAGTGCACGGCCGGGCTATGGCTGGCTCTCGGAGGAGACCGCGGACAGCGCGGACCGTCTCGACCGCGTGAACGTGTGGGTCGTCGATCCGATCGATGGCACGCGATCGTTCATCGCAGGCAGGCGCGAGTTCGCAGTGTCGGTGGCGCTGGCGGAACGCGGCGCACCAGTGGCCGGTGCAGTCCTGAATCCTGCGACGGGCGAGTTGTACTGGGCAGTCCGTGGCGGTGGTGCATGGCAGCGCACCGGTGATGTCGACCGACGCCTCCATGTCTCATCCGCATCCGCTGCGAAGCCGGTGCTCCTGGCGTCGCGCAGTGAGATCGCACGAGGCGCATTCGCACCATACGAAGCAGGCTGGACGGTGGAGGGTGTTGGCAGTACTGCGTACAAGATGGCCAGGGTCGCCGCAGGTCATGCGGACGGGTTCCTGAGCCGCGGCCCGAAGAGTGAATGGGATGTGTGCGCGGGCGCACTGATCCTGGCGGAGGCAGGCGCAGTGGCAACGGATGCGGACGGCGCACCACTGGTGTTCAACCGTACGGATCCGTCTGTGCGCGGCGTGCTGTGCGCGACGCCGTCGGGGCATCCGCGGCTGTTGACGATGTCACGTGCGCAATCGATCGATCAACCGGACTTCAAGGCGGATGTAGAATGACACGATATCTCTATGCGGCGGCGGTCGCGGCCATCGGCATTGGTACAGCCATGGTGTATGGCGGCGTCCTCACGGGCGGGATCCTGACCGCGGGTGTGCTGGTCATCGGCGTCGGCCTGCTGCTGGCGGCAGCCGGCGGGATCGCGGATACATTTGCGCATGAGTGAGGCGTCTGGCCAGATCCGGTTCTGGCGAGATGTTGCGGTGCGGTTCCGCGACCTCGACTCGTTCGGCCACGTACATCACTCGCTGTCACTGATGTACGTGGAAGAGGCGAGAGCCGCGTACTGGCGGGAGATCGCGGGGCGCGCGACGGTGGCCGACATCGATTACGTGATCGGCGGTCTGACAGTCCGCTACCATCAGCGCATCATGTATCCGGCCGCGGTGCGTGCGGGCGTTCGCGTCAGCCGCATTGGTGATCGAAGTTTTACCATGCAGTTCGAATTGCGCTCATCGGATGACGCGCTGCTCGTGAGTGGTGAAACCGTGCAGGTCATGTTCGACGTTGCGCGGGGTGAATCGATGCATGTCCCTGCCGATCTGCGTGCTCGCCTCGAACAGTACGAAGCGTCCCCGACGTAATCGCTATTTCTTCTTTGCCGCCCGCGGCTCCGCCGTCGCCGACATCTTCGCGGGAGACGCCTTCCGTTTCGTGCGCTTCTGTGCGGCCAGTGCGAGCTGCACCACGTCATCCATGCGTTCGACAAAGCTGAACTTGATGCGCTGACGCACGTCGGCTGGAACGTCGCGCAGGTCACGCTGGTTCCCGGCAGGCAGGATGATCGCACGGATCCCGGCCCGATGCGCCGCGAGCACCTTTTCCTTGACACCCCCAATTTCCAGCACCTTGCCGCGCAGTGTCACCTCGCCGGTCATCGCGATGTCGTGGCGGACTGGTCGGTTCGACAGTGCAGACGCAATCGCGAGTGTCACCGCGATGCCCGCGGATGGGCCGTCCTTCGGGATCGCGCCCACCGGGAAGTGCACGTGAATGTCGGACTGGCGGAACTCCTCGACATCGATACCCAATGATTCACTGCGACTGCGCACGTACGAGTATGCTGCATTGACGGACTCGCGCATGACCTCGCCGAGCATCCCGGTAATAATGAGGCGGCCGGACCCCGGCATCCGCAGTGCTTCGATGAACATCAACTCACCGCCCGCAGCGGTCCAGGCGAGACCCGTCACCACGCCAACCTCCGGCGCGCTCTCGGCGGGTGTAGGCGTATAGCGAGGCAGTCCGAGAATTTCCTCGATGCGGGTCGCGTCGAGCATCCATGTGGTGGTATCACCCTGAGTGCGTGCGCGCGCGCGTGTGCGGAGGATCGCCTCGAGTGCTCGCCGCATGGCGCCCATCCCTGCGTCCCTCGCGTAGCCATAGGCGAGGTAGGTGAGGGAAGCGCGCGGGAACTTGATGCCTCGCTGCAGGCCGTGTTCCTCGAGGAGCTTCGGGATCAAACGGTGCTCCGCGATTTCGACCTTCTCCTCGGGCGTGTATCCCGCGATGCGAATCTCGACCATGTGCTCGCGCAGGTCGCGCGGAACGCGGTAGAAGTCCTGTGCAGTCGCGATAAAGAGCACGTCACTCAGGTCGAACGGGATGTCGAGATACCGGTCGACGAAATTCTCGCGCAGTTCCCAGTCGAGTGCTTCCTCCATGGCCGCGACGGGATCGCCCTCGACCTTGCCGAGCCCGATCTCGTCCATCTCCTCCAGCAGGAAGACCGGGTCGCGGGCGCCGACATCGCGCAGTGATGAGATGATCTTGCCCGGCGTGGCACCAGCGCGGGTGCGTCGGGTGCCGATAACCTGCGGTTCGCCGTAGCTGCCCAATTCGAGCCGCGCGAGCGGCCGTCCGAGGCCGCGTGCGAGCGCGATGACGATCGCGGTCTTGCCGACATCGGGCGGCCCTACGATGCAGGGGATGGGGCCGCGCAGGTCGCCGCGCAACTTCGCGACGGCGAGATGATCGAGCAGCCGGTCCTTCTGCTCGTTGAGTCCGAGCAGCGATTCATCGAGCACTTCCTCGATGTGCGTGAGGTCGAGCTCGTCCGGTGCCGGCGCGGACCGCTGGCGCCATGGCATATGGGTCAGCCAGTCCACGTAGCTGCGGATCTCGCTGCTCTCGGGGCCGCCCGCCTGCACGGTGCGCAGACGTTCGATCTCGGTGCGCGCAATGGCAACCGCGCGCATCGGCAGGTCGGCGGTTTCGATACGACGGAGTGCATCGATGACCTGACGTTCCATCGGGTCAATGTCGCCAAGCTCGGCCTGCAGCACCTTGATGCGGTGTCGCAGGTCGGTCGTGCGTTGCGCAGGATTCGGTGGCGTCGCGGGTGCGGTCTCCGCCTCGGCAGGCTCCGCGCGCGGCCTGAAATTCAGCAACTGGTCTTCCAACTCGCTGCATGCGAACTCGAGGCGTTCGCGGACGGAAAGCCGCTGCACGGTCTCGTCCTTGCTCGCCACCGAGAAATTCGCGAGGTTCGCGACGAGATCGGCGAAGTGGCCCGGGTCGCCGAGATTCATGCGGAGAATACGCGGCACTTCGAGTGGGATGCGTTCCACTTCGGCGGCCAGAGCCTCCAGCGCATTGAGGATGCGTGCAATCAGGTTCTGCGCCTCCTCCTCGTCCGCGGGTTGTTCCTCGACGCTCTCGAACGCCGCCGTGAAATACCCGTTCGCCTCCTTTACATCGAACAGTCGTACGCGTTCGAGGCCCTGGATCGTCGCCTGCACGGTTCCACCCGGCAGGTTGAGGCGGTCCGATACCCTTGCCGAAACTGCGATCTTCTCGAGGGACGTCACGTCGATGGGATCGTCCGGTCCGCCCGGCGCGATCACCACGGCCACCATGAGATGCGGGTCTTCATTGGCAGCGAGCATCTCGAGCGAGCTCGGCATACCGATCTGGACACCGATCACGCCGAGCGGATAGACGGTCGTACTGCGCAGCGGGATCAGCGGCAGTCGTTCGGGACTTTTCTTACGCGTTTTCCGTGCGGTTGCCATGCTGATTCGAATCTCCCGTAGTTCTGTTCGCGCCGGATCGACCGGCCGCGCGCTCAGCCGAGCTGGAGCAGACGCCTCGCGTTGCCTCGCATGATCGAGTCCACAGCGTCGGCCGGCAGGCCGAGTCCGAGGATCGCGTCGGCATTTGCGGATACGGATCGCGGCATTGCGGGCCAGTCACTGCCGAAGACCATCTTGTGTGCGAGGCGGTCGAGGTCGGGGAAGTGCTGACGCAACTTCGACGGGACGAGGCCTGCAACGTCAATGAAGAAGTTGCGGTGGTGCATGGCGAGGAAGGCGCACGCATCATACCAGAATCCGCGACCGCCGTGTGCCATCACGATGGTGAGGTCGGGAAAGTCGACGGCGAGATCATCGAGATGGATCGGGTCGCAATACTTCAGGCGAGTGCCTGGAATTACCGAACTCCCGATGTGCAGGAGAACGGGGATGCCATGGGCCTGGCACACTTCGTAGAGCGGGTAGGCCGATGCATCGTTCGGATAAAAGAACTGGTACGATGGATACAGTTTGAGGCCGCGTGCACCCTGCTCGATGTAGCGCTCGAGGAGCGCCGCCGGGTCCGGATCGGTGACGGGGTCAACGGACGCGAATGGAATGAAGAATCCGTCACTGTCCCGGGCCAGTGCGAGGACCGTATCCGTGCGCACATTGCCGGATGTCGCAGGGCAGTGTTCCGGCAGGAGAACGGCGTGATCAACATCCTGCGCGCGCAGCTGCGCGACCGCGAATGCGATGTCGGTCAGGCGATCGCCATGTTCCTGGACGGCGGGCGAGATGGAACGAATGAATTCCGCGGTCGCGGGTGCGAGTTCGGACGGCCGCCAGGGGTGCGTGTGGAAGTCGATCACCGGTTTGACGACAGACGACGTTGCCACTCCCGGTCGGACTCGCGGTCGAGCCCGCGGAAGAAACGATCCAGCCGGCGGGCATTCACTCCGAAATCCGTGAATGCCGCCGGTGTCCGTGCACTGCAGTCGACACGCGTCTGGCCGTTCGCGTCGAGCGCGATGTGAACGTCGATCGTGCCGTTCAGACTCTTGTGGATGCCGCTCACATTGGCCGTGATGGCACCCGCCTGATCATCCGCGGTGTCGAGTGTCCAGCCCTTCGACTTCTCACGAATGATCCGGAGCGCACCCTGCCATACATCCTCGAACGGGATCGAGTACGTGCGACCGCGCAGCCGTTCGTCCGGCTGCGACGGTCCCGTGGAAAGCGTCTCGGTTCCCCTCATCAACCCTACTGGATGCGATAGACGATATTGACCGACGCGCCCACCTCGAGCGTGCCACCCTCGACGGGTGTTGGCGCCGACTTGTCCATCATGGCAGCTTCCACCCGATACATCGGCATCGGCCGCGGCGGTGCAGGCGAGTAGCCGTCGACGTGGATGGACTGCGGAACGCCGAGCGTCTGGCCTGCCGCACGAGCGACCACTTCGGCCTCGCGCTTCGCCTTCTCGATGGCCTTCTGCAGTGCCTCAAGACGCGCCGATGCCTGGTCCTTGAGCCCGAAAGACAGGTTGGCGACCCGGTTGGCACCCGCGCCAAGCGCGGCGTCGATCGTCGGACCGACCCGGTCGATCATGTCCAGCACGACCTGCACTTCGTTGATGGCCCGATAGCTCGCGATCCGCGGCTCCCGGTTGTTCTCCTGCGCGTACTGCGGCTGCAGCTGATACGACACGGTGCGAATGCTCGTGGCAGGGATCCCCAGGGCCTTCAAGGCGGCCACCACGCGGTCCATCTTCGTGGCGTTCGAGGCGGCGGCGGCCTTGGCAGTCGCCCCCTCACTCTCGACCGCAAGCATCACCACGGCCTGGTCGGGAGCCCGCTCGACGGTCGCGGTGGCACTGATGGTGAGCGTACGGGGCTGCTCCGGCGCCACCGTCTGGGCCGTCACGGACAGGGGGGCGGCAACCGCCGGGACTGCGAGCAACATGGCAAACACGAGCTTTTTCATGATCGACCTCCTCATTACAGACTTGATACGGAACACTATAGACACGCCCTTCAGGACGCGCGACCCAGATCCACTTGCACACGGGTCCCTGGATTTGAACCGGGGCTCAGGAATTGCTAACTTCGCGCCACAATCATCAGGAGTCCTGAAAGTAGACCTCATACACCCGACTGGGGAAGCATCGTGAAAGTGATCATCCCGCTGGCAGGCAAAGGCACACGCCTTCGCCCGCACACGTATACCACGCCGAAGCCGCTGCTGCGCGTGGGTGGCAAGCCGGTCATGAGCTACATCCTGGACGACCTGGCCGAGCTCGGCGTCGATGAGATCATCTTCATCACCGGGTACCTGAAGGGCAATATCGAGAAGTACATCGCAAAGGAATACCCCCAGTTCAAGGCGCAATACGTCGAGCAGCCCGTACAGAATGGCACCGCTGGTGCCGTCTGGCATGCGCGCGAGTTCGTGGACAGTGATGTACTCATCATGTTCGTCGATACGCTGTTCGACGCCGACCTTTCGCTCATCAAGCGGCTGCCCGAGGATTCGGCCGGCGTGATCTGGGCGAAGGAAGTGGAGGATTATCAGCGTTACGGCGTGATCGTGCGGGATGACAGCGACAACATGAAGCGGATCGTCGAGAAGCCGACGGACCCGGTGTCGAAGCTGGCGAACATCGGACTCTACTACATCAAGGACTGGAAGCTGCTGTTCAAGGGGATCGAGGACGTGATGACCGGACCGGCAGGCAAGACGTCCGAGTACTACCTGACGGATGCATTCCAGTACATGGTCGACCACGGCGCGAAGATCAAGGTCGAAGAAGTGACGGGGTGGTACGATTGCGGTCAGCCGGAGACATGGATCGAGACGAACGCTCATCTCCTGGCCAATGCCGGTCGCGCACTGATGCCGCAGGGCGGTCGGAGCGTGAAGATTCACAAGCCCGTCCGCATCTCCGAGGGTGTGACGCTGGAGAACGTGGAGATCGGTCCGAATGTCACGATTGAAGAAGGATCAGTCATTCGCAACACCACCATCCGTGACTCTATCATCGGCACGCATGCGACGATCGAAGGTGCGAACCTGCACGACTCATTGATCGGCGATCACACGGTGGTGAACCATGTGAATGGCGTCGTGAACATCGGTGACCACTCGGAAGTACAGGGCGTCGCGAGCGCCTGACGCCTACGCGGTTTCGAGTCCGGCCAGCACAAGCACCAGCAGCAGGAGACGGCGGATCCCCAGGGGTCCGCCGTTGTTGTCATACCACTCGTCCATCGTGTGCATCCCGCCTGCATCGCCGCCCGCGCCGACTGCGAACGCCAGCGCGGCCATCACGCGCGGATCCGATGCGACCGCTGTTACATCCATCGCTCCCCCGGGCCAGTAGCCGCCCCGCGTTGACAACAAAGCCCGGCTCCGGCCATTTTCGGTGAATTCCACCCGATGCGCGAGGGGCTATGCAGGAGCAGGACCTGATCTACGACTGGAACGATGCGGGGGACGCGATCGATTATCGCGCGCTGCAGCCGGTCGAGCTGGATGACGAGACACTGCGGGACGGCCTGCAGTGTCCGTCCGTCAATGACCCTGACATTGGCGACAAGATCAGGATCCTGCATCTCATGGCGGAGCTGGGGATCCACACGGCCAACATCGGTCTGCCGGGTGCCGGTTCTCGCGCCGCGGAGGACGTGCGCGCACTCGCGAAGGAGATTGCGTCAGCGGGTTTGTCGATTGGCGCGAACTGCGCGGCGAGGACCGTGCGGGCGGACATCGAGCCGATTGCACGGATCACGCAGGAGACGGGCGTTGCGATTGAAGCATGCACGTTCATCGGTTCATCGCCGATCCGTCAATACGCGGAGGACTGGACGCTCGACCGAATGCTTGCCGCAGTCGAGGACGGCGTCGGGTTCGCGGTAAAGGAGGGATTGTCCGTGATGATGGTGACGGAAGACACCACGCGGGCGAGACCTGAAACGCTGCAGCGTCTGTATGGCCTTGCCATCGACCTGGGTGCGCAGCGGATCTGTCTCGCGGACACGGTCGGGCATGCAACACCGCAGGGTGTGAAGCAGCTCGTGCGGTTCGTACGCGAGACGATCGTCGAGCCGAGCGGCAAGGACATCAAGATCGACTGGCACGGTCACCGCGATCGCGGGTTTGGACTCGCCAATACATTCGCCGCCATCGAGGCCGGTGTGCACCGCGTCCACGCAACGGCACTCGGCATCGGTGAGCGCATCGGCAACACGGAGATGGACCTGCTGCTCGTCAACATGAAGCTGCTCGGGATGCACGACCGCGATCTGCGCCGTCTCGGAGAATATGTTCACGCAGTCGCCGATGCTACCGGCGTCACGATTCCGCCGAGCTATCCCGTTTTCGGCGATGACGCATTCCGTACGGGCACGGGTGTGCACGCGGCCGCGATCATCAAGGCGCAGATCAAGGGGGACAACTGGCTCGCCGACCGCGTCTACTCGAGCATTCCCGCATCAGAGCTCGGGCTCAGGCAACGGATCGACATCAGTCATGTAAGCGGCATGTCGAACGTGAAGTTCTGGCTCGGCGACCACGGTTATGACGCGTCCGACGACGCGCTCTGTCAGCACATCTTCGGTCTTGCCAAGACGACCAGCCGGGTCCTGCTCGATGACGAGTTGCACGCAGCATGTCGCGCACATCTACTACGCGCAGGAGCGTCATCATGAAGTACTGGGCTTTTCTCGCCGACCCTGAGGACTTCGGATGGACGGAGCTCGAGCGCGATGGCGAAGCTGCATGGGATGGCGTCAAGAACGCCGTCGCACAACGCAACCTGCGCGCATGCGAAACGGGTGACCTCATCGCGATCTACCACACGTCGCCAGACAAGGCACTCATCGGTGTTGCGAAGATTACCGGCGGGGCGAGACCCGACCCGAAGGCGGAGGAACGTGTTGTCGTGGATGTGACCGCAGTAAAGAAATTGACGCGCGCACTGACGCTCGCGGAGATGAAAGCGGATGACGTCCTGGCCACGATGTCATTCGTGAAGATGCCGCGCGTCGCCGTGCAGCCGATTACTGCGGAACAATGGAAAAAGCTGCTGGCGCTGTCCGGGACAAGGCTCTAGCCGCCGCGGCGGATCATCGGCTTCGCCGGAGGGACTCCGTCGATCAGGCGCTGTACCATATCCGGCAGAGCACAGATGTCGATCGG
>JBBSJG010000043.1:0-19348 GCA_038257485.1 Longimicrobiales bacterium | reverse complement strand
GCGTCGGCTGCGTCATAGATACTTTTCAGAAGGGCGCCCCGCCGATCGCGGCGGGTTCGCATTTCGTCATTCATGCTTGAGCCACCAGGGTGCTTCGCAAGGGTCCATGCAACGGGTCACCGCCATTGGGACCGTCACGACGGACTGTAATGTTGGGGCGTTACGTTGCCCCGGACCAGAGCGCCGCGGGACTGTTTTTTTGCATCTGATCTGGACGTGGGATATGGTGAGGAAGAATCCGCACCGCCGTGTCCCCCGCCCGCAGGATCCAATGCGACGTCTTTCGCTTCCTTCTCTTATTGCGCTCGTTTGCACGTCCGTCGCGCTTACGGGCCTTTCGGGCGCTTCACGCGAGGCGACAGAGCAAATCCGGGCGCCTTCAACTGGCAATCGCCGCTCACGATTGCGCCCATCACGCCGGGCTTCGATGGCAAGGTGGTCATCCTCGTCGACGAGACATCACAAAGCCAGGCGGAATACACCGCGATGGCGTTGCGCGCTGCACCGAATGCAATCGTCGTCGGCAGCACCACGGCCGGTGCTGACGGCAATGTCTCGGAAATTCCATTGCCCGGCGGGGTAACGTCCATGATCAGCGGCATCGGGGTGTTCTACCCGGACAACAGGCCGACGCAGCGCATCGGAATCGTCCCGGACTTCGTCGTCATACCTACAATCCCGGGCATTCGCGCAGGACGCGACGAAGTCCTCGAAGCTGCCGTATCCCGCGCGCTAGGCCGGCCGTTCCAGATGACGGTGCAGTAGCGCGGACCGAGTCCGCTGCACGAAGAAGACCTCCCCTGGACTACAGGAGAGGTCTTCTTCGTTGCCGATCGACGGCGTTCCCCGGTTTGCGGGCCGTGCCTACTCCAGCATCGGCGCGATCACCTGCGCGAAGTTGTTGCGCGCGCGGTTCAAGCGGCTCTTCACGGTTCCGAGGTTGACGCCGGTGATGTCCGAGATCTCCTCGTACGTCTTGCCCTCGAGCTCGCGCAGCACGAACACGAGACGGTGGTGCTCGGGCAGCAGCGCGACCGCCTTGTCGACCATTTCACGCAAGTGGCGCTTCCGGTACAGGTCGTCGGGGCGGTAGGTGTTATCCTCCCACTCCAGCGGCTTGCTGTCATCATTCCAACTCGTCGTCAGCTGCTGGAACAGGACCAGCGGGCTGCGCGAGCGGTTACGGAGTTCGTTCTTCGCGAGGTTGCCGGCAATCGTGTAGACCCAGGTCGAAAACTTCTTCGACTGGTCGAACCGGTGGAGGTGACGGTACACGCGTACGAACGTCTCCTGCACCAGGTCCTCGGCACGGTCGCGGTCCCCGATCGTGCGGTAGATGAAGTTGATCAGGCGAACGTGATAGCGGCCGACCAGCTCGTCGAACCCGCGCTTCTCGCCGCCAAGAAACTCCGCGACCAGGCTGCTGTCATCGAGCTGCTTCAGTCGCTCACGGGTCGGCGCTGCTACCAGCGGCCTTACCTGGGCCTGCATCGGATGGACCATTTGCTTCCTCGCTTACCCGCGGCCCGGGGGCCGCCGTAAAAGGTCACGAGTTCGCCGGATCCCCTGTTGTGCCTCTGCGGGTCCGCGCGTTCTCGGGCCCTATAAAAGGCAGGTTCCATTCCCGGTCCGGCCGCAGTGGTTCCAAGGTGTGCCGGGAGCCGGAAATGTCTGTGAGAGAATGACTTATGGGCGGGGTGGAGTGCGCAGGGACGAACCGTTGACGTCCGAGAAAGGGGACGGTCGGGGTGGGATTGTGACCCCTTTCCCGGACCACCCTTTCACATGTTCGTTAGAACCCATCTGGCTATGGAGGCGCCCCCGGGCGACCCCCAATCGTGGCTTTATCCACATTTTCGGTCCGATTCCGACCGCGGGGATAGCAGGATGGGTGCTTACGAAATAGCGGAAGGCAGGTCCGGCTAAAGGAGGAAGCCGGCGGCGAAGAGGATCGCACACATGGTCTTCCCGTCATTGATCTCCCCCGTCCTCACCTTTTCCAGCGCCTCCGACATCGGCATCAGAACCGGTGTCAGGAACTCGTCGGCATCGAGGTTGGTTGTGCCGACCGTGAGGTCGGTCGCCATATAGAGGTGGATCTTTTCGTCCGTAAAGCCCGGAGTCGTGTAGATCGCCGTCAGGTACTGGAGTTTGCCGGCAACCATCCCGGTTTCTTCCTCCAGTTCCCTGCGAGCGCACACTTCCCAGTCCTCGCCCTTCTCGCTCGGCCGGCCGGCCGGGATCTCCAGCATGTAGCCGCCAGCCGCGTACCGATACTGGCGAATGAGCAGGATCTGCGGGTCGTCACCCGCGGGGTCGCTCATCACCGGGAGGACGGCGGACGCGCCGCTATGGCGGATGAATTCCAGCTGACCCTGGCTCCCATCCGGGAACCGGACGTCGTCGATCGACAGGTGGACGATCCGTCCGTCATGAATCGTCCGGCTGCTGATCATTCCCGGGTCGATGACCTCCGCGTCGTGTCCGCCCTGCTTATCCGCCATGCTGTCCAGCCTCGCTACCATGGATGTTAACGCTATCCGCCGAGCCGGCGCCTTCTCGGATTACTTCTCCCACAGCGATTTTTTCGAGGTCAGGCATGAGCGCCGTCGCATCGCCGACAACGACAACCGCCATGGCAGCCGGCCTGATGTGGATGGCAGAAGCATCCATGATAGTGGTGCGGTCGACCGCCAGGATCGATTCACGGTAGGTCTGGAAGTAATCGGTCGGCAGGTCGTACACGACGGTTTCCGCGATCCTGCCCGCCAGTTCTTCGGTCGATTGGAGCTGAAGGGGAAACACGCCGGCGAGGTAGTCGCGGGCATTGGCAACCTCGAGATCCGACGGTCCCTCCGCGATGAACGTGCGAACTTCCCGGAACGCCTCTTCGACCGCGCGACCCGTCACTTCGGTCCCGACGGCGGTCGAGATGGAGAATGGACCGGCCGCCTTCCGGAACGCGAAGCTGCTCCGGACACCGTATGTGAACCCGTGCTTTTCGCGCAGGCTGAGGTTCAGGCGGCTGGTGAAGGCGCCGCCGAGGATCGCGTTCAGCACGAGCAGGGTCACGTGGTCGGGATGGGCGCGCGGGACGCCGACGTGTCCGATGCGGACCTCGGACTGGACGGAGCCGGGTCGATCGATGAGGTGAATGACCGTCTTGTCCGAGCGGGCGCCGACGCCGACTGCCGGAGCCGCCTTGGCTTTGCCGGACCAGTCGCCGAAGGCGCGGGCGACCAGGTCGTGGCCCCGGTCCGGATCGATGTCGCCGACCAGGACCACCGACGTCACATCCGGACAGAAACGGGTCCGATGGAAGTCCGAGGTGTCGGTCGCGGTGAAGCGGGACACGGTCTGTTGGTCGCCATAGGTGGATCGGCGGTACGGGCTCCGGTCGTCGAAGATGAACCGCGTGGCCATGTCGTCGGCGAGCCCGCGCGGCTCAGATCCTCGCTGCAGGATCTCGGCGAGCTGTTCATCGCGGATGCGCTCGACCTCCTGTGGCGGGAACGCCGGGTTCCGGACGACATCGGCGAGGATGTCGAGGGCGCCTTCGATCCGGTCCGTGGTAGCGGTGACGCGGATGTGGGTGGCATCCCAGGTCGACCAGGCGGCGAGCTCGAGGCCGAGGCCTTCCAGATCCCAGGCGAGCGTGTCCCCGGTCCGGGTCCGTGAGCCGCCTTCGAGGCTGGCAGCCGTCAGTGTGGCGAGACCTGCCTGCGCGTCGGACTCGAGGGCGCTTCCCGCGGCAATGATGACCTGCGCGGTGATCAGCGGGAGGTCCCCCGCTCGACACACGACAGACCGCACGCCATTGGGAAGCGACCGGCCGTCGACGGCCGGGAAGTCGTAGTCGCGGATCGGGCCGGGCGCCGGCTCCACAGACCGGTCGAGTTTCACGCCACGTGCGCCTGCGTCGCTGCTCATGACGCGACCTCCCCGTGTTTCGGCACATAGTGCATGACGCTGCGGTTCCCGGCGATGAGATAGCGGGCAGCGAATGCGCGCACGTCTTCAACGGTCACTGCGCGGATACGGTCGACTTCGGTGTTGATGCGGGCGGGATCATCGAAGAGCGTCGTATACATCGACAGCTGATCTGCCCGCTCGCCGACGGTCTGCAGGTCCGAGAGATGCCTGGCCTCGATGAGGCTGACGGCCCTGATCACGTCACGCGACTCCACCGACTGCAGTGCATCGATCTGCGCATGGAACGCGCGCTCGAGGTCGTCGAGTGCAACGCCTGGCAGCGCGGTTGCCCAGAGGACCAGCATGCTGGCGCCGACCACGATCGGGAATGCGTAGGCAACGACGTCCTGCGCGAGACGCTGCTCGCGAATGAGTGTGCGATAGAGCAGGGCTGCCTTGCCGTACCCGAGAATCTGCGCGACGACCGCGTTCGTGTAGAACTCGGGTGTGCCATACGCAGGCGTGCGGTATCCGACGTACAGTCGCGGGAGCGAGATGTCCTGCTCGACCGTGACGCGCTGCTCACCACCGAGTGACAAACCCAGCTGCGTGCGACCGGGAATGGGTGGGATCGCGGGGCCGGATGGGATTGCGCTGAAGTATCGATCGATCAGCGACTTCGCATGGTCGATCTCGAAGTCGCCGACAATCGAGAGCACTGCATTGTTCGGCGCGTAGTACGTGCGGAAGAACTCCTCGACATCTTCGAGACTCGATGCATCGAGGTCCTCCATCGAACCGATCACCGAGTGGTGATAGGGATGATCCGAGGGATACATCAACATCTGCAGGCGCTCGTCCCAGTCGCCGTACGGCTGGTTGTCGACGCGCCAGCGTCGTTCGTTCTTCACGACATCCCGCTGATTGTCGAGCTTGGCCTGCGTCATCGCAGGAAGCAGCCAGCCGAGTCGGTCCGCCTCGAGCCAGAGACCCAGCTCCAGGTAGTGGGCGGGCAGCGTTTCGAAGTAGTTCGTGCGGTCTAGCCACGTCGATCCGTTCAATGAACCGCCGGCATTTTCGATCAACGAGAAGTGCGCCATCTCCGGAACGTTCTCCGAGCCCTGGAACATCATGTGCTCGAACAGGTGCGCGAAGCCAGTGCGGCCCGGCTTCTCATTCCGAGAGCCCACATTGTACCAGAGATTCACTGCCACGACGGGTGCAGACGTGTCGCGTGACAACACGACGCGCAGACCGTTCTGCATCTCATATCGCTCGAATGGGATGTGTACCATCATTCCTCAATCGCCTTGTTGTATACGGTACCGATGCCGAGTGCACGCATCGGCTCTGCAATCTTCGCTGCGTCGCCCGCAACGACAACGTTCATGTGACGGGGGTTCAGATACTGCTTTGCCACCCGCATGACATCGGCTGCGGTGACGGCGCGAATGCGACGGACATAGCTATCGAAATAGTCGTCGCCGAGACCATAGACCTCGAGCTCGGCCACATGGGACGCTACGTCCGCCGTCGTCTCGAACGAACGCGGCAGCCCCAACGCGATGTAGCTCTGTGCGCGCAGCAGTTCATCGGCCGGAACGGTCTCTTCGCGGAGTCGCGTGATCTCCGCCAGGATCTGACGCACTGCGTCATCTGTCACGGCAGTGTCGACCGCAGTGCTCACGATGAATGGCCCCGCGTCGAGGCGCATTACGAAGCTGGAGCCTGCGCCATACGTGTAACCCTTGTCCTGACGGAGGTTCAGATTCAGGCGGGATGTGAACGATCCGCCGAGCAGCGTGTTGAGCACCACAATCGGAAAATAGTCGGGCGAGCTGCGCGGCACACCGATGCATCCCGCTCGCAGTTCCGACTGCGCACTGCCGGGTCGATCCACGATATGGACGCCCGCTGATACGCCTGCGCCTGCGAACGTCGACGCTGACGGCGGCCACGGTCCGCGCGGCGGGGCAACCGGTGCGGCAACCGGCGGGGCAACCGGCGCGGCAACCGGCGTGGCAACCGACGCGGCAACCGACGCGCCATCCGTCCAGTCGGCGAACACGCGATCGAGCAATGGCACGAGTGCTGTGGCCGAGATGTCCCCGACCACGACGAGAAAGCTGTTACCGGGGCGGACGAACGAATGGTGGTATGCGACGGCGTCGTCGCGGGTCATGCGCTCGATGCTCGCGCGCGTGCCATGGAGCGGACTGCCGTATGCGTGCGTTCCGCCGAACACGACTGCATTGAATGCCTGTGATGCGAGTGCGCGCGGCTCTTCCTTCTCCTGCAGGATCGCCGTCAGGCGTTGCTGCTTCTTGCGTTCGAAGTCGGCGGCAGGCATGGTCGGCCGGATGACGATGTCTGCCATCAATCCGAGTGCCGGCTCGAGCTGGTCGGTGTGGACGTGCAGGCCGAGCGCACTGTCATCCCATGATGCAGCCATCGAGAGCGATGCGCCGAGGTCCTCAATGGATTCGGCGACCTCGATCGCGGATCGGCCGGGCGTCCCTTCGTCGAGCATATCGACAGCGAGACTGGTGTGGCCGGCATTCGCCTCGCCGTCGCACACTGCGCCCGTACGGATCACAAGCTGAACGTCCACAATGGGAAGACCGGGCTGCTCGACAACCAATACACGCAGACCATTCGCGAGCTGGAACCGCTGCACGCTCGGCGATCGCAGCTCCGGCGGTTCGCCTGGCACGGGCGGCATCACGCGAGCCTTCTCGTCGCTCATGGGCCCGCCACTGCGAGGTGCGACTCGCCGCGCGGCACCACACTGAGTGTGACGCATGGCTGCATCAGATGCGCTCGCGCGGCCATCGCCACGCTGGCGGTTGTGACAGCGCGGTAGCGCGCGATGTCGTGGTCCGCGTACCCGGCGTCGCCTGCATAGAACACGTTGTGGTTGAGCTGGTCGGCGCGGCCGCCGAAGCCACCTACATTCTGCAGTGCGTCTACGAACCCGGTCTGCAGTCCGTTGCGTGCGCGATCGAGCTCGCGTTGTGTGACACCGTCCCGTGCTACTTCCTGCACGGCGGCGAGGGCGGCATCGCGCAGTGTGGGGAGTGAGACATCGGGTTTCGCGGTGATGACGATGCGGAATGTCGAACCGAGTGACGCACTGCTCTGGTACGCACTGACGGACTGCGCGACCTGCTGTTCATAGACGAGTGAGCGGAACAGTCTGGATGTCTTGCCATCGCCGATAGCGCGCGCGGCGATGTCGAGTTCGGCGTCGTCCTGTGCATACAGAGGCGGTGTGTGCCAGGCGAGGTAGAGGCGTGGCAGCTTGACGTCGTCCTCGAGCACGATCGTCGTGCCGTCGCATGTGACAGGGGGCGGCATGACGACGGGGATCGCACCGCCGGCAGGTACATCCTCGAACCACCGCGTGACTGCACGTTCGACATCGGCGGCGCGGACATCGCCTGCGATTGCAAGGGTCGCGTTGTTGGGCGAGTAGTACGTGCGGAAGAAGGCGCGTACATCTTCGAGGGTGGCGTCATCGAGATCGGCCATCGATCCGATGGTCGGCCAGTGGTACGGATGGGTCGGCGGATAGAGGGCGGCGAGCATGGTTTCGCCGGCAAGACCGTAAGGCCTGTTCTCATAGCTCTGCCTTCGCTCGTTCTTCACGACATCGCGCTGTGCATCGAGCTCGCGCTGTGTGATCGCGTCGAGCAGTCCGCCCATGCGGTCCGCTTCGAGGTAGAGGCCGAGCTCGAGCGCTGTGGACGGCAGTGTTTCCCAGTAGTTGGTGCGGTCTGGATTGGTGCTGCCGTTGTTGACTGCGCCGGCCTCTTCGAGGAGAGCATCGAACTGTCCGTGCGGGACGTTGCGCGATCCTTCGAACATGAGATGCTCGAACAGATGGGCGAAGCCGGTCTTGCCCGGTCGTTCGTTCCGGGACCCGACGTGGTACCAGATATTGACCGACACGATGGGAGTTGCGTGATGTTCGTGCACGAAGACGCGCAGGCCATTTCCCAGGGTGAACGACGAGTACGGGATCAAGCCGGTTATAACGTGATTCATCGACCCCCGAGAATGGCGGTCGCCGGAAACCGTACACTTTCGCGGAGCACGTAATGCATTTTCGTTTCGCGGGCCCTGTCGATGGGTCCGTCTGGTGCGGGTGCGCGGTACGGCTTGATGCCGGCGCGACGCGCGAGCAGCTCGACACGCAGCATGTGATAGGAATCGCTCACGACGAGTGCCGAGTGGAGTCCGTCCGCGTGCATCAGTGCTGCAGCGGCACCAACGGACTCTGCGGACGTGACGCCCATGCGTTCGACCAGTACGACCGAGTCGGGAACACCGTTCTTGATCGCGTATTGTCTGCCCACTTCGCCCTCACTCAGGGTGTCGCCGATGCCGACGCCGCCCGTGAAGATGACGCGCGGTGCGAGACCCTGCCGCCAGAGCAAGAGCGCGTGGTCGATGCGCGCACGATACACGGGAGACGGCCGGCCGTTGTACTGTGCCGCACCCAGCACGATGATGGCATCCGCCGTGTGCAGAACGGGGTGTGACCCGGCATACACGATGAGGGCGACGCCGGCCGCCCACAGCATAACTGCCGCGCCCACGACTGCCAGGATGAAACGCAGCAGGTGGAAGCCGCCGGTCGTACCGTTGCGCCGCGAGGACGCGCGGCGGCGCCCGTTGTGCGCGTGCACCGCGATCAGAGTGGCTGGTGCAGACGGTCGTGCAGCGCGGACGGTCCGAGCGTCGTCATGAGCAGCTCGCGTGCTGCATCCGGGCCCTCCTCCGTGCGCTCGCGCGCCTCGTCCAGCAGCGTGGAGTCCACGCCTTCCGCGGAGTACTCTGCGCGAGCGATCGCATCCGCTGCCGGGCCATCCCATCCAGCAGCGGCCGCAGCCAGTGCCGTAAGCACCTGTGCTTCGCCGTCGTCCGGACGTTCTTCCGCCGCACGCAGCAACTCTTCGGCACCGCGTTCGATATCGCCGCGTTCGACATGGATGAGACCCAGGATGGTGCGTGTCCATGAATCGTCGGGCGCCATCTCGAGTGTCATTTCGAGCGCTTCCGATGCGCCGGCGAGATCGCCAGCGAGTGCGCGCGCGATGCCGAGCTCGCCGCGCACGATCGGATCCTCGGGCTCGAGCGCGACCGCCGCGCCGAGGTGCTCGAGCGCTTCCACGTGCATCCCTTCGCGGGCGAGATACGCGCCGTACTGGAGCCGGGTGAATGCATTGTCCGGCGCGGTGATCGCGGCGGCGCGCAAACTGGTTTCCGCATCCGGATCATCGAATGCCGCGAGACCGGAACCTGCGAGTGCAAGGACGTACGGGTCCGACGGCTGTGCAGCGATGCAACGCTTGAATGCGTCGTATGCAGCGCCCTCGTTCCCCATCTCGCGCTCGGCGACGCCCAGCCAGCACAGCAGGTACGGATCTTCGTCGTCCTCATTGCTCATGATGTGACGCGACAGCAGCTCCGCCATCTCTTCCCAGCGACCTTCGTCCCCGAGCTGCAGTGCTTCATCGAGTACGACTTCGGAATCTTCCATGTCAGGCCCCGTACTTGGTGAGGCGCTTCGCATGTGCGAGCGCCAGGCTCATGATGTGCATGGCCGGGAAGATCCCCAGCTCACCGCGCAGGCATGAACGTTCTCCAAATGTCGCGTCCGGCATCGGTCGCGTCCACTTGGACGCCATGAGGATCGGCACCGGATGCCACGAGTGCGCGCCGAATGTCGCCGGCGTCGAGTGATCCCCCGTGATGATCAGAACATCCGGCTTCAATGCCTCGATCTCCGGAATCAGTGCATCGATCGCCTCGATCGCTTTCGCCTTCGCCGCGAAGTCGCCATCCTCGCCCCGCGAGTCGATCGCCTTGAAATGGACGAAATGGTAGTCATAGTTCTCGAACTGCTCCGCCAGCGCCTTCACACTTCCCGCATCTGTTTCCTGGATCGGGTGCGTGTCCATCCCGACGAGGCTGGCGACGCCGCGATACATCGGGTACCTCGCGATCGCGAGGCCGCGCAGCTTGAAGCGGTCCTGGAACGACGGAAATGCGTGATATGCGTCGATGCCCCGTGCGAGGAGCGCATTGGCATTCGGCTCGTCGCGCAGAATCTCACGCGCCGCGTCCAGGACCACCTGCAGCAACTTCGCGGTTTCGGCAGCCTCAGGCTCGGTCGCTGCAGCCTGCAGGGGCGGCACGCCTGTCTCCTGCGGATCGGTGTCGGCAAGCTTCGACGAAAGGTTTCGACCGCGCAGGACCATCACCGCGCGGTGCTCTTTTTCCGGCTCGAAGAAGACCTGCACACCACCCGGTCCCTTCACGCCCGCACGCAGTTTCTCGATGATGCGCTTGTTCTCGTCATCCGACGGCCGGCCCGCGCGGCGGTCGGTGATGTTCCCGTCCGCATCGACCGTCGCGAGGTTGAGGCGGATGGCGATATCACCCGGCTTGAGCTCGAACCCCACACCGAGCGCGGACAGCACGCCACGCCCGATGTTGTGCGCAACGGGATCATAACCGAAGAGTGCGAGATGGCCGGGCCCGCTCCCTGGTGCGACGCCGTATGTCACGGGCTGGTGCAATCCGAGGGAGGCAGTCTTCGCGAGTCGGTCCAGGTTCGGCGTATTCGCGGTCTCGAGCTCTGTAAGGCCCGTGTCCGGGTGCGGCAGGCCGCCCAGGCCGTCCAGTACCAGCAGCACGATCCGGCCACCCTCCGCCTCCACCAGCATATCCGGGAACGTCGTCATCATTTAATAACTCCTCGAGTGCGCGCGTGCTGACGCGCCAGCATTGCGCTTCACGCGCGCAGTAGATTGATAGTAGCCAGCCCGACAGTCGTTGCAACCCCGCGTCTTCTGGCATGTCGGTCCGCCGTCGCATACTCTTTGCCATCGATAGTCCGCAACGCTCCGGCGCGGCTCGCGCGTCCGGTGCCCCGCACAATGAGGCCCATGCAACAGTTCGCGCCATTCGAGATGGAACGCTGGCAGTCCACGTACGAGAACCGCGTGGACTTCAATCTCTCCGAGAGCGGCGTCCGTCCGGTGCGGCTCAGTGAGCTGCTCGACATCGGCGGCGCCACCGCACTCGGCGACACCGCGCTCGGCTATGGACAATCCAATGGATCCGACGAGCTGCGCGCCCAGATCGCCGCACTCTACGGCAGTCATGATGACGACGACGTCGTTGTTACGAATGGCAGTGCTGAAGCAAACTTCATTGCACTCTGGGAACTGATCCGGCCGGGCGACGAGGTTGCAATCCTGGTGCCCGCCTACATGCAGGCATACGGCCTCGCCCTCAACTTCGGCGCCCGCGTCATCGAGATCCCGCTGCGCGAAGAGCTCGGTTGGCAGCCCGACCCGGACGACGTCGCTCGACTCATCACGGACCGCACCCGCGCCATCGTCGTCACAAACCCGAACAACCCGACCGGCGCAATCCTTTCGGAAGCGGCACGGGATGCGATCATCGCGGCCGCAGAACGCACTGGCGCCTGGATCATCGCCGACGAGGTCTACACCGGTGCCGAGCTGGTCGGCGCGGAGACCGTCTCATTCTTCGGGCTGCATCCCCGCGTGATCGCCACGGGATCGCTGTCCAAGGCCTATGGTCTGCCCGGCCTGCGGGTCGGCTGGCTCATGGCCGAGAAAACCATTGCCGAACGCATCTGGGCCAGGAAAGACTACACCACCATCTGCGCCGGCGAGCTGTCCGACCGGCTCGCGCGGGTCGCCCTCGATCGCACCATCCGGCCACGCCTGCTCCAGCGCACGCGCTCCATCATCCTCACGGGCGTCGACATCCTCGAGGAATGGATGACCAGGCGGGGCGGATTCACATGGCGCAGGCCTGACGCGGGCGCAATTGTCTGGGCGCGTCGCACGGATGGCACGTCGTCGATGCCGTTCGCGGAGCGACTGCGTGTGGAGCAGAGCGTGCTTGTCGTCCCGGGTACACAGTTTGGCTACGATCCGTTCATCCGTTTTGGGATTGGCGGTCAGCCGGGCGAGCTGATCGAGGCATTGGACCGGATCGACCGGATGGACGGCATGAATGCGACGGCGGATCGCGCGTAGCTGGCGGTCCGTGCACGATTTAGCGGCATTCGTGCAACCGATCCCGCGGCACATGGATTGCCCTTCTATTATGGACGAATCTCAGGCAGCAGGAGTCTCCGATGAGCAGATCTGGAATTATACGCTTCGCGATTGCGGCGGGAGTCATTTTCGCGGGTGCGGGAGCGGGCATAAATCTGACGCAGAATAGCGCGACGCAGCCGAAGGATTCGCCGTTGCGGCTGGTGCTGAATGTGCCGGCGCATCGGTTGTATGTGTTCGAGAATGGCGAGAACACGCGGACGTACAAGGTGTCGGTCGGTCTTCCGGGTCATCAGACACCGGCGGGCACGTACCGCGTGTCGCAGGCGATCTGGAATCCGTGGTGGCACCCGCCGGCAAGTCCGTGGGCGAAGGGTCGCAAGCCGGAGGCGCCGGGTCTCAACAATCCAATGGGTCGTGTGAAGTTGAACTTCGCGCCGCTGCTGTACATCCATGGCACGAATGATCGTGTCGCGCTGGGTGATCCGGCGTCGCATGGCTGTGTGCGTCTGATGAACGACGACCTGATCGAGTTCACGCGTCTCGTGCAGTCGTATGGTACGCCGGGGATCAAGGATGCCGTTCTGGATCGACTCGCGCAGAATCCGGAAGAGACGCGCGAGTTCAATTTCAAGGCGTCGATACCGTTCGAAGTAGTCTACAACGTGGCGGACGTGCAGAACAACTTCCTGTACGTGTATCCGGACGTGTACAGCAAGATCAAGCCGAAGGAATACGCAGCGCAGGTGCGCGACATCCTCGCGGACAATGGCATCGCGATGGACGAGATCGATCGTGGACGCCTGGATGTGCTGCTCGAGAAGGGGCGCGAGCGTCGCGTCTCGATCTCGCTGGACGAGTTGCGTTCGACCGCGCCTGCGGCCGCGCCACAGACTGCAGGCAGCAAGTAGCCAACAGCGTGAACTGCGGTGACGTGCTGCGGCGCCGCAGTGAGCAGACAAACGGGTGCGGTGTGACATGAAGAAAAGTCGCACCGTGCCACCTCGCCCGATCGGCCTGCTGCATGCGCGGGATGCGCGTGTTGGCAAGCGCGCCCGCGAAAGCTACCCGTATGCCATTGGCGACCGCATCGCGGGTGACTTGACGGTCATCGGCCATCTCGCGCGCGGCCGTATCGGTCACCTCTACCAGGTGTGGAGTGCGCGGGACTGGTGCACGTACACGTGCAAGATCCTGTCGGAGGAGAACCGCGAGAATCGCAGCGATGTCGCGGCGGTACGTCGAGAGGCGAAGATCCTCCGTCACCTTCGGCACCCGAACATCGTGCGCAGTTTCGGCGAGGGTGAGCAGGATGGACTGCCGTTCATCCTGATGGAGTATCTCGAGGGTGCGTCACTGTTCGACGTGCTCGAGGACCAGACGAAGCGCCAGCTTGTGATCGAGGATGCGTTGCGTACCGGTGTGCATCTCGGTTCCGCGCTGTACTACATGCATCGTCGTGGCTATCTGCACCTCGACCTCAAGCCTGCCAATCTCATCCTGCGCGATCAGGTGCCCATCCTGATCGACATGGATGCAGCGCGTCATGCGGGTGCGCCCGGTCGACCAAGCCGCCGTCTCGGTACCGCGCCGTACATGGCTCCGGAGCAAGTGTCGCGCGAGCAGCTGGGCGAGGCCGCGGATGTGTATGGCCTGGGCGCCCTGCTGTATGAATTGCTCACGGGACGTTGGCCGTTCGAGTCCGTGTACGAGCGCGAGGACGGCGACCGCTATACGACGGAGCGGCAGTTTCCGCAGGTGACTGGCGCAATGCCGCCGTCGCCGCGAGAGTTCCGACCGGACATCACGGAATCACTCGATCGAACCGTGATGACGTGCCTGGCGACGGACCCTGCGGAGCGGTTCACATCGATGCACCCGCTGCTCCTGTCGCTCGCGAGCGAGCTGGACGAGCCCGTCTCGTTGTGGCCGCCGGGCGTGCGCGCCGAGCGTCGGCAGGCGCCGCGCGATTAGCACACGATTTGCACCTGTCGGTCCGCGCAGGTGCATCATTCCGCGAAAAACTGAAAAGGAGCAGCCATGGCGCAGAGAACGGTTTTGCTTGTCGAAGACGACCCGGATACCCGGCTCATCTACAGCACCATGCTGCGCGCGTCGGGCTTCAACGTCATCGAGGCGAGGGATGGTACGGAGGGCATCGAATTCGCGCGTGCGCACGTGCCGGACCTGATCGTGATGAATCTCGTAATGCCGCAGATCGACGGTCTGAGTGCAACGGAGGTCATCCGCACCAATCCGGCACTGGCATCCGTACCGATCATTGCGTGCACGGCGTTCCTGCATGAGGACGGCGCCGAAATGGCGCAGATCGCCGGTTGCGATGGCTACCTCGAGAAGCCGTGCGAACCGACGCGACTGGTTGCAACCGTGCAGCGGTTTCTGGATGTCATGCCGGTCGAAGCCGCCATTCCTACGGGCGGCGCCTAGGCCTTTCAGGTCGCTGTCGTTGCCGCCGTGTCGTGAATGGTCTCGTCGGACATCCAGCCGTCGAACAGCTGGATGGTGCGATGGCCGTACAGCGCATTCTGCTCGGAGTGCGTGACCTGGATGATCGTCGTTCCCTCTTCGTTCAACTTCCGGAACAGCTCCATGATTTCGCGTCCCTGCGTCGAGTGCAGGTTGCCGGTCGGCTCGTCTGCGAGGATCACCTTCGGGCTCGCGATGACGGCGCGTGCGACGGCGACGAGCTGCTGCTGACCGCCTGACAACTGGCTCGGATAGAGATCTTTCTTGCCGACGATGTGGAAGCGGTCGAGTGCATCGGCGACAATGGCCGCGCGTTCGGAACGCGGCACGTCACGATACGACAGCGGGATCTCCAGGTTCTCATACACCGTCAGGTTGTCCAGCAGGTGATACTGCTGGAACACAAACCCGATCGTCCTCTTGTTGAGTTCCGCGCGCTGTTTCGGCTTCAGTGCATGGACCGGCTCGCCCGCCAGCCAGTACTCGCCCACCCAGGCGGCGTCCAGCATTCCCAGGATGCTCAGCAGCGTCGACTTCCCTGCACCGGACGGCCCCATGATCGTCAGGAACTCGCCGTCCCGGATGTCGAGATTGACATTCCGCAGCACGTACGTGCGACCGGCCTTGGTCTCGAAAAATTTTTCGATATTGCGAAGGCTGACCATCATTGGCATTTCGCTCGTTCAGTATTGATTGTATGCGACGTTGGACCGCTGCTTCCATGAAGCTGCGTGCCGCCGGATGATCGCAGCATCTCCATTGTGGCACAACGGTCCTGCAACGAAAACGGCCGCCCGGTCTTGCCACCGGACGGCCGTACGCCGGACGCACAGCCCGGGTTTCGCGACGGATTACGTCCCCGGCGCGTCTAGGGTTTTTACCGGACCACCCTTCCGAGTGTCGGAACTGCCCCATTCACGCATTGCGTCTCCCCCGTTCAGGCGCCTTTATGCACACTTACTGTGTTTTCGTGCCTCGTGTTCATGTCAATTCGGGTTCGACCCGAATTCCGGAAGGCAGGTCCGCAAGCAACGATCAGCTCGCCTTGAACACCACGTCGATCGCCACCCACACGGGCACCACCTTGCCCTGATTCTGCGCGGGCGTGAATCGCAGTATGGGTGCAACTTTCAGTGCTGCAGCATCGAGCGCAGGGTGACCGCTCGACGCGTTGATCGTCCAGTTCCGCCCTGTGCCTGTCTCGTCGATGAAAAACCAGACCTTGGCCGTGCCACCGATGCCGGCAACCCGCAGCAGCGGCGGGTAGTGGGTCGCGATAGACTTCTCGACGTCCGCGCCATTCAACAGCCGTGGCTGCGTTGTCCTGGGCGTGAAGACCGGCTCGGCCATAAGTTGGTCGTTGGTCCAGGTTTTCGGATCATACGCATGGAACTCGCGGATCTGGGTCCGGGACGACGGCTGCGGCGCGTCCGGATCGACCGCATCCGCGTCGGGCCTGAATACAATGTCGATCACAACCCAAACCGGTACGTTTCTCTCGCCGTTCTTCGCGGGTGTGAACCGCATCACCGGAGCGATACGCAGGGCGGCCTGGTCGAGTGCGTCGTACTCACTTCGCTTGTTGATGGTCGTCTTGGTTGTGTTGCCAAGTTCGTCGATCAGCAACCACACCTTGACCCTGTCGCCGATCCCGGCGGAGCGCAGAAGGCTCGGGTAGTTGGCCGCAATTGCGCGTTCGAGTTCGGCGCCGTTCACAAGTCTCGGATGCACGGTCATTGGCGTGAACACCGGGCGATCAGCGAGATCGATGTTACCGGGATCGACCCTGGGTAACCGGATCACGGTATCTTCCCGGATTACAACCCCCACCCGCGGAGGCGGCGGCGGCGGCGGCGGCGGCGGCGGCGGCGGCGGCGGCGGCGGCGGCGCAGACCCATCCATGACCGGCCTCGCCGTATATGCACCGGCGTTCACGCCGTCCTTGTGAAACGCGATCCGGGACTTCACCCACATCGCGACTCGCCGACCACCATACACGCCTGGCACAAACTGCAATGTCCCGGCGATGCGGAGTGCTACAGCGTCGAGCCCGTCGTGTCCGGTGGACTCCGCGAGCTGCTGACGTTCCACGTTGCCGCTTGTGCCGACAAACACGAATACATCCGCGACACCGTAGACGCCCGCCGAGCGCAATTCCGCGGGATACATGCGCGTCATAATCTCGCGACGGCCCTGCGGAATGCGAAGACGCGGCTCGAGTGTGTCCGCCGTCGCATAGAACGGCGTTGACGGTGAGACCGTCTCGTCGAATACGACGCGTGCATGCACCGGCCCGCGCACCGCATACGCCGCGCCGCAGAGCAGCAACGCGACAGCGCCGAGCGCGACACTGTGCGCCATGCGGCGATTACCGGGCCACTGCGCCATGCGTCGGATGCGCGCTTCCAGCTGCGAACGGGGCTCGGCAAACGTCGACAGTGCGAGTCGATTGACCGCGCGGTGACGGCCCACCTCCAGAAGAACCCCGCCGTACGCGACGGGATCAGGATCACGCGCCAGCACGCGCGCGTCGCAGTCGAGCTCCATCGCAAGACGGAGACGCCGCACCATCAGCCACACTGCAGGATTCCACGGCATCAACGCGACGACGAGCAGACTCGCGAGCATGAGCCGCGGATCCCACGCGCGCAGATGCTCGCGCTCGTGCAGCAGCATCAGAGACAGCGCACGTCGCTCGAGCGACAGCACCCAGCGAGGGAGCACGATGTCGGCGCGCACGACGCCGAGCGCGGCGGGGCCGATATTCTCCGACAACCACACCGCTTCATCATTGACGTGCGCGCGTTCCCACGTGCGACGCGCACGCAGCAGACGGCCGTACGAGAGCGCGATGCTCGCGAGGACAAGCAGTGACGCCGTCGCCCACAACAGCAGTCCCGTTGGCAGCGAGCGCGTGGATGACGGTGCGATGACATCGGTTGCGGTTTGCACGGCAACCACCGGCGTCGAAAGCGACAACGTCGGCGAGGCGCTCGCCGTCACGCGCACTGGTGTCAGGTATGACACCGCGGGCAGCACAATGCTCAGCAACAGCGCTGCCATCCAGCCCCACCGACCTGCGCGCTGGCCGGCGCGCGCTGCACCCTCATACGCCCACGCGCCCGCGCACAGGACCGACGACACCAGTACGCAGTAGCCGACCCATAGAATTGCCTGTGTCATTCGCAGTCCTCCTCATTCAGGCGCTGCGTCAGCAGCTTCTGCATCGCTTCGATCTGGTCGGCCGTGAGCGAGCGCTCCGACACCAGGTGCGTCAGCAGAAGCTCCGGTGACCCGCCGAACACCTTCCGCACCAGACGCTTCACCGCACTCGCACCCGCCACGTCCCGCCCGACCAGGGCATGGTACCGATACGCCCGGCCCTCCTCCTCGTGGCCCACGTGGCCCTTCTCTTCGAGGGTCCGCAGGATCGTCAGCACCGTCGTATACGCCAGCGGGTCCGTCACGCCCGCCTGCACTTCCGCCACCGTCCCGCCGCCCGCGTCCCACAGGACATTCATGATGTCCATCTCGCGGTCCGTGAATGTGATGTCCATGGCCCCTCCGGTGCTTTAGAAACTACAAGTCTAGTAGATGGTAAACCGGGCGTTCCCGGTTGTCAACTAGTTTGTTAGTAGGCGACGGCGGACCGGGCATCACGCGACACTCCGGGCCCGGCCGGGTGCCGCGCTTGACGGCCCGGCCGCCGCCAGCGAACCTACCCCCGTACATTGACAGTCCTTCCGCCGTTGGGGAGTCTGACCCAAGGGTGTCCACCAAACCGACTTCAGCCTTGGCGAGCAAGTGATGCGGCGACGCCGACCAGGCCTCGCATTGAAGAAGTTCGACTGGCGCGTTCCGAATTCGCGCACGCTCGGCCCTGCACTCGCGGTCGCGCTGACCATCCTGCTCGCCAGTGTACAGCCTCGCCTGTATCCAGAGCTTCCGATCGGAGTGATGTACCTCGTACCCGTGGTCATTCTCGTCTGGACGAGTGGCCGCTACATCGGCCTCGCCGGCGCTGCAACAGCTGCATTGTTGCGCGTCCTCATCGACATGACGCACCCGTACCCGCTCAGCCGTTGGACGGTACCGTACTGGAATTTCGTGATTGGCCTGACGCTGTACGTGCTGGTTGCAGAGCTGCTGCAGCGGGTGCGTATGCTGTTGGAGCGCGAGCGGGAGCTCGCTATGACAGACCCGCTCACACTGCTCGGGAACCGCAGGTACTTCCTTGATATCGCGCGCGTCGAGCTCAACCGTACCCGGCGTTACCGTCGACCGCTCGCCGTCGGGTACATCGACGTGGATCACTTCAAGGAAGTGAATGACAGGCTTGGCCATGCTGCGGGTGACGCACTGCTCCGGCTGATTGGCAACGAGCTGATCGTCGTACTGCGGACATCGGACATTGTCGCGCGCCTGGGTGGTGATGAGTTCGCGGTGCTGCTTCCGGAAACGTCGGCGGACGGTGCAGAAATCGCGATCCGGAAGATGAGCGATCACCTGAACAACGCAGTTCAGGCGGCGGAGTATCCGGTGTCGTTCAGCATCGGTGTGGTGACGTACGAGGAGGGTGAGGTCACACTCGACGAGCTCCTCGAAGAGGCCGACGGCGTGATGTACCAGGTGAAGAACAGCGGCAAGGGCGCAGTCCTGGTAAAGGCGCATGAGCGTGGATAGCTTGAAGGACTCCCGACACAGAATTGCAGGGCATGGACGGACTCGGTAATTTCTTCGGCTTGAGCGTTGTGACGGACGCTGGCGGCGCCGCCAGTCGTGCGTGGACATCGCTCGTCGGCCAGCTTGATGTGCGCGGAGCGGGGGCTGATGAAACCGGTGCG
>JBBSJG010000042.1:0-19402 GCA_038257485.1 Longimicrobiales bacterium | reverse complement strand
GTGACGCTGCGCATCACGCGGGCGCACGAGATCCCGCCGGCGGGTCATCAGCTGATCGAACTGCTGACGGCGGACCTGAACGAGCGGTATGCGGACGAAGACGGCACCGGCCACTTCGCGGCGTCCGATGTCGAGCAGGATGGCGCAGCATTTGTCAGGGCGAGCCGCAGCAGGGGCGATACGGCTGTACGAGAGCGCTGGATACTGCCGCATTCCCAATTACGGCGTGTATTCGCACGACGGCCGCAGCGTTTCCTTCGAGAAGGACCTGAATCCGTCACAATAATTTCGGAAACCGGATCTGATCATGTGCAGGAATATCAAGCCGTTGTTCAACTTCGAGCCGCCGGTCACGGAGGACGAGGTACGTGCGTCCGCCCTGCAGTTCGTCCGCAAGGTGAGTGGCGCAACGAAGCCGTCAAAAGCGAACGAGGCTGCGTTCGACAGGGCCGTGGACGAGGTGACTGAGTCGACTCGACGCCTGCTGGCGAGTATGACGACGAGTGCGCCGCCCCGGGACCGTGAAGAGTTTGTCGCGAAGTTGAAAGAGCGATCGGTCAAGCGCTATGGCGTGTCTGGCGCCTGACGACTGGAGCGGAAGTCGCGGAGTCCGTACATTGACGTGGCCGGATGCGTGTGTCGCATGATGCCACACTACTGAAAATTACAATCGTTCCTGGAGATATCGTGGCACAACAGAAGAGGAAGCCCTCGGCGATGCCCGCGGCGAAGTCGGGCATGACGATGTTCTACTACGGCATCGGCATCGTTGCATTGCTCGGCGCGGTGTTCATCGGTACGAACGTGATTCGCAACCGGAACACTGCAATGAGCGCGGACGTCGAGATGGCGAAAGCGACATCGGAAGATCTCGTCACCAAGGCGAAAGGTGTGACACGAGGCGACGCGAATTCACCCGTGAAAGTCATGGTGTTCAGCGATTACATGTGCCCGGGCTGCGCGGTGTTTGCAACGCAGATCGAGCCGCAACTGCGTGCGACCTACGGCGAGCGTGTGGTTGAGGTCTATCACGACTTCCCGCTCGCAAATCACCAGTACTCCTTCCTGGCAGCTCGCGCCGCCCGCTGTGCGGAGGACCAGGGCAAGTTCTGGGAAGTGCATGACGCATTGTTTTCGAAGCAGCGCGAGTGGAGTTTCTCGGCAACACCTCCAGTCAAGCAGTTCACCGAGTACGCGACGGCTGCGGGCGTTGAAGCGAAGGCGTTCGGCGAGTGTCTGCGCAGCGACAAGCACGCGGAACTGGTGTCGGCGAACCTCGAGTTGGGTGAGCGTGTCGGTGTCGGCTCGACGCCGACGGTTTACATCAATGGCCGCAAGTCGAACGGTCCGATGACATGGGACATCATCAAGGGCGAGATCGACCAGGCACTCGGGTCTGGCGCAGCGGCACCGGCAGCCGGCGCAGCAGCAAACGGCGCGCCGACCACGGTCGCGCCGGCACCCGTGACCGGTCAGTAGCACGCACGGATCGCGCGCAGAGATGGCTCGCTACATTGCGCTTCTGCGCGCGATCAACGTCGGTGGTCATACTGTTCGCATGGAAGCACTGCGCAGGCACTTGCGCACAGCGGGCCTCGACTCACTTCAATCCGGCCATGCAGAAATGAAGTGAACTTTGATGAATCTGCTGATGGATTCGAAGTCCTCGGTGTTCTGGGTCACGAGGGTAACGCCCGTTTCTCTGCATGACGCTGCGATAAGGAAGTCGTTCACCAGCGATTTAGGGAGGGTCCTCAATTCCCGTTTATCCCGGCGAGCCATTGCAGCAATCGCCTCCGCCGCGATTCCCCAAGCTTCCGCGCTGGGCGTAATAACCCTACGTGTTCGCCGGAACGGCTCAACAATCCGCTCGTGAATCTCGCGGGCCTTCGCTGGACTTGAGGTGCCCACAAGCAATTCGTGAAGAACAACGGAATTCAAATATGTTCCTGGAGCGTACGACGCGTAGAAACGGCTCAACTCCTCTGCAGCGGCGGAATTTCGAAAGGCACTGATATACAGATTCGTATCGAGTGCGAGCTTCTTCACAACTCAACGTCGTTCGAGTAGGCATCCGCCACTCCGCCCTTGCCACCCAAGTGGGCGACACCCGCCAGAAGTTCCTCTCGGAAGAGCAGCATCTCCAAAGCCTGGTCGATCGCCTCAGTCTCCGAGCTTGAGCCGAGCAGCTCGCGAACCCGATCCAGCTTGGTCTGGTCAATGTTCACGTTCTTGCGACGGATTTCCGGCGTAATCGCCTGACGCCCCGTGCGCCTCACCTTCGACATGATTCCTCCGATCTGTATTTAAGACAATATATATCTGTATCTGCCCGATTGGAATACCAATGCGAGACCGGCACGTCCCGTGTGCACAATCTGCCGGCATCATAGATCCGCCGTCGCACTCCGCACATAGGGCGCTTCCATGGTCACAGCCGCCTTGCGTTGCGTGATCACCAGAATCCATTCCCCCGAACCGACAGCGCGGCCAGGGCTCCCCAGAGGAGGAGGGACAGGACTCCTCGCAGCGTCACGAATCGTGATGGGGGAAGCGCGGCCGGCGTCAAGCGTGATATCATATGCGGGAGGCTTGGGCAGCGCCAAAACCTGTCGGCCCGTGATATCGTAGAAGGAGACGCATGAATCGGGAACACTCGTATGCAGTAACGGTGCGTTGGACCGGCAACCGCGGCGTGGGGACAACGGGATACCGCGAGTATGATCGGTCGCACGAGATCCAGGCGGCGTCGCGCCCGGTCATCGAGGGATCAGCCGATCCGTCATTTCGCGGTGATGCGTCGCGGTACAATCCCGAGGACCTGCTGGTCGCATCGCTGTCTGCCTGTCACATGCTGTCCTATCTGCATCTGTGCGCGGTCGCGGGCATCGTTGTGACAGCCTATGTGGATGATGCTGTAGGGACGATGAGCGAGCAGGGCGTGGACGGCGGCCGTTTCGTCGACGTTGTGCTGCGACCCACGGTCACGATCGAAAGCGGTGATCCGCTGATTGCGATCGCATTGCACGAGAAGGCGCATCACGTCTGCTTCATCGCCAATTCCGTCAATTTTCCCGTGCGTTGCGAGCCGTCCGTGCGGACGGTTACATGAATCCATCATGGTCGGACCCCGCGCGGTGGAGCGGGCTTATGACTGGTGCCGATTGCCCGTTCTGCGACCCTGGCCCGCGCGGCGTCATTGCGGAGCTGGGCAGTGCCAGGGTCACAATGGATGAGTCGGTCCACGTGCGCGGCTATTGCTGCATCATTCTGCGGGACCATGCGACGGAGCTGCACGAAATCGGCGCCACTGCAGCACGCGCATTGATGGCAGATATCCAGAGTGTGTCACGCGTCGTTATGCAATGCACGGGCGCTGTCAAGATCAATTACGAGATCCATGGCAACGTCATTCCACATGTGCACATGCACATCCTGCCTCGCTATCCGGGTGATGCAATCGAGCGGACCGGCGCGCGCTTCGGCGAGATCACCGAGAGTGCCTATGGCGCTGGCGAGTTCGATGCGCTACGAGCGGCCATCAGGGAGGGTCTGCATGCACACTGACCGCATCACGCGGTGCATTGTCCTCGTGCTCGTGCTCGCGGTCCTGGCAGCGACGGGATGCAAAGAGGCGCCCAAGCCCGTCGCGTCGACGGCCCCGCCGCTCCCGGAAGACCGCGGCGCGACATTCGCACAGGACTCGATGCGGGACTGGTTCATCGAAACCAGTGTTGCAGGGATACCGGGGACGGAAGAGGAAATCGCGGGGATGCTCGGCGCAGCGGACTCCGTCGTCCGGATCCCGTCCGCCAGTGCGCAGGACCCGATGGCGTACGACACGATCATCGAGGCATACTATCCCGGTATCAACATGAGCATTCTGAAGGTCGGCGCGAACGAAACGCTCCAGACCATCCAGGTGTTCGATACCACGTACATCGCGGGACCCATCACGATCGGAACGGACACAGTCACGATCGCTCGGCTGCTGGGACCACCGATGCTGGGCGGTGCAATGCCGGGGTATGTGTGTGGCATGTGCAGCATCGCATATGAGTCGGTACGGTTTCAGCTGTTCGACGGCAGGATCACGAGCATGCTGTTCACATTCCCAGGCAACTGACAGGATCCCATCACATGAATTTTCCATTGGAGTTTCGCTTCAAGACGCTGGCGATCTCGCAGCAGATCTCGGTCATGGACGCCGCCGGCCAACTGATCTGGTACGTGAAGATGAAGGCGTTCAAGCTGCGTGAAGCGGTTACCGTATTCGCGGACGAGCAGCAGACGCGCCCGCTGTTCGAGATCCAGGCTGACCGCGTGATCGACATCGGTGCCAGCTATGCGATTCGCGACGTGGTGACGCAAGCTCCGATCGGGATGGTGCATAACAAGGGCATGCGATCGCTGTGGCGGGCGAACTACGAGATTGTTCGTGACGGCCGGGTGATGTATACCGTGCGCGAAGAAAATCCGTGGGTGAAGGTGGTCGACGGTCTGCTCACGCAGATCCCTGTGGTGGGCATGTTCAGTGGGTACCTGCTTCATCCCCGGTACATCGCGTCGTCAGCAGACGGCGTTGAGGTCCTGCGGATGCGCAAGGAAGCTGCATTCTTCGAGGGCCGTTACTCCGTGGAGCAGGCTGCGCCGCTGGGCGGACAGGATGAAACACTGCTCATGATCGGAGTGCTGATGATCGTGATGTTGGAGCGCTCGCGAGGCTGATCCCGCGAGCGCATGCCGCAGGATCTCAGAACTGTCGCAGCAGCCAGCCGAACAGACGGATGCTGAGATACGCGGTGGCGGCGAGCATCGCGACCAGTACCGCGAGAACGATGAAGACAACGACGCGACTGCTCTTCCGGACGGGCTGCGGCGATGACGAATAGCGGTCGAGCAGCGCGACATTCCGGGTGTTCGCTTTCCAGCCGGCATCGAAAAGGTCGCCGAGCAGGGGTACCGTGCCGACAATCATGTCGATGACGATATTCATACCCATGCGCAGGATCACGGCAGGTCCCGCGCCGAGGCGATGCGCTGCCACGATGGTGTAGGCGGAGAGTGCTCCGCCGGCGAGGTCTCCGCCGCCCGGGATCAGTCCGATTACCGCGTCCAGTCCAACCCGCATGTTGGTGCCGGGGATGCGAATGAGTTCATCGAGAATCCAGGCGAGCCTGCGCACGCCTTCCGTACCTGTCTTCGTCATGAGAGAGCCTCAAATGAGATCCTGGGATGACACAACTTCATTGCACGATCAGGCCGTTGTCGAGTACGCGGCTGCGGCCGCTGCGGTCAAGCATTGGGACCACGTTCCTGCAGCAAAGAAATGGTCCGCTGCGCAGATCACCGCCCACCTCAACCTGGCGTTCGAAGCGATCATCCGCGAGGTGAACGGCGGGCCGCCCATGAAGTTGAGGACGACGTCCGTACAGCGGTTCGTCATGCGGTTCACCGTGCAGCGTCGTCTCATGAACGGTGGGCCGTTTCCACACGGCGCTCCCGCACCGCGCGAGACTCGCCCGCCCGCCGTGGCGGGCAACCGCGAGGAAGCCGTGGCCGAGTTCAGACGTCTCGCCGATGAGTTGAACAGCGCAATCGCCGTCGCCAGAAAAAAGGATGAAGGAGTCCGGTTTCGGCACCCGTATTTCGGTTACATGCCCGCGGTCGATGGGCTGTACATAGCAGCTCGCCACATCGACCATCACACGCAGCAGATCATTGGGCGCTGAGGCAAGAAACAGCGCTCGTCAGGCGAGGCCCTCCGTGCGAACGCCGTACGGATTCGACGCGGAGACGAGAGTCCCCGCTGAAATCAATCCTTGTTGACGCGGTTCGAGGCGACGTCGAAGGTGACGCCCTTCATACGCTTCACGCCCTCTTCCGTCTGCTTGTAGACCGTCTGACGGGCCTGATCTGCGCCGTCTGCGTCGGTCCAGAAGAAGTGCGAGGGCGAGCCGTTCTTCTTGAGAATGGGTATTTTCTTCATGTGCTGGGGCCTCCCGGTGGGTCGTTTGGAGGTGACTGAGAACCTACATACTACCCGGCGAGGTCGTTTACGGTCCGATGCGCCAGGATCCAACAGGGGGACATGATCAAAATCTGGATCGATGGCGACGCCGCACCGCGCGACGTAAAGGACATTGTGTATCGCGCGTCTCGCCGCGTTGAGGTGATGACCGTAATCGTGGCGAACCGCCGGCTGCCGCTGCCCGGCAGCAATGATTTCGTGTCGGCCGTCCAGGTGAACGGCGGGCCGGATGTCGCGGATGCGTACATCGTGGAGCATTCCGCGGCTGGCGACATTGCAATCACGGCAGACATTCCGCTCGCCGCGCTTCTGGTCGAAAAGGATGTCATCGTGATCGACCCGCGAGGCCAGCAGTACGATGCCGAGAATGTGCGGGAGCGGCTTGCAATGCGTGATTTCATGGACTCGCTCCGCGGTGCCAATGTCGAGACCGGCGGTTCCGCGCAGTACAGCGCGCGGGACAAACAGTCATTCGCGGGCTCGCTCGACCGGCTTCTGATGAAGGCATTACGTCGATGAGTGTCGAGCAGTTCGCGGCGTGAAACGCGATCCCGCCTTCCGGTTCTCCCCCGCGATCCAGACCGTCATGGCACTCGTCATGCTCGGTGCCTGGGGTGTCATCATGACCTACGATCCCGTGGGCAAGGCCCGCGTCACGGGCATCGCGGGGTTCGTCGTGACATTGGCTGCACTGGCCGTGATGATTCGCGCGTTTGTCCAGCGGCGTGAGCCCGGCGGCGTGGTGGTCATCCTCAGCTTGCTGTCGCTCGTGCTGCTCATTGCAGCGATGAAGATTCTGTTCCTGTAAGACTGCCGCCCGGGCGTCTGGCGCGGGCACGGGCTGCACTGCAAAATCATCAGCAGACCGACCACCGAACACGACACTGGAGCAGCACATGAGCGATGCAGGCATCGATCCGATGGTGCAAATGACATTCAGCGATCTCGCGGGGGAGATGGCGAACACGCGCAAGATGATCGCGGCACTTCCGGAATCGCACTTCGAGTTCCGCCCTGACCCGAAATCATGGACGCTCGTACAGCTCGCGCAGCACGTCGTCGAACTGGTCGGCTGGGGGCCGGGGATCGTGCAGACGACCGAATTCGATCTGGCGACGGCGCCCAAGCGAGGCGAGACGCCATCGCAGACCGCTGCGCTCGTCGCCACACTCGACGGCAACATCGAGGCGCTCGAAGCAAAGGTCGCAACCATGAAGCCCGCGGACCTCGCCGAGATGTGGACGCTGCGCTTCGGTGATCGTGTCGTAATGACCATGCCGCGCGGCACCGTGCTGCGCATGATGTGCCTCAGCCACATCATTCACCACCGCGCTCAACTGTCCGTCTATCTCCGGCTCGTCGGTTCGGCGACGCCCGGGATGTATGGGCCGTCCGCAGACGAGCAGTAGCATCATGAACGAGCGCGCGCCGCGTCCGTGGATCCTCGCCGAATCGACCTGGGCCGAGATCAAGGCCGAGCGGCGCGAACTCGCAGTCCTGCCGTGGGGCGCGACGGAAGCACACAACTATCACCTTCCCTACGGGACCGACTGCTACGAAACAGAACACATCGCCGCAGAGGCGGGACGGCTCGCGTGGGAGGCCGGTGCCCGACTCGTGGTTCTGCCGGTCGTACCATTTGGTGTGCAGACCGGTCAGCTCGACATCCCGTTCTGCATCAACATGAATCCGAGCACGCAGGCCGCCCTCCTCGACGACATCGCCCGATCCCTGGAAGCGCAGGGCGTCCGCAAGCTCGTGATCCTGAACGGCCATGGGGGCAATGACTTCCGCGGCATCGTCCGGGAGCTGCAGCCCCGTGTCGGTGTGTTCCTCTGCACACTGAACTGGTACAGCTGCGTCGACCCGAGCGGGTTCTTCAAGGAGCCCGGCGACCACGGCGGCGAGCTCGAAACCAGTGTCATGCAGCACGTCGAGCCTGGGCTGGTCCGCCCTCTCGAAACGGCTGGCGACGGCGGGGCACGGCGGTCCAGGATTCAGGGGCTGCGGGAAGGGTGGGCCTGGGCGCCTCGCCAGTGGACCCAGGTGACGGAGGACACGGGTGTTGGGAATCCGGCGGCGGCGACGCCGGCAAAAGGGGCGTCCTACTTCGAGGCAGTGACGACTCGTATCGGCGGGTTCCTTGCTGAGCTGACATCTGCGGATTCCGCCGATATGTACGAGTGAGGGGCCGTCAATCGCTACTGCGCGGTCTCGATTGCGAAGCGCAGTGCCTCAAGCGACTGCGGTGCACCGGTGAAGATGTTCGGCGGCAGTGTGCGATAGGACAGGATCTGGTCGTAAATGGTTTTCTGCTCGAACGCGTTTAGACCGAACCCCGCGAGATACTGCAGGCGCAGGTTGCGGTCCGTGTTGACCTCGGCATCCACGAGCCACGGCGTCAGTGCGGGTGCGACGCCGGCATAGCGGCCGAACAGATCGATCGCGGAGTTGAAGCCGATCTCGCGCAGTGACTGCGCGATCGCTGCATTGGCCGGGTCGAGCAGACGCATCTGGATGCGGTCGATGTCGATCGGGCGAGGATCCTTCATACCGACCAGTACGATGTCGTAACCGCCGCCGTCATGCGTGTTGCCGAAGATGATCGCGTCGGGGAACGCCTCGATGAACGATGCGACTTCGCTCTTCACTGCGGGCATGCCGCTCTGGTACAGCTGCACGAACACCGTGACGACACCACCCGGATTCAGGTGGTCCTTGATGACCTCGAAGAACTCGCGCGTGTAAAGTGTCGCGGCGCCCTTGACCCACGGGTCGAACGGGTCGGACGTGATGGCGTCGAACTTCTCATCCGTCGTCAGCAGCCAGTGGCGGGCGTCATCGATCTGCACGTCCACCTTCGGGTTGGTGACGACGCCGAAGTTGTGCGCACTGAAGTACTCGGACGCAACCTTGGGAACGAGCGGTTCGATCTCCACGACAACCTGGCGTTTCACGAGCGGGTCGATGCTGACGGAGCCCGCGGTGACACCTGCGCCCATTGCAATGACGAGCACCTTCTCCGGGTTCTCGGGCAACAGCGTCGCGAAGTGGCCGAGCATGCGCTGCAGTCGCATGTCCTGCGGCTCACTCGAAGCCTGAACCTTGCCGGCATTGTGATAGTTAACGACACCATTGGGAAGGCGTGACACAGCGAGCGATGAGTTCATGCCCTCGCCGACGTAGATGATCTCGCCGGCGTACCCAACCCACGTCGACATGAAACGGCCATAGGCGACGAGCAACGGCGGGACGGGATTGATCGCACTGCCGAAGTACACGGCGAATACAATGATCGCCGCGGCCCACCCGGCGCCTCGAGTGCGCAGCTGAAGGCGTCCCTCATCACTGAACGACGGCACAAGCATCAGGGCAGCGCTCACAGCGGCAAGACCGATGAAGATGCGCTCGGTATGCTGGGTTCCGAAGTGTGCGACGAAGAACAGTGACGTCAGCATTGCGCCGAAGATTGCGCCGACGGTATTCGCGGCGTACACCCTCGCCACCATGCGTCCTGCGTCCTCGCCGGCGACGCTTACGCCAGCGAGCGCGAGCGGGAAGCTTGCGCCCCACAGAATCGCGGCGGGGAAAACGGTCCAGAGGCAGCGGATCAGGTCGATCTGCAGTGTGATCCAGGGGCTGCTGGAGAGGGCAGGGTTGATCGGCCAATAGGGCAGCGCATCGGACAGCGAGTAGCCGGCCCAACCGAGGCAGGCGACGAGTCCGAGTTGACAGAGTCCGAGCGCGAAGCGCGGATTCTTTGCGGACCTCGCGTAGATCGACCCGATCGTGCTGCCGATGCCGAGACCAGCCAGGACGGTGGCGAGGATCAGGGAGAACGTGTAGGTCGTCGCACCGAGGAGCAGGGACAGCATCCGGGTCCAGACGACTTCGGCGCCAAGCGCAGTCATGCCGGAAATGCCGATTGACACATAGACTGGCCACCACCCGCGGGACGTAGCGGATGTCGTGTCCCCCCGGACAGCAGATGCGTCGTACGTCGTCCTCTTCGCCAGCAGGAACGCGATTGCCGCAACCACGAGGTTGATCGTGACTGCGACGAATGTCGCAGTGATCATGTCGTGGACTCTGAGCAGGTAGTAGCCGGCGAGCAGGCAGCCGAGGACGGCGCCGGCGATGTTCCCGCCATAGAAGAACCCGAGCCACGAGACGCCGCGGGGCGTGGATTCCACCCAGCGGGCGATTGCGGGCAGGGTCGCGCCCATGAGCAGCGTGGGCGGCAGTAGGCAGAACGCGCAGACGAGGCCGCGCAAGAGGAGCCCGCCGATGCCCGGGCCTCCGATCTTCGTGTAAAGTCCGCCGGCGAGCGGTACGGCGAAGATGACGAGCAGCCCCAGGATGGCAATGCCCGCTTCGAGGAGCGCGTACACGCGGAGCGGGTGCTGCGTCCGGCTGATGAAGCGGGGCAGGAGCAGGCTGCCCGCGCACATACCGGCCATGAACGTGCCCAGGACGATGCCGAGGGAAATGGCGGATGATCCGACATTGAGGGTCAGCAACTGGAACCACACGACTTCGTAGATCAGCGCGGCACATCCGCTGCCCACAAAGAGGAGGATGACCAGCGGCATGAGCGGTCGGCCGCCCTCGGAAGCGGGCGAAGCTGTGCGAGCGGGCGTGGTCTGGCCCGCTCGCTTTGAAGGCGTCGGCGTCATATCAGGAAGCGGCTCCGGTGCTCGGGCTGTTGTGGCTGATCGGGTGAGAATCCGCTGGCCGGGGGCGGGGTGTCAATGCTGGCGGGCTGGCGGCAGAAGGGTTAGCGTCGAACACATCCCCGGCGCCAGCCCAATCGGCACGCACTTGAGAGGAGGAGACGATGGGCACGACAGTGGAGCCCCAGCTCACGATCCAGCGCATCGGCCAGATCTCGGTGCCCGTGAAAGACCTCGTACGCGCGTCGCAGTTCTACAGCGAGGTGCTGGGTCTGCGCATGTGGCTGGAAGTGCCCGGCATGTGCTTCTTCGATTGCGGTGGCATCCGCCTGATGCTGGCGACGGCGGAGGACCCGGAGTTCGACCATCGTGCCTCCATCCTCTATTATCAGGTGACGGATCTGGATGCGATGTATGCGACGCTGGTCGCGCATGAAGTCCGCATTCTCAAGGCGCCACACCGGATTGCCGATATGACCGCGTATGAGCTGTGGATGACGTTCTTCCGCGATTCCGAGGACAATGTGCTCGCGCTGATGTGCGAAAGGCCGAAGACCTGAATGTACGAACGTCACCGATGAGATCCGGATATCGCGAAGTTCTCGCTGGCGCTGCCGGCTACCTTGTTTTCGTCGTGTCCTCCGTTGCGCTCTTCAATGTCATGCACTTCGATCCGTATGCGGAAGTGAGCACGACATTCAAAGTGATGAGCGTCGCGGCAGGAATCGTGTTCGCGCTCTTCTCCGGCTACCTCACAGCCGCGTTGTCTCCGACATCACCCGGCCGCCCCGTGATTTTTGTCGCGCTGCTGATTGCCGTCATCGCGATTCTGTCGCTGTTGACAGCAGGCAGTGGCGGCGAGTGGTCGCAGCTGGCAGCATTGCTGTTGATGTCGCCGTCCGTATTAGTCGGCGGGCAGCTTCGCCGTCGCCACATGAACAAGGCGCGAGCGCGCGCGGAGGTGATGAATGGCGGAGCGTAAAAAGGCCACGTTCGGGGGCGGGTGCTTCTGGTGTCTCGAGGCGGCGTACGATGCGTTGCGCGGTGTGGACGATGTGGAGTCCGGGTACGCGGGCGGTCAGGTGGAAGATCCGTCCTATGACGAAGTGTGCACGGGCCGAACCGGTCACGCCGAAGTGGTGCGGGTGACGTATGATCCGGACGTCATCTCGTATGACGACCTGCTCGAGGTTTTCTTCACGGTGCACGACCCTACGCAACTGAACCGTCAGGGTGCTGATGTCGGTACGCAATACCGCTCCGCCGTGTTTTTCGAGTCGGCGGACGAAGAAGCGGCCGCGCGCGCAATGGTCCAGCGGTTCGGTGACGAGCACGTTTTCGATGCCCCGATCGTTACGACATTCGAACCGCTCACGCGCTTCTATCCGGCGGAAAACTACCATCGCGACTATTACGCGCGGAACGAGCGGCAGCCGTATTGTCAGGCGGTGATCTCGCCGAAGATGTCGAAGCTGCGGAGCAGGCACGCGGACAAACTCCGGGAGGCACGGTGACGCACGCGCATGTTCGTCCAAACCGGATGGAGTATTACATGGGCATCAGCATGGCGGTTCGCCGCCGCGCCAACTGCATCGGCAATCGCGTCGGCGCGATCCTCGTGCTCAATGACCGCATCGTGTCCACGGGCTACAACGGCACACCGCAGGGGATGCCGAACTGCGATGAAGGCGGTTGCGAACGTTGCTCCAATCGCACGAAGTACAGTGCGCACCAGGGATACGATGTCTGCATCTGCGTACACGCCGAGCAGAACGCACTGATCAGCGCATCGCGGTTCGGCACGCCGGTGGAAGGGGCTGTGCTCTACAGCACGATGCGCCCGTGTTTCGGTTGCGCGAAGGAGCTGCTGCAGGCGAGGATCTCTGCGGTGTACTATCTGCACGAGTGGGAACACCCGGACCCCGACCTGTGGCGGCAGTACCTGCTGCTGCAGCAGCGGTTCCCGGGCGGCGTCCACCGCGTACCGGTCGAGGATCCCGACGCGGAATGGGCAGTGTCGACGCTGCGTTCGGTCGACACGGGTCACACGGCCTGAGTCAGGCGCCGTGATCGAGAAGAGTCGCGCTGTCGGAGCGGTCCTGGCGTTCACGGCCATGGTCGTGATGATTCCGGTGCTGCTGCAGATTCGTACGGACGGCAGGAAGTTGCGCGATGTGTGGGGTCACTTCCTCTTCGTCGCGGGACTGCTGTGTGTTGCAGCGGGCTACGCATTGTTTGCAGATGTACGGCAGCGCTACCTGGCCATTGCCGGGCTGGCTGCCGCGCTGCTCGGATTGTTCGTGCAGCATCGAGACAGAGACAGCGACGACGTCGCCTAGATCAGGGCATGTCGCCCACATCGGAGTTTTGAATGAAGCGATACATCATGGGCGGCGTTGCCATCGTCGCAGTCATCACCTCCATCGGTGCCGGCGAGATCCGGCGCTGGGGTTACGACGGCCACGAGATGTCCGGCTACGCTGCAGCCGTGAACATCCCGAAGGCGATGCCGGAGTTCTTCCGTGAGTCGGTGGACCAGATGACGTACCTGAATCCGGAGCCGGACCGCTGGCGCGCGCCGGACTCCCTGTCGCGCGAAATGAACGAAGGATTCAGCAGCGACCACTTCGTGGATCTCGAAGCGCTTCCGGCTGGTGCACTCGATGCTCGCGACCGGTGGGACTACTGGGCACGCGCACAGGCGGGTGGTGTGAAGCGCGTACGCGATGCGGGGTTCGCATACTACGCGATCATGGAACTCTATCAGCGGCTGGAGCACGAGTTCCAGCTCTGGCGGAACGAGAAGTCCGAGTCCCGCCGCGAGTTCATTGAGATGCGGATCCTCAATGACGCGGGGATCCTCGGCCACTTCGTGGCCGATGTCGCAAACCCATTGCACACGACCGTCCACTACGACCGCTGGGTCGAGCCGTATCCGAACCCGAACGGGTATACGACGGTGCGCGGTTTCCACAGTCGATTCGAGTCCGCGTACGTGAAGGCGAACATCACGAAGGCGGATGTAGTCGCACGCACGCAACGGGCGCCCACGTATGTAGCTGACGTTCGTGCTGGTGTGAAGACGCATATCATGGGCTCGCACGCACTCGTCAACCGGCTCTATGAACTGGACAAGATCGAGGCGTTCGGTCCGGAAACGAAGGGCGCGGCGCACAAGGAGTTCACCACCGGCCGCCTCGCTGCCGGCGCAGACATGCTGCGCGATCTGTGGTGGACGGCGTGGGTCAAGAGCGGTGAGCCGGGCGCACATTGAGACTGCCGCAGCGTCTCCGTAGTGCGGGTGCGGCGCTCGTCGGTCGCATCCCGCTGCGTGTGCGGGGCGGCCCGAACCGCGGCATGTTATGGAGTTTGGTGAGCGCCGGTCGCGGTGCCGTGTCGGGCACGTTCGAGCATGAGCGCGTCGCGTCGATCACCAGCATGCTCAGGCCGGGCGATTGTGTGTGGGATATCGGAGCCCACAAGGGCTATGTCACCTTGGCGGCGGCCCCGCGTGTCGGCGCTGACGGACATGTGTTCGCATTCGAGCCGGCGCCGCCCAACCTCGAGTATCTGCGCCGGCACATCGCATGGAACCGGCTCGGGAACACGACCGTGATGGGGTACGCGGTGAGCTCCGGTGACGGCACCGCGCGCTTCGGCGGCGGCGGTTCCTCGATCACGTATCGACTCGGGCAGGGCGAGTACGACGTGACGGTACGCTCGATCCGTTCCCTGCTCTCGGATGGGGTGCGGCCGCCCACTGTCATGAAGATCGATGTCGAGGGGAACGAAGCCGAAGTGCTGCGTGGCGGGATCACCGATCTGCCGCGCGATGCGATCCTCTTCATCGCGGTTCATTCGCATCAACAGATGACCGAGTGCACCACCATCCTGGAAGCGGCAGGCTGGCGCATCGTACGCTCACGGGCCGTTGCCGCCATTATGAAGGGCACACCCGTCCGATGGGAAGCGGACCCGGACATCCTCGCAATCGGTCCGGATCGCACCGTGGACAGCGGCGCGCTCGCAGCATTCGAAGGCTGATGCACCTGCATCCGCCATCTACGCCATACATGGAGAACATGTCATGATCTCGAACATCCCTCGCCGTACGACGTTCCTGTTCGCCGTGCTGTTCTCAGCCGCATGCGGCGGTAACTCGCCCTCCATCCAGCGCGTGCCTCCAGTGCAGACCGTGTCAGTCGCGGCGGGCGCGGCGACGACCGGACCGGCGTCGCACGAGACTGTCATTGCCGACCACGGTATGGTGGTGTCCGCGACGGGCGTCGCGAGCGAGGTAGGCCGCGATGTCCTGCGTAATGGCGGCAACGCCGTCGATGCCGCAGTTGCCACTGCATTCGCATTGCAGGTCACCTTCCCGTCCGCAGGCAACATTGGCGGCGGCGGCTTCATCGTGATCCGGTTCCCGGACGGCCGTGCAACGACGTTCGACTTTCGCGAGAAAGCGCCGCTCAAGGCGAACCCCCGCATGTTCCTGGATTCGACGGGCACGTACTCCAGTGCGATCCATCACAACAGTCATCTGGCCGTCGGAGTACCGGGTTCCGTAGCGGGACTCGCGGCCGCGCACGCCAAGTACGGCCGCGCAGGCTGGTCGGAACTGGTACGGCCTTCCGTACGACTCGCGGAGTCCGGGTTTCAGGTCACGCCGAGTCTCGCGCGCTCACTCAGCGGCACGCTGCGTTCGTTCCAGCGATATCCCGCGAGCGTCGCAGCATACTCGAAGAATGGCGTCCCGTATGAAGAGGGCGAGCTCTTCAAGCAGCCGGACCTCGCGCGTACACTCGCGCGCATCATGCTCGAGGGACGCGACGGCTTCTATCGCGGCGAGACCGCACGGCTGCTCGCGGAAGAAATGCGGCGGGGTGGTGGTCTGATCACCGAGGAAGATCTCGCGCGCTACCAGGCCAAGGAGCGCCCCGCGATCCGTGGTACATATCGCGGTTACGATGTCATTGGCATGGCGCCGCCAAGCAGCGGTGGGGTTGGTGTGGTCGAGATGCTCAACATTCTGGAAGGTTACGACCTGAAGGGCATGGGATTCATGTCCGCACCGTACATCCATCACCTGACAGAAGCGATGCGACGGTCGTACATGGACCGCGCGATGTATCTCGCCGATCCCGACTTCAACGACATTCCCGTCGCCCGCCTCACAAGCAAGGAGTACGGCGCGAAGCAACGCGCGACGATCGATGTGAACCGTGCGTCAATCTCGAATACGAACGATGTGAATGTGCCGGCCGAAAGCGACTACACGACACACTTCTCGGTCGTGGACAAGGACGGTATGTCGGTATCGCTGACAACGACGCTCGAGGCGGGGTACGGCTCCAAGATCACAGTGCCCGGCGCAGGATTCCTGCTGAATAACGAGATGGGTGACTTCAATGCGGCGCCCGGGATGACGACGGAAACGGGTCTGGTCGGCACGTCCCCGAACCTCGCGCGGCCACAGCAGCGCATGATCTCGAGCATGACCCCGACCATCATCGCGAAGGATGGCAAGCTCGTCGCCGTCATCGGCAGCCCGGGCGGCCGCACAATCATCAATACCGTGCTGAATGTTGCGCTCGACATCATGGAGTTCGGCATGCCGATCCAGGATGCAGTGAATGCGCCTCGCATGCACCATCAGTGGCTGCCGGATCAGTTGACGATCGAGGCGGACGGCGCGACGCCGGCGGTCGTTACGCAGCTCGAGGCGATGGGACACAAGGTCAGGGTGCAGGGACGTCAGGGAAGTGTGCACGCAATCGGGCTCGATCCGGCTACCGGGAAGAGAGTTGGTGCGCCGGACAAGCGGGATGGGGATGGGTCGGCGGCGGGGCATTGAGACCGCGCTGCGCGCGGTCAGACCGCGCGTTGCGCTGGCGGACCGCGGCGTTGCGCTGGCGGACCGCGGCGTTGCCGCTGGCGGGACGGTGCTTTGCACCGTGGCGGACCGCGCGTTGCGCTGGCGGAATGATTGAGGGGACTTTTTCGGTGGGGGATGGGATGTTGATTAGACGAGGTTGGGTGGTGCTTGTTGTTGCGGCCTTGGCCGCGCCGGCTTGTGCGGGGGGGCAGGGTGTGGGGGCTGGGAATGGGGCGGCTGTGGTTGTGGTGGCGGGGATCGACTCGGTGCGGCTGATGCGGACGATCGGGGTGTTGGCGCACGACTCGATGGAGGGGCGTGCGACGGGAACTGCGGGGTCGATCAAGGCGCAGCGGTACCTCGAAGCGGAGTTGCGGGCGCGTGGCGTGAAGCCGTTCAATGGCAGTTACACCGAGACGTTCAAGATGACGGCGTCGCGCACGTCGACGGACAGCATTTCTGCGAAGAATATCGTCGGTGTGATTCCGGGGACGAAGCAGCCGGGTCGCTACATCGTGCTGACCGCACATTATGACCATCTCGGTACGCAGAACGGCGAAGTGTTCAATGGGGCGGACGACAATGCATCCGGTACGGCTGCGATCCTTGAGCTGGCGAGCTGGTTTGTCGCTCATCCGCCGTCGCATTCAATTCTTGTTGTAGCATTCGATGGCGAGGAACGCGGCCTGGCGGGAGCGCGCAGCTTCGTCCGGACGCATGCGGCGCTCAAGGATTCGATTCTGCTGAACGTCAATCTCGACATGGTCGGGCGAAACGACAGGAACGAACTGTATGCGGCGGGGACAACACCGTATCCGCAGTTGCTCCCGTATGTCGAGACGGCGGCGGCGCGCAGTGGCCTCAGGTTGCTCACCGGTCACGATGTGAAGGGCACGGGATCCAACGACTGGACGAGCCAGTCCGATCATGGTGCGTTCCACGCGGCGGGAATTCCGTTCCTGTATTTCGGCGAGGAGGACCATCCGGACTACCACAAGGCGACCGATGAGATCCAGGGGATCATGCCGGGATTTTACGCCAACGCAGTGCGCACGATGCTGGATGTGATCCGGCAGATCGATGCGAAGCCGCCCGCCGCGACAAAGTAGCCGCGGCGGATCAACGGCTTCGGCCAAAGGTCAGCGGGCGGGATCGTGTCCGAGATCCCGCTCTTCGAGGTTGGTCCGCAGGTCACGCCGGGCCTGCGGGTGCGCGCGGTACAGGTAGACGCCCATCACTGCGGCTGCGATAAAGTTGGCGATGAGGACCGTCCACATCGACAGCGCGTCGAGCAGCCAGCTCGCTGCAAACGCGAGCGCACAAAGCACAGCCACTTCCAGCATCATGAAAACGATGCCGGCACCGAGCAGCACACGCGGCTCCTTGTCGGCGCTCATCATCAGCCTGGCCGCCAGGAATCCCACCGCCATGAAGCCGACAATGTGAAGGAACGTGTAGCCAACGACCGTCGTCGCGTTGATCTGAACTTCGGATACGCCGGACGCACCGTTGAAGAGTGCCGAGCCGAGCGCTGCAGGTGTGAAGAAGAGACGGCCATGGGTGAGATCGAGGATGAGAAACCAGAGGGCAACGGCGCCCGCGCCCAGGGCGCCTGCGATAAGGCCTTCGCGAATCAACGGGTGCTGTCTCAGCATGCTGCGACACCTTGCATAAGGGTCAGAAAAGCTTGTCGGCCACCATCACCAGAAGGATGAGCGGCAGATACGCAATGGATCCGAGGAACACGCGCACGGCACGCTCCTCGGAGGGTGCAGCAGCGAGGAGCAAAATGAAAGCCAGAAATGCGGCGCCGAGAACGGCTGCAACAATTGCATACACCGGGCCGACGAGCCCGACCTCCGCCGGAAGCAGGCTCACCACGAGCATCAACACGCCATACGCCATCATGTGACGCGATGTGCGTGCCCCTTCCGGATCGTTGTCCGTAATCATGCGGAAGCCGGCCGCACTGTAGTCCTTGCGGTACATCCAGGCGAGCGCGAAAAAGTGCGGCATCTGCCAGACGAAAAGGATGGCGAACAGTGCGAGACCTCGTGCATCGAAAGGTCCCTCTGCGGCTGTCCATCCGGCGAGGATCGGCAGGGCACCGGGAACGGCACCGACAACCGTATTCCACCATGTGACCCGCTTCAGCGGCGTATACACCGCCACATACGTGATCAGCGAGAGCAGTGTCAGCAACGTCGTCAGGGCATTCACGTACAGCGCGAGGTGCACGACACCGGCGACCGACAGCACGATCGCGAACAGCAGCGCATGCACCGGCGCGATCTGCCCCGACGGGATCGGGCGAGCCGCCGTACGTCGCATAAGCGCATCCAGGTCGCGCTCGAGATACTGGTTGAACGCGAGTGAACCGGCCGCGGCCAGGCACGTGCCGAACAGCGTGTGCAGGAGCAGCCGAACATTGATCAGCGAGCCGCTCGCCATCACGAAGCCCGCGGCCGCGGTGATCAGCACCATGCGCACGATTCCGGGCTTCGTCAGCTCGAAGTACGCGGCTGCCAGGCTACGCGGCTTCACTGCGGGCGCTGAGGGGTCCGTGACCGGCGCCACGCTCCGGGGGCTGTCTGCGAGTTGGGTAGACACGGCGAAAATATAACCTACACGACCGGCGTCATGTCAGCCGCCGCACCATACCCTGCCGACTCCATCGGCGCATCGCTCCGCGACACGCGAACTGCGCAGTACTTGAACTCCGGAATCTTGCCGAACGGATCCAGCGCGGGGTTCGTCAGAACGTTCGCCGCGGCCTCCACGTAGCAAAACGGCATGAACACGGCCCCGCGCGGAATCCCG
>JBBSJG010000041.1:0-19733 GCA_038257485.1 Longimicrobiales bacterium | reverse complement strand
ATCTCCGATGCCGATATTTCCGCATTGCGCCTCGAATTCACCGTGAGGATGTCGAACCCTGCGGTTGCACGGTTGCTTTACCGGTCCGAGTGGGGCGCCGGCTCCACCGTCGAAGCCGAGGTCCCATTCCTCGTACGGGAGGACAACACACTGCTCGAAGGATTCATCGATCGCCTGGTTCTGATGCGCACGGATGGCGTGGTCACGGGCGCCGCCGTGATCGACTTCAAGACGGATGGCATCGAGGCAGGGAACCGCAAGCTCCTCCAAGCCCGCACCGAGCATTATCGCCCGCAGATCGAGGCGTATCGTCGCGCTGTAGCCGCGATGTACGGCCTCGCTCCCGAAGCGGTCCAGGGTTATCTCGTATTCCTCGAGCCGGGCGTGGTGGCGGGTTGTTAAGACCAGGCGTCACTCACCGGCCGTGCTGCCGTGTGGGAAGACTTCGCCGACGGCGAGGACGTCACGGTATCGGGCGGCAGGATATCATTGGGCGGTGGTGTCGGCTTCCATTTCTCGCCCGCATGGGCGCTTGAAGGGGCCGTCCAATGGACCGGCGGGAAGTTCACGCAGGTGAAGGTTGGAAGCGCCACGGAAGACCTCGGCGGTGATGCATTCAGCGCGACGAGTGCTCGCGTCAACATTGGTGTGAGCTTTACGCCGAAGTAGGAGGGCAATCCGGCGGACGAGCATGTCTCGTCCGCCGGAAATCCCCTACCGTCTTGACGTGGCCCTTTCCCGCCCGCACCTTAGCCCCGGCCGCTGCACAAGCCCCTGTCACACCCCGCAACCATTGTTAGTGGAACTGCTTCCGGGAACTGAACCGTCCACATGACACAACCGACAAAACTCCAGCGATGGCTCGACCTCATCGCATACCTCGTGGCGCGCCGCGTCCCCGTCCCGGGGGACGACTTGCTCGCGAACATTCCGGCATACGCATTCGGCTGGAATTCCGACGACGCGACCGCCCAGCAGTCCGCGCGACGCAAGTTCGAACGCGACAAGGACGAGCTGCGCAAACTCGGAATCCCGATCCGCACCGTGAAATACTCGATCCAGTACGAGAGCGAGACCACGGAAGGCTACTCGATCGACCGCCGCGACTTCTACCTGCCATACCTCAACATCATCAGCGGCCAGGCGAACGCGGACGTCAAAGCGTTCTCCAGATCCAAGCACGCGGAAATCGAGATCGCCGCAAGCGACGCACCGATCGCACTCGAAGCACTGCGTCGCGTCGCTGAAGTGCCAAGCTTTCCGTTCGTTGCCGAAGCACGCTCCGCCTTCCGCAAGCTCGCATTCGACATCGATCCGCTCAAGTACTCGAGTACTGCACCCGTACTGTTCGTCGACCGGCCGGGCAGCGCTGAAGTCGCGGAGAAAGTGCGCGCGCTCTCCAATGCATTGATGGCACGCAAGCGCGTGGCGTTCGGGTACCACGGCATCTATCGCGACGACGTGTCGGATCGCGCCGTCGACCTCTACGGTCTGTTCTTCCAGCACGGCAACTGGTACGCCGTCGGCAACGACGCCACGCGCGACGACATCCGCGTATTTCGTGTCGGCCGCATGGATGCAGTGACCGCGAATACGAAAAAACCCGGCACACCCGACTACGACATCCCCGCGAGCTTCGACACCGCCGCATACGCGCAGCGAGAGCCGTGGCAGATCGGATCACCCGACGAACCGACGGTCACCGCGGAAGTCCTGTTCCATTTCCCGCTCTCACTCTGGGCCGAACGCAACAACCACGGCACACTCATCGCCAAACGGCCGGACGGCGGCGCCGTGCGCAGCTTCGAAATACAGCAGGTGAATCCGTTCCTGCGTTGGATCCTTTCACTCGAAGGTGACGCCATCGTAACCGCACCGCCGCAGTTTGTCGCCGAGCTCAAGAGCCTCGCCGCAACCATCATGCAAAGACATGCGACGGCGGACGGGTCGAATGGCTGAGCGCGCAACCGCACAGGATCAGCTGGCCCGCATTCTCTACACCCTGCCGGCAGCAGCGAGGAGCGGCGGCGTCGCACTCGATGAACTAGCGCGCGCACTCGGTGTTCCAATCGAGACCGTGCAGGACGACATCACAACCGTCGCTGAGCGCGAGTACTACCATCCGGCGGGATCCGTCGATGCAATGAGCATCTTCGTGGACGGCAACCGCATCCGCGTCACGAGCAAACAGGGCTTCGATCGGCCCGTGCGACTGTCGGAGACCGAAGCACTCGCGCTCGGCCTCGGGCTGCGCGCGATGGCGTCGGAAGCCGACGGTCAACGTCGCAAGGATATTCTCAAACTCGCGAAGCATCTCGAGCGAACGCTCACCGCGCCGTCGATCGAGCAACTCACGCCGCAGGACCACACGCAGGTCTCGCTCGAGTACGATCCGGACGATGACATGAACTTCACGATCGCCACAGGCGACGACGGATTTCGTGGCGTTCTCGCGGACGCTGCGACCGACATGCGCTGGTGCACGATCTCGTACCTCAAGCCTGGCGACGCAGCGCCCGAAAGCCGTCGCATTGCGCCGTACCAGCTCGTGTATGCGGACGGCGCATGGTACACGCTCGCGCATGACGCCAGCCGCCACGCGATCCGCACGTTCCGTATGGACCGCATGCTGGATGCGCAGGTGGAGGACGGCACGTTCGACAAGCCCGCGGACTTCGACGTCGCGCAGTACCTGAAGGAGCACGGCGCGCCGTACATGGCCAACGAGGAGTCCGAGGTCGCGGTACGGTACGCGTCGACGATCGCGCGGTGGATCATGGAACGCGGCGGCGATCGCGCGTCGCGTGCGGACGACGGCAGCGTGATGGTTCGGCATCGCGTGTCGGACCGACGTTGGATCGTCCGGCATGTGCTGCAGTATGCGGGCGACGCGGTCGTGGAGACACCGGATTCGGCGAGGAGCGAGGTGGCGGCGGCGGCGGGGTTGATCGACGCGCGGTGCGGAGCGCCCGGCTGAAATGCACAAGCACCTCGTAAGTGTCTGGAATCCCGCGTATGCCCTCGACGCGCTCGATGAGCACCTCCGCATCCTGCTCGAATGGGAGAAGAAGTACCTGGCGGCGGAGTGCGATCAGGAGGATGTGTATGTGTGGTGGGCCAAGCTCCAGTCGTCAAGCCGCGACGGCGCGCTTCCGCACCGGCACGAGATCCTGGCGCTTCACGGCCAGATCGAGGCGGGCATCGAGACGCATCTGTACCTGACCGACTACCGCTCGCTCTACGTTGCCAATCTCGATGACATCACCGACGAAGACGTCATGCGTGAGTCGCCGGCCGAGCGGGAGCACATGCCGGCGTATTACGCCGACCATCGCATCGACTTCTTCTTCGCCTTGTCCGACATCCGTCGCATTGTGGCGGATGACACGCCGGCCGTGATCGACGAGCTGCGCAAGCTGAGCAACACGCGGTTCCACGATCGACCCGTGTCGATCTACGGCGGCATGATCGAGCTGCCGCTCATCGTCACGCGGAAGGACGAGCAGTCGTGGTTCGACGAGCGCATGCAGCTGACGAGTGGTCATCTGTGGGCGAACCAGGACTCCGTACAGCGGGGTCAGACGCAGCGGATGGGCAGGGAACTGCGCGACAATCTGTTCGGGCATACGCTCTGGTCTGCATTGGACCCCGCGAGCCGCACATTCCTCGCGTCCGCGGACGCAGTCTACCGATCCAGGCGGGATGATCCGGGATTCGATTTCTCGGGCCCGGCGGTGAGCTACGCCAAGGCGGTCGAGGCGGACCTGAACGCGCTTGTGCTGCACGGCGTCCGCGACGTGGCCGCACGTGTTGGCCTGAGCGATCGCATCGTGCACGTTGCCAACCATCCCCTCGACCTGGCCACACGCGTGCCGCACCAGCCGCTGGGTGCGCTGTGCGGTCTGCTGGAGCGCGACGAGGTCTTGAAGAAGCTGCTCAAGGTCGCGTATCCGCACGACTGGAAGTGGCTCACCGGCGAGCTCCTCGCGCACCTCATGCCGGTCGTGGCGGTGCGCAATCCCGCCGCGCATGGTGAGCCGACGTCCCGCGACGCCGTCGACATGCTGCGGGAGGATGTGCTGGGGATCGGGAGGGAAGGGATTATCGTGAAGATGGCGAGGGTGCGTTTGCGGGCTGTGGTGTAGCAATCCCGTGCGTTCCGGCCTATGATGCGTTGCGACAATCCGGTTTACTCGAACCAAAGCGCGAATGTTTCCGCCTGGCGTTTACGAGACTCTCGTAACTGAGCTCCAGAATCTGCGCCTAGCGGAATCCACCACGCCCCATACGGCGGCGGTGCAGGATCTGCGGAACGCGGAAGCCGCCGACCGACTCGCCTACCATTTGGCGGCGGTTGTCGAGCGAGTGATCGATGCACTTCCTGAGAGGGATCGCGCTAGGGCCGGTGTGACCCTCGTTCGCACCGTCGTCGAAACACTCGCAGCCCAAGCCAGCATGTCGGATGTCTTGGGCGAGCGGCCGGTGGACCCCGGAAAGGTTCTGCGGTCAATAAATCGCCTCCAGCCGGATGGTAGCGTCGCCGCGGCGGATCTACCGTTGATCCCCCTTCTCGATACCGCGCTTCTGACGAACGCACCGGGCGAGCCGAGGGTCGGCCATCAGATCCATACAGAAATCGCGTCGGCCGATCGTATCGACATTGTGATGGCCTTCGTGCGACGAACCGGGATTGCGCCACTGCGCGAAGCGCTGCGCAGACACGTCGAGGCGGGGCGCGTCCTCCGCGTTTTAACTACTACCTACACGGGTTCCACGGAAGTTGAAGCCTTGGAATGGCTTCAACAACTCGGAGGTCAGGTGCGCGTGTCCTACGACACAAGCAGCACACGCCTTCATGCAAAGGCCTGGCTGTTTCATCGGGAGTCAGGCTTCTCAACGGCATACGTGGGTTCCTCCAACCTTACGCACTCCGCGCAAGTCAGCGGGCTCGAGTGGAACGTTCGCGTGTCCGGCGCGCGGAATCGCACGGTCATCGACAAGGTCGCTGCTGTCTTCGAAAGCTATTGGCAGCAGCCCGATTTCGAGGACTACGATCTAGCTCGGTTCACTGAGATGACGCGCGCGCAGACGCGTAACGATGCTTCCTTGGTGCTGAGTCCGGTAGAAATCAGACTGGAGCCGTTTCAAGAGCGGCTCCTGGAGCAAGTACAACTTGCGCGACAACTGGGACATCATCGCAACCTACTCGTTTCAGCAACCGGCACCGGCAAGACCGTCATGGCTGCCGTGGACTATGCGCGCCTGCGTTCAGCCCTGCCGCGCGCGCGGTTGCTGTTCGTCGCACATCGCGAAGAGATCCTTATACAGAGCAGGGCGACGTTCGCTCATGCGCTACGGGATGGGAGCTTCGGGGAACTCTGGGTAGGGGGAAGAAGGCCACAGCAGTTCGAGCACGTTTTCGCTTCTATTCAATCGCTCGCAGCAAATGACTCTGAGCTGGATCCGTCGCACTTCGATGTTGTGATCATCGACGAGTTCCATCACGCCGCGGCGAGTACGTACACCCGCTTGTTGAGCAACCTCGAGCCAGTCGAGCTTCTCGGCCTCACGGCGACACCGGAGCGAAGCGACGGCGTTTCGATTCTGCATTGGTTCGGAGATCGAATCGCGGCCGAATTGCGGCTATGGGACGCCATTGATCAACATCGCCTGACGCCCTTTTCGTATTATGGCATAGCAGACGATTTGGATCTTCGGCAAATACCATGGAGCCGCGGCAAAGGCTACGACGTGGAGGGGTTGACCAACGTCATTACGGCGAACGATGTATGGGCGCGAAAGGTAGCCGCTGAATTCGCGCGTCGCGTTGGGAGCACCAATCAGGCGCGTGCGCTCGGATTCTGCGTAAGCGTTGAGCATGCCCGGTATATGGCCAGGGTGTTCAATGAATGTGGAATTGCATCTGTAGCCACATGGTCTAAATCGACTGACGTGGAACGGAACGCCGCTTTAGTCGACCTGGCCGCCGGTAGAATTAACGCCGTCTTCTCTGTCGACCTGTTCAATGAAGGTGTGGACGTACCTTCTGTCGATGTGCTGTTGATGCTGCGCCCAACAGAGAGCCCGCTGCTGTTCCTACAGCAGTTCGGTCGGGGATTGCGCAAGCATCCGGGTAAGACCGTCTGCTCGGTTTTGGATTTTGTCGGTCAGCATCGGAAGGAATTCCGGTACGACCTTCGTTTCAGAGCTCTACTCGGCGGATCGCGGACAGCGCTGGTTCGGCACGTCGAGCAGGGATTCCCATTTCTCCCCGCTGGTTGCCACATGGAACTCGATCATGTGGCATCGGAGCGTGTGTTGCGCAGCATTCAGCAATCGGTTCCAAGCAGGTGGCCGGAGAAGGTGGCTGAGCTGCGCCACATCGCGTCCGAATATTCAGACGTGCCGCTAGCGAGCTTCCTCGAACTCGCCGGCCTCGATTTGGAGGACGTCTACACGGGCTCGAACACATGGTCTGATTTGAAGGAGCAGGCCGGACTTGCACCCGCTGTCTCAGGCCCCGACGAAAAGGCTATCCGCCGCGCATGTGGACGCTTGCTGCACGTTGACGACGCTCAGCGGCTTGATAAATGGAGAACGTGGGTAGCTCGCGACGAGCCACCTCGGCTCAATCAAATGACCGATTACGACGCTCGACTCCTCCGCATGTTGGTTGCCCAACTCGTTGATCAGGTGGGCGCGAAGGGAATGACCCTGGATGAAGGTGCGAGTCTTATCTGGTCGCATGCGCAGGTGCGGTCAGAACTTGTGGATCTGTTCAAGGTCTTGGAAGATCGGCTGGCGCACGTCGTGACTTCCGTAGCATCTCTGCCAACCGTTCCGCTCAAGGCGCATGCCCGGTACACCCGGCTCGAGATTCTCGCCGCGTGCGGCGTCGGATCCGGTGCACATGTAAGCGCCTGGCAAACTGGAGTGTATTTCGTACCGTCCATGCCGGCGGATTTGTTTGCTTTCACTCTGGACAAGACGGTCGGGCAGTTCTCGCCAAGCACCCGCTATCGGGACTATGCAGTATCGCGAGAGCTGATTCACTGGGAGAGCCAGTCCGTAACGCGGCAGGACAGTGAGACCGGCACCCGGTACCAACAGCACGAGGCTATCGGTAGTCACATCCTCCTGTTTGCGCGGCTTAACTCGGGAGATCGCTCCTTCTACTGCTTGGGCCCAGCGACTTACGTCAGTCACTCGGGCGAGCGTCCGATGGCAATCACATGGCGCTTGCATCATCCTCTCCCTGGAGACTTGTTCCAGGCATTTGCCGCGGCCGTCGCGTGACGCAGGTGCCTGATCGCGATGTAGCGACACAACCGTGGTGGCCCGGCGAGGACGGGGTCATCCCCGTGCTTGCTGCCGTCATTGAGCGCGAAGGCACCTTGTTGCTCGGACTGCGGCCCCAGGAGAAGCGTCACGGCGGCCTGTGGGAGTTTCCTGGCGGCAAATTGGAGCCCGGCGAGTCCTTGGCTGATGCCGCGGGGCGGGAATTGATGGAAGAACTCGGTGTCACCGTCGCTCGTGTAGGTGAAGTGCTTTTCAGGAGGCGGGATGAATCATCTCCCTTTGACATTGTGTTTGTCGCGACCGCGATCGCGGGCGAGCCGGATGCCCTGGAGCACTCGCAGATAGCGTGGTTCGATCCCATCGAGCTTTTAGCGCTGCCGTTGGCACCGTCAGATTTCGCATTTGTGCAAAGCCGAATCGCAGTATGGGAGGCGCTCTCTCGACATCACCATCGCGGACGATAGTATCGTGGACGATAGTTTTTGACGGCGCCGACACGACGCGAAAACGTTTCCGCGGAAACGTCCGCAACCCAAATCCGCCCTACGTCCCATAGGTGGACGACCCTTGACCACACCGCGCCCTCGTGCTACTGTAGTGTAACTTTAGTATCACCCAAGGTCGCCATGGCGAAGCTGACCAGCAAAACGCGAGAACAGGGGGCCTCCATCGTGACGACCTTGCCGGCGGAGGTCGTTCGTCGCATGGGTGTTCGTGCTGGTGAGGAACTCAACTGGATCGAGGATGGGCTCGGCGGGTTCCGGGTCGTTCCGCATACTCCGCAGTTGGCGGAGGCGCTTCGCATTCACGAAGACATTGTTGCGGAATATGACAGTGTGTTCCGCGAACTGTCCCGGTGATGACAGGGGAGCAGGAGCCGCACTGGATCACGGAAGATGTGCTGCTCGCAATCCACGCGAGGCAGATCGAGCGGTACGGCGGAGCGCATGGTGTTCTCGATGAGAATGTCGTGCGTTCGGCACTTGCAAGGCCGATGCAGCGGCGCGCATATGACGCCGCCGCGGACCTGCCGGCCCTGTCAGCCGCGTACCTCGTCGGATTCGCCCTTTCGCAGGGGTTTCGGGACGGAAATAAACGGACAGCCCTCGCCTCAGCTCTCGTTTTCCTCGCGCTCAACGGCCTGGAACTTCATGTTCCGCCAGATGAACTGTACGCGATCGTAATCGGGGCCAGCCTCCAAAAGCTCGATGATGACGCGGTTGCGAAATACATTCGCCACCGCGACGGCGTCGTTCGTCCCGCCGCCTGTTGTTGATCCCGCCAAATGCCTTACCCTTAACCCTTGGCCTCCTCTGAGGCCGTCGCCCGATCCAAACCCGCGGAGTTCGTGATGAAGCGATTGTTGATCCCCTCACTGCTGGCCGTTATGGCGGCACCCGCATCCGCCCAGATGGCTGCCCCATCCGAGCCTCCCGCAACGTACCACGGCCGGCAGCGCCAGCTCGACGTCGCAGTACCAAAGCGCGATGTGGACGTAAAGATCGATGGAAACCTCACCGAGGCAGACTGGGCGCAGGCCGCGCTCCTCACGGGGTTCTCTCAGTACACTCCTGTGGACCGGTTGGCGGCGGAGGATTCCACGGAAGTGCTCGTCATGTACGACGATCACGCGATCTACTTCGGCATCCGCGCTTATGAGCCGCACGGCACGCCGCAGGCGCGGTTGTCGGATCGGGACAAGATCGGCGGCGACGACCACGTCGTGCTCATCCTCGACACGTTCAACGACCGGCGCCGCGCGATGGTCTTCGGGTCCAACGCCCTCGGCGTGCAGAACGACGGCACGCTGAACGACGGCAGCGGCATCGACGTCAGCCCCGACTTCCTTTTCGAGTCGAAGGGCCATGTAACGAGCTACGGCTACGAAATCGAGCTGCGCATCCCGTTCAAGAGCCTCCGCTACCAGGACACCAACGTCCAGCAGTGGGGCTTCAACGTCCTGCGCCAGGTGCAGCACTCGGGGCAGGAGCAGACATGGACGCCTGTCGAGCGCGGTGCGCCATCCTTCCTGGGCCAGAGCGGCCGATTCGTCGACATGACCGAGCTGAAGCGCGGACTCGTCCTCGACGTGAATCCGGTGATGACCGCGCGCTCTCTCGGTGCGCGCCCGACACCCGAGGCCGGCTGGCAATACCAGAATGAAGACCCGGAGTTCGGCGGCAACGCACGTTGGGGCATCACACCGAACCTTACGCTGAATGCGACGTACAACCCCGACTTCTCACAGGTCGAATCAGACGTCAGTCAGATCGTCACGGATCCGCGCCAGGCGTTGTCGTTTCCGGAGAAGCGTCCGTTCTTCCTCGAGGGCAACGAATACTTTCAGGTACCCAACAATCTCATATACACGCGACGGATCGGTGCGCCGGAGGCGTCGGCGAAGCTGAACGGAAAGATCGGCGGACTGAACGTAGGATTTCTGTCGGCGATGGATGACAACGGGACGAGCGACGATAATCCGTTCTACAACCTCGCGCGCCTGCGACGCGATATCGGCGCGCAGTCGAACGTAGGACTCGTCTACACCGACCGCATGCAGGGCGACAATTACAACCGCGTGGCGGGCGCGGACACGCGCATCGTGTTCGGAGACAACCGCTACATCTTCAGCGGTCAGGTAGCGTCGAGCTTCACGCGCATCGGCACGAACCCTGAGCTCCACGGTAAGCCGCTGTTCGACCTCTCGCTCAATCGCACCGGCCGCGAGTTCGGCTGGAGCGCGCGCGTCGACGGCCAGCACCCGGAGTTTATTACACAGAGCGGGTTCACGAGGCGCACAGGCATCGCGCACGCCAACATTCAGCCGCGCTGGACCTGGTTCCCGAAGGAAAGCTTCATCCGCACGATCTCGTTCGGCCCGATCGTCGATGGCACATGGGAATGGGACCGCTTCATGAAGGGCACACTCCCGAATGACATCAAGCTGAACAGCAGCACGAACGCCGTCTTCACCAACGGCTGGCGTGCGACGTTCTATCACTGGACCGAGTCGTTCAAATACCCCGACTACCTGTACACCAACTTCTACATCGCTCAGCAGAACCCCACGACCGGCGTGACCGACACGGTACCATACACAGGCACGGACCGGCTCACCAACATCGGCGCGATGACGTCCGTGAACACACCGCAGTGGCGGAAGTTCTCCGGCAGCCTCGAGCTCATCGGCGGGCAGGACGACAACTTCGACGAGTGGTCGTCAGCCTGGATCCTCTTCTCCACGATCGGCCTGAACTGGCAGCCGACCGAGAAGGTGCGCGTCAACGGGCGCTACGTGGAGCAGCGCGTCCATCGCAAGAGCGACGGCAGCCTCGTAAGCGTCACGATGGTGCCACGCCTGAAGACGGAGTATCAGATCAGTCGCCCGATGTTCTTCCGCTTCGTAGGGCAATACTCGTCGCATAAAAAGGATGCACTGCGTGACGACTCACGCACGGAAGCGCCGATCCTGATCCGCAATCGCAACGGCACATTCTCGCCCTCGCAGGCGCAGCAGGGCGGATCGTTCCGCGCCGACTGGTTGTTCTCCTATCAGCCGAACCCCGGAACGGTCCTCTTCGTCGGCTACGGCAGCAGCCTCGCCGGTGAGAGCTACTTCGAGCCGAGCGCGCTCGAACGTCTGAACGACGGGTTCTTCGTGAAGCTCAGCTACCTGTGGCGAGCGAGGTAGCTGACGCCTGCCCTTTCACGGCTCCCGCGGCGGCCTCTGCCGCGAGATCATCTCGCTCTTTTTCGATCGCCCGCGCTTCGTGTCGTACGCGCGCTGCTTCATGTACTTCTCCTCCGCCACACCGAACGTCATCGGGCTCATCAGATTGGCGACGCCGTCCAGGTCGGCGATCTCCTCGTTCAGCTGCACATCATCCAGGCCCGCCGCCCGTGCGCGCGCGCCATACGACTCCAGCTTTTCACGCGCTACGTCGTAGTCACCCCGCGCCTGATCCTCGAGCGCCTGCTCACGAACGCGCGCTGCCTCCTGCAGCAGCGATTCCCGCTCGATCACGGGATTCACCTGCGGCCCGTCCGCCACTGACATCGTGACCGGCAGCGTGAGTGTCTCGCGCGTGACCGACGAGCCCGCGACGACATCCGCCTGCACCGTCAATGTCGCGATTGCGACCGTTTCCCCCGTCGCCTGCGGCGGTACCAGCATTTCCACGAGCAGTGTGCGCGGCTCGCGCGTGTAGAGGTCGCCCAACTCGAGTCGCAGACCCTCCGGTGTCACGACGGACAAATAGGAGTGGTGCACCATGGTGATGCTGGCGCCGGCCTCGGGCGTGACCACCACCGTCAGGTTCTGCGCTGCGACGTCGAGCAGATCCGACAACTCTTCCGCGAACACCGCCGCTGCCTGGTCGACACGTTCGATGTAGTACGTCGCACCACCGCCGGCCTCCGCCATGCCACGCAGCAGGTCCTCGTCATAGTCCTGGCCGAACCCGATCGTCGTCGTGCTGACGCCACTCTCGTTCGCACTCGCGCACAGGCCGATCAGGCGGTCGGGGTCCTGGATGCCGACATTCGCCTGACCGTCGGTCAGCAGCATCACGCGGTTGAGCGACCTGCCGTCGCCCGCCGATGACACCACGAACTCGCGACCACGCAGCCACCCGCCACTCAGGTTGGTAGAACCACCCGCCTCGATCGACTCGATGCGCTGGCTCAGCTGCCCATGCTCGCTCCCGCGCGCGGGCTCCGCGACCGTTTCAACAGTGTCATCGAATGCGACGACACTCACGACATCCTCCGGGTGCAGGCGACGCACGAGCAACGCGGCAGCCTTGCGAGCCGCCACCAGCTTCGGGCCACCCATCGAACCGGACCGGTCCAGGACGAGGGATAGGTTGAGCGGAATGCGGGCGCCTCCGACAGGCGGGTCTCCCTCGAGCGTGAGCAACAGCCGAACGAGATGACCCTCGCCCGGGACCGGTTTCTGATCGAGCAGTACTGACGTCTTCATCTGAGCGCCCTCCGCGTGGTGATTGTGTGGAATGACAAAGTAGGAGGGGGGTGTGACAGCCATCAGACGGGCCGCTGACAGGCCTGCTTCTTGCCCGTCGGGACAGGGCGAATCATACACCCCAGGCGAGATATCACGTGACGAAAACCGCAATCGATTTCGAGCCGCTCCTGCAGCACATGAGCGAGGGGTTCCTGGCTGTAGACGCCGCAGGCATCGTGCTCGCGGCCAACAATGCGGCTGCAACCATACTGCAGCGGTCTATGTCAGACATGAAGGGCGCCGCGCTGAGTACGGTCGTGCCGGACCTGGCGGGGAGCAACGCCGCGGGTGAGATCGAGAAGATCGGCCAGGGTACGGTCGCCAGGCGCATCCAGCACTTCACGCCCGGGCGCTACACGTGGTTCGAGATCCTGGTCGTCCCTCGGCCCACGGGGATGTACCTGTTCATAAGAAACGTCACAGATCGTGTGAGGCAGCAGGAAACCGCGGCCGTGCGCGAAGCCGTTCGCGCAATCGTTCGCGACGCGCCCGTGGCCATTTCGATTTCGCGTGGGGCGGAACATCGATACGAGCTCATGAACGAGATGTCGCGTCAACTGGTTGGCGACCGTGATCTTGAGGGTCGCACCGTGCGCAACGCGTTCCCCGAGCTGGCCGAGTCACCGCTTATCGATCTCATGGACGACGTTTACAGGACAGGTGTGCCGTACACGGGGCGCAACGTCAGCGTCACGTTCGACCGTAAAGGCGACGGGAATATGGTCGAGGGCGTCTTCGATATCACATATCAGCCACTGTTCGAGTTGGATGGCCGGGTCTCGGGAATTCTGACGGTTGCCATCGACGTGGGTGCGTATCACGCCGCCGCGCTCCCCGAATAGTGCCAGGCCCACCCCAGGCCCCGATCCGCCAACCCGTCCTCGATCGGCTCCGCCGCGGCACCGCCGACATCCACGCGCACCTCGACGAGTCCCTCCCACTCACCAGCCCTACCCTCGATCCGGCGACGTACCTGGCGATTCTCTCCGGCTTCCACGCGATCCAGACCGCCGCCGACCGCGCCCTCGCGCCGCACGCGCAGGATCTGGCCGCATACGGCTACGATGTCCATTCGCGTCACGAAAGCGCATGGTTGGACCATGACTTCGAATGGTGGGGATCACGCGGCGCAGACGTTGCACTGGTGACTGCCGCGACGTTCCCCGAAGTGGCCTCGACCGCCGATGCATTCGGCTGGGTCTATGTCCTCGAGGGCTCGACACTCGGTGGACAGGTCATTCTCCGGCATGTCGCGCGCACGCTCCAACTCGATCCGCCGGACGGCTGTCGGTATTTCGTGTCGCACGGTGACGACGTCGGGCCGCGCTGGCGACGCACATGTCAATCGATCGACGCGTTCGCTGCCGCGGGATCCGGTGACGCAAGCGAAGAGAACACGCAGTCCATGGTACGCGCGGCGCGCGAGCTGTTCAGCAGCATCGACACGATTCTCAACCAGGCACCCGTTTGACCACGCAATACACGACACCCGGCTACGGCACAGTCGATCTCACGAACTGCGACCGCGAGCCCATTCACATCCCCGGCGCAATCCAGCCGCACGGCGCCCTGCTCGGTGTGCGCGAGCAGGGTCTCATGATCATGCAGGCAAGTGCGAATGCGACGTCCATGCTGGGCGTTCGTGCCGAAGCGGGAACGTCACTCACTGACGTGTTCGGAATCGCTGCGTGCGACGACATCCGCGGCCTCATAGCAGACGGATCGATCTTCGAGAACGCGCGCGCGCATCGCGTGATCCGGCCGGTCACGACCGACGGCAGTGGGCCGTGGGACATCGTGCTGCACCGCAGCGGTGGCCTGATCATCATCGAGATCGAGCCACGCATCGACGCCGACGAGCTCACTCCGACGGGCTTCCGCGACGTCATCCAGCGCACCCTCACGAGCATCGAGCACGCCGATTCGTTGCGCACCGTCGCGCAGCAAATCGCGGAGCAGATGCGCGAACTGACCGATTTCGATCGCGTATGGGTCTACAAGTTCCACGAAGACTGGCATGGCGAGATCATCGGTGAGTCGATGGCTGATGGTATCGAGTCATGGCTGGGGCTGCATTATCCCGCGTCCGATATTCCGGTCCAGGCCCGCGCGCTCTTCCTGCGCAACTGGCTGCGCATGATCCCCGATATCGCGTTCACGCCGTCGCCACTCGCACCGCAGAAGAACCCGCTCAATGACGAGCCGCTCGACCTGGGCGGCGCAACACTGCGCAGCGCATCACCCATCCACCTGCAGGACCTCACCAACATGGGCGTGCGCGCGAGCCTCGTCATCTCGCTCATCCACCGCGGGAAGTTGTGGGGCCTCATCTCGGGCCACCACTACAGCGGGCCCAAGGTCGTCGGCTTCAACATGCGGACCATCTGCGAGTTCCTCGCGCATGCGCTCTCGTTCCAGGTCGGACTCGCCGATGCCGTCGAAGACCGAGACCATATCCTTCGCCTGCGTGACGCCGAGTCCGGGCTGCGTGCACGCCTCGGCGAGACGGATTCCTTCAGCGACGCGCTGCTGAACGGCGAGCCGAATCTGATGGACATCGCATGCGCGACCGGTGCCGCCGTCTGCTATCGCGGCGAATGCACGACAGTGGGGAAGACACCGAACGCCGAACAGGTCACCGCGCTCATCGATTGGCTCCGTGAGCACAGCGACGACGTCTTCATATTGGACGCGCTGTCGACGAAATACCCGCCCGCGGCGGAGTTCTCGACGGAGGCCAGCGGACTGATCGCGATTCGCATCTCGACCCGCCGCAATGACTACCTCCTGTGGTTCCGCGAAGAACGGAAGCAGACGATCCCATGGGCGGGCGACCCGAACAAGCCCGTCGTCGTCGGGCAGCACGGTGAATACCGACTTTCACCGCGCGGAAGCTTCGCGCTCTGGGAGGAGGAGCGCGTCGGCACGTCATCACCATGGCATCCCGCAGAGATCCGCACCGCTCTCGACCTGCGCGGCACATTGCTCGACCTGCTGCTGCGCAACTCCGAAGAGCTCGAGCGGCTCAACATGGAACTCTCCGTCCTCAACACCAAGCTCGAGGTGCAGACGGAAGAACTGCACCTGCAGGAAGCCATGCGGAAGGACCTGCTCGAACGCGAGACCGCTGCTCGAGCATCCGCTGAGAAAGCGAACCGCGCGAAGGGTGCATTCCTCGCCGTCATGTCCCATGAGCTGCGGACACCCCTCAACGCCATCGGTGGCTATGTCCAGCTCATGCAGATGGGCATACGAGGGCCGATCACGCCGCAACAGAACGAGGATTTCGACCGCATCCAGCGCAGCCAGGCCCACCTCCTCGGTCTCATCAACAGCATCCTCAATTTCGCGAAGCTCGAGTCGGGGCAGATCGCATTTCACGTCGAAGACGTCGACCTCGCTGCCGTCGTCGACGAAGTCATCGGTCTCGTGTCACCGCAGATGGAACTGCGCAATATAGCCTTCGAGCATACGCCGAGTCGCGAAGCGATCGCTATTCACGCGGACGCGGAGAAGGTTCGGCAAATCCTGCTCAACCTCCTGTCCAATGCGATCAAGTTCACCGCAGACAGCGGCACCATCTCGCTTCGCATCGAGACCACGGAGGACCGTGCCATGATAAGCGTGCGCGACACCGGTCGCGGGATACCCGCCGATCGGCTCCGCACGGTGTTCGAACCGTTCGTCCAGGTGGACGGTCACGTCCCGGGCAGCCGCGACTCCGGCGTCGGCCTCGGCCTCGCCATTTCCCGCGACCTCGCGTTGCGCATGGACGGCGATCTCACGGCACAAAGCGAAGTGGGGAAGGGCTCGACGTTCGTGGTGACCCTGCCGCGCAGCGCCACGCGCCTGACACCATCCGCCCCTACGGAATATCCATCCGTCTGAGCTGACGCACCGTCAGCAACAGGAACCCCGCGAACACCAACACCGACACGATACTCACCGTCGTCAGCGACATGTCGTTGACCAGCGCGAACCGCCGGGAATCGAGACCGTGCATGAACGAGATCGCGTAGTGCCGGATGCTCAACATCTTGATGCCGGACACGTACGTCGTCAGGAACCCCTCCCACAGCACGACATACAGCAGCCCGATGCCGATCGCCTGCGGTGTGCGCAGCCCCAGCCACACGAACACGGACGAGTACAGCACGACGCAGAGCAGCACTGCCAGTGTGACGGCGACCACCGCCTGCGTATCACCCAGGAACGCGACGTACGATGTCACGAGCGCGCTCACGACCATGAATGGAGCAGCAATCGCAATTGTCGCCAGCAGCTTCGGGACTACGATCTGCCAGCGGGGAATCGGTGACAGCACTAGGTTCGCAATCGTTCGGTCCTCGATCTCGTTGCCGAACGCGGAACCCGCGATCGCCAGAACGACGAGCGGCGTGATCGCGCCGGCGAGCATTGCATTCAGGACCGTCGTCTCGAAGTCGTACACGGACGGCCCGTGTGACTGGCTGACCATCACCCACGCGATCATGACCGGCATCGCAGCCAGTGCAGTCATAATCAGGAGGCGAGGGGATCCTGCGAGTTGACGCAGTGTGAGAAGAAACACCAGGTACATGCGTCAGCCCTCCACCAGGTAGCCAAAAACACTTTCGAGTGAGTCATCGAGCGGTTCCACCCGGCGCAGGCGGATCGATGACTTCTGTGCGAGCCGCGGCAGTTCGATCTGCAGGTCACGCACGTTCCGGCTCAGCACAACGAGGCCGCCGTCAGGATCGAGATTCACTGCATCCACCGAGTCCAGTGCGAGGATCTCGGCCGCGAGTCGACGCGGTGCGTCGCATACCACGCGCACGTGGTACGGCCGCTGATCGAGTGCAGCACGGATTGCGCGGAAGCCGCCGGATGCTGCGAGCTTGCCATTCACGATGAGCAGCACCGTCGCCGCGACCTGCTCGACTTCTTCGAGAATGTGGGACGACAGCAGGATCGTCTTGCCTTCACCCGCGAGTTGCTCCAGCAGATGCTGGAAGTGCACGCGCTGGCGAGGATCCGCGCCATTTAGCGGCTCGTCGAGAATGAGCACTTCCGGGTCGTGCACGAGTGTCGCGGCGAGTCGCATGCGCTGCCGCATCCCGCGCGAGTATGTGCCCATCGGACGATCCTGCGCGGCCTTCATGTCGACCCGCTCGATCGCCCTGTCGACGAACTTCTCGTCCGTCACGCCACGCAGCCTGCCCATCAGCCGTACGAAGTCACGGCCCTTCATGAACCCGTAGACCGTCTCGTGCTCCGACATCACGCCGATGCGACGGTACAACTCCGGGTTGTTGCGTACGGGCTCGCCGAACATCGTAATGGAGCCGCTTGAAGTCTCAGCGAGGCCGGTCATCATGCGCAGCAACGTCGTCTTGCCGGCACCGTTTGGACCAAGCAGGCCGGTGATGCCTGGCGAGACTTCGAACGTGATGTCGCTCACCGCAACCACGCTGCCGAACCACCGCGAAACGCGGTCTACGCGGATCACGGCGCTCATGGTGTCAGCTTCCGGTAGCGGTGCCACAGGATCACGCCGGGAACGATAGTCCATCCGAAGTACCACACCACGCGGATCCAGCCGGCGAGGTCGCGCGCGGGTGCAATCGACGTGACCTTGCTGATGTCGTCGAAAATGAGGTCGTTCACATGCACGGGAATGTTCGAGAGATTGAACATCGAGATCCACTGTCCGATCGTGCCGCCGATCCCGTTCGCCATGCCCATGGTCACGGGCGCCGAGATTACGTACAGACCGACGAGAAACACCGACGCATAGGCGCGTCGCGTCGTGAAGGACGCGGTCAGCAGTGCAATCGTCGTGACGTACGCCGCGATCGCGAACCCTGCCACCAGGAAGTTCGGAATATCCAGCCAGTGCGTTCTCAGGTATTCCACGGGTGACGGATCATTGAGACAGAGCCCCAGGAACAGCAGTGCCTGCGGGAACCATGACGCGAGCGTCATCACCGTTAGGAACGCGGCCCACCGCATGATCACGTAGTCGCTGCCCGTGATCGGACGCACGAGGTACAGGTTGATCGTCCCGTCGTTCCTGTCGGGGCAGAGAAGTTCCGGCCCTACCAGTGCCGCGAACACGAACATCAGCATCGATGCCATGCCGTAATAATCGGAATGCGACGGCAGATCGAGCGCGCTCGCAGTTCCGCCGCCCATGTATCGGTCGATGCCGCCTGCAATGATCGCCATGATCAGTGCAATCGCTGCGAGCACGCCGATGAACACCCACGGCAGAACCTTCGCCCGCCCGCCGCGGCCGAAGCCCATCGCGATGCGGATACCATCCTTGTAGATCGCCGCGCGCGAACGCTTGCGCCCTTCGCGCACACCTTCGTACCGCTGGTAGCCGGTGTCGAAGACCGTGCCGCCGTGAACGGGCGGTGCGGTCTTTTCAGTGGTGCTCATGATTCGCGCTCGAACAGCTCGGCGAGGACGTGACGATGCGGCGCGAGACGGCGAAGCGGCGCCTCCGCCTCGACCACTGCATCGCGCACCAGGTCGTAGATACTCTCGTCGGGGCCTTCAATCGTGAAGCCGCCTCGCTCGGCAACCACTGCAACGCCCCGCCGCTCGAGCGCGGCCACGAGCTGAGCGTGGTTCGTATCGACTTCGATGAACACCGTCTGCATTTCTGTGGTGAACTGTGTTACTGCACCCGCGTGCGCGACCTCGCCCGCGTGCATGACAATGATGCGGTCGCATGTGCGTTCGACATCCGACATCAGGTGCGACGACAGCAGGACACTGATCCCGAACTCGCGATGCGTCTTGCGGATCAGGTCCAGCATCTCCTCGCGACCCATCGGATCGAGTCCCGCCGTCGGCTCATCGAGGAAAATGAATGCGGGGTCGTGTACCAGCGCCTGGCCGAGCTTCACCCGCTGCTTCATGCCCGTCGAGTAGCCGCCGATCGCGCGGTACCGCTCCTCGAACAGACCCGTGTGACGCAACGTGTCCGCAGCGCGCGAGCGTGCGATCGTCGGCGGCAGCCCGCTCACTTCCGCCATGTGCGTCAGGAACTCTGCAGCACTCACCGAGCGCGGCAGGCAGTCGTGCTCCGGCATGTACCCAAGCCTCGACCGCACCCGTTCACTCACACTCGCATCTTCGCCCAGCACCGTCGCCGTCCCGCTCGTCTGCTTCAGGATGCCGAGGAATATCTTGATCGCGGTACTCTTGCCCGCACCATTCTCACCGAGGATGCCCGTGATGCCGTCGAAGATGTCGAACGAAACATCGTTCAATGCAACCACATCCTTGTACTGCTTCGTCAGGTTGCGCGCCGACAGCAGCGGCGTCGCGGCCGACTGTGCAGCCGTCATCGCTGGTTCCCTGATCCCGCAGTCGAATCCGGCTTCGGCGCCTGCCGCATCATCCCCGACATTCTCTCCTT
>JBBSJG010000040.1:0-19742 GCA_038257485.1 Longimicrobiales bacterium | reverse complement strand
GGCTTGTCGCCCCAGGCGAACTCGAGTGCGCGTGCGGCCGCTTCGTACAGTGGCCCTTCGATCTTCGCTCGCCACGGCATGCCGCCGTGCAGTTCGTCGACGCGCACCGTGACACCGTGCGGCGTGACCTTCTCGATGTGACGTTGCAGCAGCTCATGGATCTTCGCCGGCACCTGGTTGGGCACCAGGCGGAAACTCACTTTCGCCATCGCTTTCGCGGGCAACACGGTCTTCGATCCTTCACCGGTGTAACCCGACAGCAGGCCATTCACTTCGCACGTCGGACGGATCCACAGACGTTCGAGTGTGGTGTATCCCTTCTCGCCGACGAGTGCGGGTGAGCCCGTGTCATCGAGCACGCTCTGGTCTTCGACAGGTACGCGCTTGAAGCTCTCACGGAATTCCGGTGCAGGGTCGACGTCATCATAGAAGCCGTCGATCGCGATGCGCCAGTTTTCGTCGTGGAACGATGTGATGATATGCGCGAGCGCGGTCGCCGGATTGAGGACCGCGCCGCCGTATCCGCCGGAATGCAGGTCACCCTTCGACCCCTGCACATGAATCTCGAAATACGCGAGTCCGCGCAGCGACGCGCCAATGGTGGGCAAACCAGGTGCGGCCATCGTCGTATCGGAAATCACGATGGCATCACATGCGAGTCTGTCCTTGTGCTGCGTGATGAACGGCATGAGGTTGGCGCTGCCGATCTCCTCCTCTCCTTCCGCGAGCAGAATCACATTGACGGGCAGCGTACCGTTCACGCGCAGGTGCGCTTCGATGGCCTTCACGTGGAGATACAACTGGCCTTTGTCGTCGACGGAGCCGCGCGCATAGATGCGCTCGTCGCGGATGACAGGCTCGAACGGGGGCGACGTCCACAGTTCGAGCGGCTCGGGCGGCTGCACATCGTAGTGGCCGTAGATCAGAACGGTGGGCGCATCGGGTCCCGCGTTCCGCCACTCACCGAGTACAACGGGATGGCCTGCTGTATCGTGCTGCGACACTTCGAGTCCTGCATCGCGCATGCGCTCCGCGATCCATTCCGCAGTTCTGCGCACGTCCTCCTTGCGCTCGCTCGCTGCACTGATGCTCGGCAATCGGAGAAAATCGAAGAGCTCGTCGAGGAAACGTTGGCGATTCTGATCGATGTATTCGTGCACGCCGTCCATGCCTGCCATTTCAGACCCCCGTTGTGTTCGTCGTCATGTATGCTGCGACCTGTCGCGGCAGATCGGCGAGCGAAACGTTCGCCGTTGCCGTGATCGGTTCGAGTGCACTCAATGTATGAAGGAACATGGTCTCACCTCGCTGCGTCAATGGATCCGCGAGCAGCGCGGCCGCGGCCTTGGCGGTGTAGGTCGTATCCAGTGTGAGTCCTGCATCGGCAAAGCGGCGAGTTGCATCGTCGGCGGCCTCTGTCGCCCTGCCGTACCCCGCGCCGATCTGGTCGTGTACGAATGTGACCCTGTGCATGACTTCGGCCACGGATGGCAGCGTCTGCGGCGAGGCGCTGCCGCCGACCGCAGTCAGAAGCAGCTGCCTGGCGCCATGGATCAGCGAAGCGAGTGCCCGCTCATTCGTGACGAGGCGACTGGTGATGCGGGTGGCTGCGATCTCGACGTCGACACCGGCAATGGCGAGACCGAGGGCGAGGCCGGCGGTGGTGCCGAGGGTGCCGGCCGCGACATGGATGCGGCGTGGCTGCGGTGCCACGCCGTCCCGCCACTGCGCGGCGAGCTCGAGGCCGCACTCGACATAGCCGAGGGTGCCGAGCGCGTTGGAGCCGCCGGGCGGGATCACATACGCGTGCTTTCCGCAGGCTCGTCGCACCCGGCCGAGTGCGACCGGCACGAATTCCATGCGACGGGTGAACCGCATGTCAGCGCCCAGTCCCGCGATCATGTAGAGAATCTTCTCGACGTGCGGTGTCATGTCCTGGGGGAATACCACAACGGTTGCGTCGATGCCGACGGCGCGCGCGTAGACGGTTGTGGCGAGTGCGTGATGCGAGCCGAATGCGCCCGCGGTAATGACACGGGTCGCCTTCTTCGCGATGGCATCGGCCAGCAGGAATTCCAGCTTCCTGACCTTGTTGCCGCCGTATGGGTCGGCCGCAACGTCATCGCGTTTGACCCATACCGGAGCGCGGCCGCCGGGCAGCTCGATGTCGAACTGCCGGAGCGGCGTCGGCAGCTGCGCCAGCGGGAGCCATGGGACGCTGCGTTCCGCCTCGGGGAACCATCGGAACAGCTCGCGGTTGTGCATGCCTGAAACTAGGCGTCGGCGGCCCTACCCGCACGGGCTCGTGCGTGCTACGTTCGCGGGCCTGCGATCCGGACCGGCGTCCATGAGCGGAGAAGGCGATTGCGCACTTCCACACGAACCATCCTACGCGGCAACGTCCTCTGGCTCAGCGTCGTTTCGTTCCTGAACGATGCCGCCAGCGAGATGATCTATCCGCTCCTTCCGTTCTTCCTCCTCACCACGCTCGGCGCCGGACCCGCGCTGCTGGGTGTGATCGAGGGCGTTGCGGAGAGCACTGCGAGCTTCCTCAAGCTTGCGAGCGGCTGGTTCTCCGACCGCGTCCGCCGTCGCAAGCCACTCATCCTGTGGGGTTACGGCCTGGCATCGTTCGCGCGCCCCATGATCGCGGTCGCGGCGGCGCCGTGGCACGTCCTCGTAATCCGATTTGTGGACCGCGTCGGGAAGGGTGTGCGTTCTGCACCGCGCGACGCACTGCTTGCCGCCTCCGTGGACCCTGCGCTGCGCGGCCGTGCGTTCAGTCTGCACATGGCGGCCGACCATGCGGGTGCCGTCGTCGGTCCCCTCGTCGCCGCTGCCCTGCTATACTTCATGCCCGGCGAGTACCGCATGGTGTTCGCGCTTGCCCTGATACCGGGCGTGATCTCCCTGTTCGTGATCGCATCACGCGTGACCGACATTCCCGTCGAGGCGGACGGACCAACTCGTGTCGCAGTGCCCGCGTCTGAGCCGGGCAGCATTTTCGAATCATTTCGCGATCCCTCGATGCTGCGCTATCTCGTGGTCGTGATGATATTCACTCTGGGGAATGCGACGGACGCGTTCCTGCTGCTGCGCGCGCGCGACCTGGGGATCGCAGTCGCGGCGCTGCCACTCCTCTGGTCTGTGCATCACGTGAGCAAAATGGTGTGGAACGTTGTAGGCGGTGAGATCTCGGACCGGTTCGGACCGAAGCGCGCGATCGTCGCCGGCTGGCTCTTCTATGCGGCGACGTACGTCGGTTTCGCGCTGGCGGACGCACCCTGGCATGTCTGGGGACTGTTCCTCTTCTACGGCCTGTTCTATGGCCTCACAGAGGGGCCCGCCAAGGCGCTCGTCACAGCACTCGCACCACCCGCGCGGCGGGGCGCGGCATTCGGTGCGTTCCATTTTTCCATCGGAATGACAGCGCTGCCCGCGAGTGTCCTGTTCGGCATCGTGTGGGCGCGCTATGGCGCATCGGCCGCGTTCCTGATGGGCGCTGCACTCGCTTTCACCGCTGCGCTCGCATTGCCGTTTGCACTGCGCACCCGTCCGTCCGCGGTGTCCGCATGACCGCTGCGTACGGCGGTGCGCGTGTAGACGCGATCGGGACCGAGCATGCGGACCGGTTTGTCGTGGTGCTGAATCAGACGCAGGACGTGGTGAATATTGCGACGGCGGTTCGCGCCATGATGAACATGGGGCTGCGGCGGATTCGACTGGTTGCACCGGTGGACTACAATGCGCACCGGATCGGCGGCATCGCGCATGGCTCGGAGGCTGTCCTCGAGCGTGCGGAGTTCTTCGACACGCTCGATGAGGCGCTTGCCGATGTGAGCTACGCAGTCGCTACCACGGCCCGCCGACGGACTGCATCGTTCGTGTGGCAGCACCCGCGCGAAGCTGCGCCGGAGCTGATCCGGATTGCGGAGGAACGTGCCGCGCAGGGTCCGATCGCGATTGTGTTCGGCCGCGAGGACAAGGGCCTCGCGAATGAGGAACTCGACCGTTGCGACCGCCTCCTGGTCGTGCCCACGGACCCGTCGTACTCGTCACTCAACCTGGCGCAGGCAGTGCTGCTCGTCACGTACGAGCTGTGGCTCGCTGCGCAGGACTCGTCACCCACACTGCCATTGCCGAAGCGCACGTCGGAGCCGGCCACGCCCCGCCAGATCACCGACCTCTTTGCGGACTCGCACGACACACTTGCGGCCATTGAGTTCTTCAAGAAGCGGGAGCCCGAGGCCATCATGAGGACGGTGCGAGCAGTGTTCCGGCGGGCTGAATTGAATGCGCGCGAAGCGACACTGTTCCGCGCGATCATGATCGAGGTTCGTAAGTATGCAAAGCGCGCGAGCGGCGGCAATGCGCGGTCGGACGATGAGTCCTCATGACCGGGCGCGCGCACTCGTCCTGACCTACGGGTGGAACACCACTTCCTACCAGATCCTGAATCCCGGGTTCACACTGTGGTTCAATCGGGACGGGACAGCGGTCGCAGGATACGTCGAGTATCACGGCGTGCGCGTCGTTGCCGGAGTTCCCGTATGCGAAGATGCGGCAATGCCCGGTGCTGTCTCAGAGTTCATCGCCGATGCTGCGACCGCAGGCTGCGAGATCGCATGGTTCGCGGCTGAACACCGCGCGCTGCCGATCCTCGAGGCCACCTCCCACGATGGGATGTCAGTGCTTGCGATCGGCGCGCAGCCGGTGTGGCATCCCCGTGTTCTCGTCCGCAACATTTCGACCCATCGCTCGCTGCGAGCGCAGCTCAACCGCGCTGCGGCGAAGGGGGTGCACATCGAAGAGTGGAGCGCGGAGCGTGCGCGGCGGGCGCCGGAACTGCATGCGTGCCTGCGCGCATGGCTCGACGCGCGGTCGCTGCCACCGCTTCACTTCCTGGTCGAGTCCGACACGCTCGACAGCCTCGATGACCGCCGCATTTTTGTCGCTCTGCGCGATGCCGTCGTAGTGGGTTTTCTCATCGCCACACCGATTCCGCTGCGGAACGGGTGGCTGGTCGAGCAGAACCTGCGCGTCGGCAACGCACCGAACGGCACAACGGAGTCCCTGTTGTTTGCGGCCGCCACGACACTTGACTCTGAAGGCGCCGAGATCATCACACTCGGGCTCTCACCCCTGTCACTTCATACACCACTCCTTGACGTGCCACCGCCGACGGGTGTGCGCGCACTGTTCACATGGCTCCGCCTGCACGGCCGCCGGTTCTACAATTTCGAGGGGCTCGACACCTTCAAGGCGAAGTTCAGGCCGGAGCGATGGGAGCCGATCTACGCGGTGATCGGTGACAGGAGGCACCTGTGGAGAGTCATGCTCGCAATCACTGCCGCATTCGGCGGCCGCTCAGCAGTTCCATTCACAGGTCGTGTAATAAAACACGCGCTCGAGCATGAGCTCGAGCGCGTGAAAAATTGGCGTCGTACGCATGACCGCGCGCGTTCGCCGTGATCAGCGCATGGCGGCTGCCTGTGTGGGCTCCATCTCGATGCCCTGCAGTTCTACCTCGGCCGCAGGCACCCACATCTGGAGCAGCGGGAACCGTGTTGTGAACCAGAGGTGCGCACCGATGAGCAGGCCGGCGAACAGCATGAACATGCCCGGCTCCTGCCACGAGAATGGCAGGTTGTCCGCCCCCAGGTAGAACGTCGGATACGTAAGAATCCAGCGCTCGAGCCACAGCCCCAGCAAGCTGATGCACGCGAACAGCGTGAACAGCGTCGGCGACTTCTTGGTTGCGACGCCGAGCAGGCCGAAGAACGGGATCAGGAAGATGCACAGACCCACGAGGTACGCGACGTTCACGAATGGCGCAGAGAAACGGTGAATCACGAAGGACTGCTCGATCGGCAGCAGGCCGTACCAGATCACGATGAACTGGCCGAAGAACAGGTAGCCCCAGAAAATCGTGAAACCGAAACAGAGCTTGCCCAGGTCGTGCAGGTTGTTCGTGGTGATCCATTCCTCGAGCGCGAGATGCTTGCGGTAGCGCAGCGTCGTAATGGCCGTGAGCATCAGGCCGCCCAGGAATGCGCCCATGAAGAAGTACGGCCCTAGCAGCGTGCTGAACCAGTGTGGCTCGAGCGACATCACGAAGTCCCACGAAAGCATGCCCATCACGAGCGCGTACGTCGCTGCCATGACCGGCGAAAGCAGCGTGAGCTTGTTGAATGACCGCAGCTCTTCCGCTTCCTGCCCCCGCCAGTTGCGCGTGATCCAGCCATTCAGCTTGCGGAACTGTGCCGGCGTACGGTCACGGACCATGCCGAGGTCCGGGCGCAATGCGTAGTACGCGAACAGGATGTCGATCACGACGAGGATACCCAGGCCGATCATCGTACGAACCGTCAGGAACGGAACATTGAGCCAGACGTCCTTGCCCGGTACCGGCTCCGCGATCCACGGCCAGATGTGATCCGCACCGAAGAAGATTGGGATCAGCATCAGGTAGGCGATCGGCATGAACGCCGCGAAGGACAGCGCGATGCGGCGAAGCGGGCGCGACCACAGACCCTTCGCGATCGTCACCACTGCCGACAGCAGCACTGCACCCTGCGCGATGCTGATGAAGAACAGCCAGTTGAAGTAGTATGCGCGCCAGGCGCGCGTCGGATTCTGCAGGAATGCCGCGACCAGTGCGATCACGCCGACAACAGTCAGCCCGATCACCAGACCGCGCAACGCCTGCGGCACGGTCTCGAGGCGCTTGTACGGCATATCCGCGTGTGCGTCGTGTGCCACTACTGATTCTCCTGTCCGGCCGGCGCTGGCGCCTGCGTTGTCGCTGCCGGTGTCGTTGCCGCCGGTGTTGCCGCCGGTGTCGTTGCTGTCGGCGTCGCACCAGCCTGTGTTTGAAGATGCGCGACGTAGCTGGCGATCGCCCAGCGGTCATTGTGCGATGTGCGCGCGCCGTATGAGGGCATCACACCGCGGCCCGCGCGGATGATGCCATAGACATACCCCTCGCTGCGGCCGGGCGTAATCAGAGACGGTCCGAGCGGGAACTTGCCGGGGCCGACGATCGGGCCATTGCCCTTGCCATCGACATTGTGGCAGACCGAGCAGTGCCGATCATACATCATCTTACCGGCGGCCATCACTGCCGTGTCGCCCGCCGGATACGGATTGCGGCCCACGGCCGATGCTGCGAACGCCGAGATGGCTGCGTCGGATGGTTCGAGCGGCTGCATGTGCGTGCCCTGCGGTCCCTGGAACGGGATCGACCCCGGCGGCGCGTTGCGCGGCGCTTCGTACGGATCGAAGAACGGTGCTTCCCGCATCATCGCCAGGTAGGGCACCTTCGCGATCGCGTTGTCCAGCTGCGTGCAGCCCGCGAACGACATGCTCGCGGCCGCGACCAGCACCGCTTTAGAAAATGTCTTCGCCAACCGCCACCTCCTCGACCTGCTCGTGCACCTCGAGGGCGCCACTCTCGTTCATAATATTGCGTACTTCTGCTTCGCGGCCCTTCGGTGGATCGATCAGCACACCGAAATGGTCGTTTGTGAAACGCGCGTCGTAGACCTGCATGATGTTGCGGTTGGGCAGACGCATGTTGATGAACAGACCTGCGATCGTCGACAGTGCTCCGAACAGGATGGTCAGCTCGAATGCGATGATCACGAATGCGGGCATCGAGATCATCGGCTTGCCGCCCGTGAGCAGCGGCCAGTCGAGCGACGTCCAGGTCGCGAGTGCGAATCCCGTCGCCGTACCCGTCAGTGCACCGACCAGTGTGAAGATGCGGACCGGGCTCTGACCGAGGTGCAGCGCGTGCTCGATATCGTGGCTCGGCATCGGCGAGTACACAGTCATCCCGCGGAACCCGGCACCGCGCAGCCGTGCGATCGTACGTGTCGTGGCATCAAGGGCGTCGAATACGCCCAGTGTGCCGTTCGTCTTCATGGACATTATTCGGTCACCTCCGGACGTCCGATCCGCGCGTGGGACTCGGCTGTGCCGGTCGCCGTCTTGCGGCCGAACCGCAGCGGCGCGGGAATCACTTCCTTGAGCTCGGCGATCGAGATCGCAGGCAGAACGCGCAGGAACAGCAGGAACAGCATGCCGAACCAGCAGAAGCTGCCGAATACGATTATCATCTCGGTACGGGTCGGCATATAGGTGCGCCACTGCCAGGGCTCGTATTCATGCGCAAGGCTCGTGACAATGATCACGAAGCGCTCGAACCACATGCCGATGTTGATGAAAATCGTGATCGTGAAGAGCGCGGCGATATTGGTTCGCACCTTCTTCGACCAGAGCAGCATGGGAATGATGCCGTTGCACGTCAGCATGATCCATACGGCCCACCAGTACTGACCCGTCACACGATCCCAGAAGATCGCGCGTTCCGGCACTTCGAAGCTGTACCATGCCATGAAGAACTCGGTCAGGTACGCGTAGAACACGATGTTGCCGGCGGCCAGCACCAGCAGTCCCATCGCATTGAAGTGGCGTTCCGTGAAGTACTTCTGGAGATTGAAGATCTTGCGGATCGGGACCAGGATCGTAATCACCATCGCGAGGCCGGAGAAAATGGCGCCAGCCACGAAGTATGGTGCGAAGATGGTCGTGTGCCAGCCCGGCACAATGGACATTGCGAAGTCCCACGAAACCACGGAGTGTACGGACAGCACGAGCGGTGTGGCGAGCGCTGCGAGATAGAGATAGGCCTTTGAGTAGTGGCCCCACTCGCGTTCCGTACCGCGCCATCCGAATGCCAGGATGGTATAGAGCTTCTTCCGCCACGGGATGGTTGTCGTGTCACGTGCCGCCGCGATGTCCGGGATCATGCCGATCAGGAAGAACGTCGCAGACACGGTGAGGTATGTGCTGACCGCGAACACGTCCCACACGAGAGGCGACCGGAAGTTCGGCCAGAGCCCGCGCTGGTTCGGATATGGCAGCAGGTAGTACGCGAGCCAGGGGCGACCGACGTGGATCAGCGGGAACAGGCCCGCCGTCATGACTGCGAATACCGTCATCGCTTCGGATGCGCGGTAGATGGACTGGCGCCACCGGGCCCGGAACAGGAACAACACTGCGGAGATGAGCGTACCGGCGTGGCCGATGCCGACCCAGAAGACGAACGTGGTGATGTATGTTCCCCAGCCGACCGGGTTGTGCATGCCCGACATGCCGAAGCCCACCACAATCTGGTAGCCCCAGGCACCAAACATCATGAGGACGCCGACGATCGTGAAGCCCAGCAGCGCGAGATATCCCTTGCCGGGCTTGCTCAGCAGGCTGAGCAGATCGCGATTGACGTCCGCGAACGATTCGACTTCCGGATGTGTCTCGGAACGGATCACTGTCGACATATTCTAGTGCTCCCCTGCCGACGGCGTCGCTGCAGCATCGGCACTGAGCGAGACCCTCTTCAGGTAAACGACTGCGGACTGAGTATTCAGCTCTTCCAGCACGCGGTAGCCGCGGCCCGCATTCGCGATGCGCGTAACCCGGGCATCCGGGTCCCGCATGTTGCCGAACACGATCGCATCGCCCGGGCATGTCTGCGCGCAGGCCGGCGTGATCTCGCCGTCGCGTACCGCGCGTCCCTGTACGCGAGCATTACTCTGCTTCTCACGGATGCGCTGCACGCAGAACGTGCACTTCTCCATGATGCCTTTTTCACGCACCGACACATCCGGATTGAGCTGCCAGTTCAACGGCTCCGGCCACTCGTAATTGAAGTAGTTGAGTGTACGGACCTTGTACGGGCAGTTGTTCGCGCAGTAGCGCGTGCCGACGCAGCGGTTGTAGATCTGCGCATTGAGGCCGTCCGGCGTGTGATACGATGCGTAGACCGGGCAGACCGGTTCGCACGGCGCATTGCCGCACTGCTGACACATCATCGGCAGGAACTGCGTCTGCACCTCATCGCCTTCGATCTCCCAGTACCGCTCGATGCGGATCCACTGGAGGGCGCGGCCGTTCACGGCCTGTTCCGGACCGACGACTGCGATGTTGTTCTCCGCATAGCATGCAGTCATGCATGCACTGCAGCCGATGCAGCGATCGAGGTCGATCGCCATGCCCCAGCGAGGCTGCGTCTCACTGTACTCGCCGTAGTGCGTGCCCGGAGGCGGGTAGCCCATCGGTGATGCATCGATCGTTGCCGGTGACCAACCCGCGGATCCCTGCAGCTGTGTGACCGTCGCATCCATCGGATGCTGCTTCGGTGCGTGTCCGCCCGCGGCGTCTGCGTGTTCGGCGGCAGGCGGTGCCGTGGTCGCGCCGGCAAGCACGGTCAGACCGCGCTTGATATCCGCGGACCGTGCCTCGTCGATGCCGACCCACTGTGCGATGTGGCGGTCGTGCTGGTCGCCCTCATTGCCGATCATGATCGGCCGCTCCCAGTCCCCGGTCGCCACCATCTTCGCGGTGGTCTGCGCGTACAGCAGCGCACCCGAAAGCGGATCGGCGTGGGGCTGGAGCAGTTTTACCGGGTCGACGCCGCGTTCATTGGCATACGCGCCGAATCCGACATGGCCCTGCCCCATCTGGATCGCGATCGTATCCTCGCGCAGGTTGGGATTGCGGAACACCTGCGTTGTCAGCGTGCCGCGGGCCGTCGTGACATTCACGGTATGCCCGGTGTCGAGGCCAAGCCGGTCCGCCGTCGCCGGATGAACCTCGACGGCCGATGACCAGGCAAACTTGTTGACCGGATCGGGCAGCTCCTGCAGCCATGGGCGGTTTGCGAGATGGCCGTCCCAGTACTTGTATGACGGGTAGATGACCAGGTAGTAGTCGTCCGCGCCGCCCTTCTTGAAGTCCACCGGCTGGAAGCCGAGCTGTGCGGTGCCGGTCGTCGTCATGACCGGCACGGTACCCGTCCGGGCCGCGGCGGCGGTTTCGACAACGCCGGTCTGCAGCGCCTCGATCCACCAGTCCTCGAACGATGCACCACCACCCGCCTGGCCGAACAGCGTGCGCTGCCAGGTTCCGCGCAGGTAGTCGTAGTACGTCGGTGCCGCATTTGGCAGAGCGACAGCGGCCCGACGGGCAACCGACAACAGCACGTCCGCCGTCTGCTTGGTGCTGAATACGGGCGTCATGACCGGCTGCACGACCGCCGTCAGGCCGGTACGCGGCGTATAGTCGCCCCACGCCTCGAGGAAGTGGTGGTCCGGGAGCAGCATGTGCGCCCGCGCGCTGGTCTCATCGAGGAACGACGAGAACGACGCAATGAACTGGACCTTGGCCAGCGCGCCGTCGACCGCATCGTGCTCGGGCATCGAGTAGAGCGGGTTCGGCCCGTGCACCAGGAGAGCGCCGACAGACCCCTCGTTCATGCGGGTAATGAGCTGCTGCAGGTCGGCGTAGCTCGCGATTCCGCGCGTGTGCTCCTCGACCTGCGACAGGTGGACCGTCTTGCCGATGTTGCCGGCGACGGAGTTGAGGACGGCGACGGCCGCGGCAGTGGCCGTCGCGGCCGCGTGGTGCGCGGAGATGCCCGGGCCGACGGCGAGGGACCTGCCATTGTTGGCGAACTCGCGCGCAATTGCCTCCAGCTTCGCGAGTGGTACGTCCGCAGCGGCGGCGGCGGCGGCCGGGTCGATGTTGGCGACGATCGGGCCGGCGGCGCCGGCGTTGCCGCCGGCATCGACGATCAGGCGAGCAATGGCGAGTGCGACCATGTGCTCGGTGCCCGGCTTGGCGCGGAGCCACTCGTCCGCGTTCTGGCCGGTCATGGAGCGGTGTGCGCCGACGTAGATCAGCTTACCGCGCTTGCCCTGATTGTACGCATGACCCTGCACGTAGCCCACGGAGTAATCGATCGGCGAGACCCATGTCTCCATGAAGTCGGCGCCGAAGCTGATCGTGACATCCGAGTTGGAGAAGTCGTGAATGGGCACGGCGTCGATGCCGAAGAGCATCCGGTTAGCCGCGCGCAGGGGCTCCCATGCGAAGGTCTCGTACTTGACGCGGGTAATGCCGAAGGCCTGACAGAAGTCATCCACCAGCGTTTCCATGGTGCCGGTGTAGCTCCCGGTGAGGAACACGGTGCGGCCGCGGTGCTGCTGGAGCGCTGCCGTGAGGCGGCTCTCGGCATCTTCCCAGCTCAGCCTGTCCCAGTCATCGATGCTCGTGCGGCTGCCCGCGACGGCGCGCGTGAGTGCCTGCGGAATGCGGTCCGGGTTGTACAGGCCGTGCAACGACGCGTGGCCTCGCGAGCACAGCTTGCCGTGCGAGATGGGCGACAGCGGGTTGCCCTCCGCCTTGATCGCGCGCCCCTCACGCGTGCGGACATCCATGCCGCATCCTGCTGGACACTCGCGGCAAGTCGTGCGATACCAGGTCGAAATGCCCGGCACGATATCCTCGGACGGGATCACGTACGGGATCAGCTTCTCCGGCCCCGTCCCGCACCCCGTTACGGCCGCGCCGGCACCTGTGATGCCGAGGACCTTGAGGAAATTGCGCCTCTCTATGCCGTTACCCATCTGTGATCCTGCTAGTAGTGGCAGACGAAGCAGTCGGTACGAACCTTCCGCTGCTCGTGACAGCTGATGCACCAGCCCATCTGGAGCGATGCTTCCTGCTTGACCTGACCGACGTTCTGGACATCGCCGTGACACGTCTGGCAGGTCACGCCGGCATTGATATGCCGGTAATGCGGGAAATGGACATGGTCGGGGAGGTCATGGATCCGGACCCACGGGATCGGCTTCTGCGCCTTCCAGTACGCCACGACCTTCTTGACCTCCGCACTGTCGGCTCTGGCGCCCGCGGCGGCGACGCCGTTCGGGACGTGGCAGCCGGCGCAGACCTGGACAGCCGGGATACCCGCGTCGACAGAACGGTCCGCGCTGCTGTGGCAGTACATGCAGGGGATCTGGTTGGTACCGCCGGCGTGCTTGTCATGGGGAAACGCGATCGGCTGCTCATCGCCCTTCGGCTTGAGCGGCCCGACCGTAAAAGCGCCGACCGCGAGCGCCGTAACTACGACGAGCGCCCCGATCCCGCCCAGAATGACCCGCTTGGAGGGTTTTACCATCGCGTACCTGATTCGTGATTCTACATGTCAGCGCGCCGCAGCCACGCCGGCAACAGCGGGCTCTTCATTCATAAAGACCGGACGCGCGCGGGCGGCAGGATACCCAGCCGGACCGGGTGATGCAAGACCACGCGCGAACGGCGAGAATGTGGCGGAAGACACCTTTCGGCGCAACGGCACGAAGCCTTACTGTTCAGTGTTGCCGCAGTGTTCCGGCACCAATTGTCATGTGATTTGAGCAGGGAGGTCTGCATGTTCCTCAGCGCGATCGCGCTCCAGGGGTCCAGTTCTACAGCCAGTGAGATGATCCGATCGATCCCGCACGATGCGGCGGCGATCCTGATCTACGCCCTCGTGGCCATCTTTGTCGGCCTCATCGTTCGGGGCAGCCGCAAGACCAGATAGGACGCGCTTCGTCCGGGCAGCGAAGCATGCCCGGCGAGTCGTGTCGTCCCGATCAGCCTGCGGGTTCGAGGATTACAGCGACGGCAATTCGACGATGAAGCGGGTGCCTACACTGTACGAGCTCTCGACGGAGATCTGTCCATTGAGCAGGGTCAACAGTTTGCGGGTGATGGAAAGACCGAGACCCGTTCCACCGTACTCCTTGGTATGTGACTGGTCGGCCTGCCGGAAGTCATCAAAGATGGCATGGAGGTCCTCCGGTTTGATGCCGATGCCGGTGTCCTCGACATCGAAGCGGACGCGATGCTCGCCTGCCATGGAGACGCGCACCGTGACCCGCCCCTCCTGTGTGAACTTGATGGCATTCGACAGCAGGTTGAGCAGCACCTGCTTCACCTTCCTACGATCAGTATTGATCGGCTGCAACTCGCCTTCGACGATCGCCTCGAATGTCAGCTCCTTCTGACGCACCATTGGCTGCACCGACTCCGCCAGCTCCGCCACGACATCCTGCACCGCGACGGACTCGATGTGGAGCGGCATCTTGCCCGCTTCGATCTTCGACAGGTCCAGAATGTCATTGATCAGCTCGAGCAGGTGCTGGCTCGTGGTGTGCGTCTTCGCGAGCGCTTCTTCCTGCGGTGGCGTGAGCGCGCCGTAGATGCGTTCCCGCATCAGCGATGTGTAGCCGACGATAACATTGATGGGCGTGCGGAGCTCGTGACTCATGTTCGCGAGAAACTCGCTCTTGAGGCGGGACGCCTTCTGCAGCTCATGGGACTGCCATTGCAGCCGGCGATTTCGTTCTTCCAGTTCGAGCGTCGCCTGCCGGATGCGGTCCTCGAGCTGGTCATTCAACTGCTTCAGTTCGCGCGCGAGCCGCTCGTTCTCCTCCGATTGCGTCAGGTCGTGCAGCACACTGACGATCGCGGTCGGCTCACCGCGCGTATTGAAGATCTTACTGCTCACGACCTCCACCGGCATGCGCTCGCGCGAGTCCGGATCGACCACAACGATCCGCTCCATCTGCTGTGGCTCGGCGAGGAGCAGGAAGTTACTGATCAGGGTGGTGAAGCGCGCGTCGTTCGACTGGATCAGGCGCTGCACCGAACGATCTTTCACGACCGGTCCCGAATCCAAAACAAACAACCGGTCGGCCTCGGTGTTCATCAGGATGATGTTCGAGTGATCATCCGTGACCAGGATCGGGTCGCTCACGTTCTCCAGGATCATATTCAGCCGATCCCGCTCCTGCCGCGCGTCGTGCTCTGCGACACGTGACCGATCGTGCTGTACTTCCGCTTCGCCCACCGCATGCCGCAGATCGGTGATATCGCGCAACACCGAAATCGTGTCGGTGCCACCCGGCAGCGGAATCGACAGCACCTCGAAAAGCAGGTCGCTGCCCTCGCCTGGATCCACCAGATTCAATTCCCGCGAGGTACTGCGCCGCGGACCGAACAAGGTCTCTGTCAGGAACGTGGTGAACAGCATGTTGTTGACCTGGACCGCGCGACGCCGCCCTTCGCTGTCCTCCTGGCCAGGCGTCATCAACTGCTCAGCGCGCTCGTTCGCGAGCACGATATCGTTCCCCTCGGTCGTCAGCAGTACCGGATCGGGAAGCGAGTTGAGCATTGTAGTAAGGAGGTCGCGCTGGTGGTCCAGCTTGCGGACGCGTTCGGTCAGGCTCGCAATCTCGATGACGCGCTCCAGCGCGGGACCGCAGCGTCCAAAGACCTCGGTGATGAATGGCGCAGAATCGATTTCCGCGGCATCGATGACAATGACGCCAAGATTGGATGTGGTGCTTGTGCCACGGATCGGGATGACAAGGCAGGAGTGAAATCCCAGTTCCGGAATCCAGTCACCATGCCGAACGGTCGGCTTGTTCAGGTGACCGATCGCGTCGACGATCGGAGAACCCGCCTCGTCCGCGTCGCGCAGAATGCGATGGACGAGTGCATCGTCCACGCCCCAGTTGCACCCGGCGAGGCCTCGCTCCGTTCGTACCGTTACGACGGCGCGGGACATCCCTGTGATCGTTGCGGTTCGTTCGAGTACGATCGAGCATGCATCCGCGATGTCCGTGACTGCGCTCAGCCGCTCGAGCAACTCCGCGATGAATGCATCGGATCCGGACGATTCCCGCTGCTCAAGGCTCACGTCAGCTCGTCGGACCGTAACTGCCTATCGGCGTATCACTTACAACCACCGCCGGGTCGTCGTGATGGACCGCGAAGACGCAGTTCGTACCTCCACCGATGCCGATCGGACCGAAATCGCGGTCGTCCGCTGTCTTTATGACACAATCGACGTACTTTCCCTCTTCGCCCGCCGATACTTCTTCGGTTTCTGAGATCAGGTCGTTCATGTCGCCTCGGCTGGTTTCCGTGTCTGCCCGCTGCTGGCCAAACGCCTGTTTGGGGGCACGTTGCATCGACTGTGCCCGTACCCGCCGAATGTGGTGATGTGGTGTGTGCGATGCAAGTTGAACGGCCGTCTCGCGGGAACGGGGGTACAGGCCCACGCCTTGCGTGAATGCGCGCGCACAGGATCGAGCAAATCTCAGGGCAGGACTGGAATGATGGGGATGGGGATGAAGATTCGCGTACCGCTGCTTTTCGTGCTTACCGTAGCGATTGCGGGCTGCGCGACATTGCGCCAGATGAGGGGACCCGGCGAGGCAGAGGTCGAGTTGAGTCGCGGCATCGCTGCGGCGCAGGCACAGGAGTATGAGAAGGCTCGACAGATCCTGGAGCCTCTGTACCGCGCGCACTGGATGGACGACAGCGGCGAGCGCGCCCTGATGGTCCTGACCGCGCTGGAACTGGATCCGCGGAACAGTTCGCGTCGTCTGTATGCCGCCTCCGATTTTGCGACATCGCTTCTGAATTCGAAGGACATCGCGGCATGGGACAAGACGGTTGCCACCACACTCTACCTGCTTTCGATCGAGGTGGGCGGCGTGGAGCAGCAATTGGATCGGGCTGCGGCCAGCAAGGATTCCGCAGTGAATGCTGCGACGGCCGCTCGCCTTGGGAGCCTGCCAAGCTCCACCCGCGAGTCGTGGCCGTCTCAGCTGCGCAGGATGCGCGAGGACCGGGACGCGTTGACGAAACGCGTGGAAACGCTGCAGGCGACGTTGCGCACGCGGGACCGGGATCTCGCGGAGGCGAAGCAGGAGCTCGAGCGCATCAAGAAGACGCTCAAGATTAAATGATCAGCCCGCCAAGCAGCAGCTCGCCACCGGATCGGCACATTCACAAGACGGGGATCGGACTGCGTGAGCAGCTGATCCTCACGATCGTCGTGGTCTGCATTCTGATGACGGTCCCCACCGTCTACGCGTTGTCGCGGCTCAAGACCTTGAACGACATTGCGGAAATGGCGACGCGGATGCACGGCCGTGCATACTCGGCGCTGGGCGGTTTCGGCAAGCGCATGGGCGACATCAACCGCTACGAAGGCAATTACCTCGTGACGGGCGAGGGATTGTCGCGGGTGGCGAGGGACAGCGCCCTGGTGGATTCGCAGCAGTTCCTCGACAGTCTCGAGCAGGCCGGCTACAAGACGGAGGCCGAACCCGCGCGCGCACACTTCGAGCGCATCTCGGCCGGCATTCGCGACATGGATGTCCTGCTTGCCGCCGGACGGAAAGACTCCGCGACCGCGCAGTTCGAGCGCGTGAAAGAGCACTTCGCTGCGGCCGCCCGGACAAACGACGAGATCCTCGCCGCCATCGACGAGCAGGCCAAGACGGGCAATCGTCGCGCGACGGAGATCAGTACCAATGCAGTGACCACGACCCAGGTCGCCATTGCGACCGCCCTCGCAATCGCGCTCGCAATAGGCGCCTATATGACCCGCGCCCTGCTCCGACCTGTCGCCCTGCTCCGTCACTCCATGGCGCGCGTGGCTGGCGGCTCGTTCGACGTGCAGGACAATCTGCCATTCCATCGGCATGACGAGATCGGTGACCTGTCGCGGTCGTTCCGCGGAATGACGCAACGGCTGGCGGATCTCGACAAGCTCAAAGCCGAGTTCATGAGCATCTCGACGCACGAACTCAAGACCCCGATCAACGTCATCGGCGGCTATGCCGAGCTCATCCAGGAGGGTGTGTATGGCGAGATCAATGAGAAGCAGGACACCGCACTCAAGTCGATCCGCGAGCAGTCGCGAATCCTGACACAGATGGTCAATCAGCTCCTCGACGTCAGCCGTATCGAGGCCGGCGGCATGCAGCTCGAGATGCACGAGGTCGTGGTGCGCGACCTGCTCGACCGCGTGCAGCGCACCTTCGTCGCACTCGCACGCAAACAGGACATCACCTTCGAAGTCGTTGCGGACCCCGCTACACCCTCGATCATTCCGGGCGACAGTGACCGCCTGCGCGATCAGGTGCTCGGCAATCTGATTTCCAATGCACTCAAGTTCACGCCGACGGGTGGCCGCGTTGAAGTCCGTGCATGGAAGGAAGAAGCCTGGCTGTGCATCTGCGTGAAAGACACCGGTGCAGGCATCCCGGAAGAGCAGCAGGCACATGTGTTCGACAAGTTCTTTCAGGTGGGCGGCCAGGCGCGCAGCAAGGGCGCCGGCCTCGGCCTCACCATTGCCCATGAAGTCGTGCACGGCCACGGCGGTGAGATCAGTGTCCATAGCGAGCCCGGAAAGGGCTCCACCTTCGAGGTCCGGCTTCCAACCACACGCGAGCAGTTTGTAGCAGCGCAGGCCGAACAGGCGAGGCGTGTCGATGCCGAAGCCGCCGCCGTCGCTAAGGAACCGGAGCGGTGAACGATGACGAGATCTGCGATGTAGCCATTGTCGGCGGCGGGCCCGCCGGGCTGTCATGCGCTCTGTGGCTCGGCCGATACCGCCGTCGCGTGCGCGTTTTCGATACCGGTGAGCCGCGTAACCGACCGGCCTGGGGTGTCCACGGCTATCCCGGCATTGCCGACCCGCCACCGCTCGAGCTCCGGGCCCTAATGCGCCAGCAGGCCACCGATGCGGGCGCTGAACACGGGATCGCGGAGATCATTCGCATCGAAGGCGAGAAGGACGCATTCCAACTCCACACCGCTGATGGCGCCATCGTCCTCGCCCGTCGTATCGTGCTCGCCTACGGGCTGCGCGACTTCGTGCCCGACGTACCCGGCATCCGCGAATTCTACGGCCACTCCGTCTACCACTGCCCCGACTGTGACGGTCCCTCTGTGCAGGACGGCAACGCCGGCGTCATCGGACATGACCAACATGCCGTCGCACTCGCGCTGTACCTCCTCACATGGACCGACCGGGTCACGATTCTCGCCAACGGCGAGACACCCGATTTCTCCGCGCCGGCGCGTGCACTGCTCGACGAACAGAAGATCGCTGTGCGGACGGATCGGATCATGGCGTTGCGCGGGGAGAATGGCTGTCTGCAGGAGGCGGTTACAGGCGACGGCGGAATCGCGCTCGACGCCATTTTCTTCCATCTGGGCTCGGAACCCCGGTCACCCCTCGCCGCCGATTCCGGCTGCGACATGGATGACGAAGGGTATATCGCGGTGGACAACGGTCAGCAGACCTCTATCCCGGGACTCTACGCCGCCGGCGATCTGGCCGGACACCCGCACCTCGCGGTCACTGCCGCAGCCGAGGGCGTCCGCGCTGCACTTGCCATCCACAGATCCCTCACGCCCGACCGCTTCTTCGTAAGCGCCTAGAAGCGGACGCGTCTCTTCGTTCGCCGCCAACTTACAACAGATTATTCACCGCAGAGGCGCAGGGGACGCGGAGCCGGCTGCGCCGGTTCGCTGGAACAGGGACTGCCCACTACGAGCGTTGTTGTTGTTTAACAACATCACTCTCCGGACCAGCCCATGTCGCGTGAGTATGGAAGCCGCGCAGCGGCCTCCGCGTCATCTGCGCCTCTGTGGTGAACAAATCCGTCGTTCTCCGCCAGCCGACAACAGATTATTCACCGCAGAGGCGCCGGGGACGCGGAGCCGGCTGCGCCGGTTCGCTGGAACAGGGACTGCCCACTACGAGCGGTTGTTGTTGTTTAACAACATCACTCTCCGGACCAGCCCATGTCGCGTGGGTATGGAAGCCGCGCAGCGGCCTCACGCGTCCTCTGCGCCTCTGTGGTGAACAAATCCGTCGTTCTCCGCCAGCCGACAACAGATTATTCACAGCAGAGGCGCCGGGGACGCGGAGCCGGCTGCGCCGGGCCGCTGGAACAGGGACTGCCCACTACGAGCGGTTGTTGTTGTTTAACAACATCACTCTCCGGACCAGCCCATGGCGCGTGGGTATGGAAGCCGCGCAG